>MNWZ01000046.1 GCA_001871925.1 Zetaproteobacteria bacterium CG1_02_53_45
TGACGCAAAACTGCGTCCAGCAGGAGAGACTCCGTACGCGATGATCTCCCTTGTAACGCTCTGCGACATGGTCGAAAAGATGGCGAGGGACTGCTCTTATTATCTGGTGAAAAATCGTATTAGTGTGCTGCATGGCCTGAGTTCTCCTTTATGTGAATTTGCTGTCTCGACAACTACAAATCTACCATAAACGTTGGGAATTCAGGCCTACTTTATGACTGCGAAATCTTTAACCGGACAGCAGTGAAACCTGAAAATAAATAGGTCTTTATCGGAATGATGAATGACTGCCTCTGCATGCAGGCAGATGTGCAAGCGGGTGGGACATGAAAAAGGCGGAGCATTGTTGCTCCGCCTTGAGATCTCTGTGACGATGTTAGCGGCGCAAATTCAGCGCCAGTTGTCATTGCTCCATTCATCATCATCCGAGGAGAATGGCGGGATGCCGATAAGGAACTCCAGTTCAGCCATGGGGATATGTGCATTGCGGGCACTGATCCACTTCAGCATATCCTTGCGATCGCCTTCCAGATCCAGTTTCAAAGCTGTCATAATAACCTCCGGGCCAACTCGCAGTGGAGCCGGCTTCTTGTGCGGGCATTCAACAGTCTGATTGCGACATGTGTGTGACATTGAAATGACAGGCCGGTGACGATGGTGTTGTTCAGGTCGGCCGCTGAAGAACGACTTAGATGCTGAGTTCAACGCGCAGCAGGCCGACTCTGGCATTGTGCAGTGCAGGATCACCGGAGGGTGACATGATGTATTGAAAGGCCGGTTGAATGGCCAGCCAGTCTGTCAGCGGGGCGCGATAGGTCAGCTCGATCACGGTTTCGGCTTTTTTGAAACCGGGATTGAGGCTGCGGTAATTGCTTGAGAAATCTGCCCGGGCGAAGGCAACACCTGATTCATCATCTGCACGTCCCGGTATCAGGCCGCTAATCTGGAGGCCTGCGCCGATATAGTTTTTGATGTTTTCAGCCGAGCGCTGCGCAAGCCCATACTGCAGGAATGCCCCCATCGAGCCGCCTTCCCAACCCCATAGCGGCTGATCAATAACGATATAAGCGCCGGAGAGACCCTGTCCGCCACCCTGAACCGGAGCTTTGGTGTGGCGCCAGAGACCCAGCTTGTAAGCGGCGCCATTTTCACTGGAGCAGGCTGCTTCGGCAATATACAGATAACCCTCTGCTGCATGCAGGGCGCGTGTGAGCGGATCGCCATCATAGGCGGCCGCGCTGAAAGAGAGTTGATCATTGGCATGAAGTGCAATGCGGGCGGCAAGCCCCGCTTCAGGGAAGATTGAAGCGGCGGCATTGCCGGTGATTTCAGGACCAATGCCGAATGATGAGTTGGTGAACAGGCTGCCGTACTCGGTGACATCGAATTCGGCGTTCAGATCGTGCGTACCTATCAGGACGGCGATGCTGCCATCCAGTAAACGTTGCTCGAACCAGGCCTGCTGCAGGCGTGTGCGATTGCCGTCGGCAATATTGCTGACAGTCTGAAAGTCCCCGATTAGTGCACCGCTAGGGTCTGTGCCGTGATCAATAATAAACTCAACGTAAGCCGTGGCGCCGGCCCAAAGACCAGCTTTTTCAAAATCAATCGTGGCACCAAGTGAGCCTTTAGCTTCATTTTTTGTGCCTTTTTTCAAGCCGCCGGAAAAATTATGGACGGACTCGGCGATATAACTCAGCTCCGTTGTGATGGCGCCGGGACGCTCTTCAGCCAGAGCGAAACTTATGCTGAGCCAGAGCAGCAGCGTGGAGATGAAACCATATATACAAATATGTGACTGCATGATCAGGGCACCTTTGGTGAGTCCGGCCGGGTAATCTACAATCACACGCCATATTGCCAACCATAAGAAGCGGAGGTGCTTATGGTTATGTGCAGTGAAATGGCATGGCCAATCGCAGTCTATGCCTTGTCGAAGACCAGATGCTCACAAAGCGCTTTTTCAACCTGTTGCCGGTCAGCCTGAACGCCGAGTGACGCCATGGATGTAACCGGACTATCCGTCATGCCGCAGGCCACGATGCCGGAGAAATGTCTCAGGTTGGGATTGATGTTCAGCGCAATGCCGTGAAAGGTAATCCATTTGCGGCAGCGTACACCGACCGCAGCAATCTTTTTGTCATTCACCCAGACGCCGATGCCGCGTTTGCTGCGGCCGGCAGCAATGCCGAAATCAGCCAGAGCCCGGATCACCATCTCCTCGAGCCGCCAGACATGTTTGTGCAGGTCCTGTCGATGACGCAGATCATCAATGACATAGCAGACCAGTTGCCCCGGCCCGTGATAAGTCACCTCGCCACCGCGCCCGCTGGCAAACATGGCAATGTCTTCACCATCGATATGACGGTTGAGCACATCCTGTTCGGAGCCCGAGGTGCCGATGGTGAAGAGCGGGGGATGTTCGGTAAAAATCACTGTCGGGCCGGTTGTTCCGGCCAGAATATCAGCCACGATGGTTTCCTGCTCAAGCAGTGATTCCGGATATGGCTGCTGCGCATGGCGGATAAGCTGCATCAGAATTTTAACTCCAGTCCGGTTTTGTAGCTGATGTCGGTATCCTTGATTCCTGCCGGGGGCTGTGAATCCCTGGCGATCTCAATGGCAAGGCGCAGGGCCAGATGCCGGTCAGGCTGACAATCAGCGCGGCATCATCAAGCAGGCGGTAGTCGGCCGCATCCTTGAATGCCGGCTGGTAATAGAGTGTATTCTGCAATCGGACCCGCTCGTTGAGGGTATAACCCAGAGCCAGATAACTGTTGCCGCGCCAGAGCCGGCTGACCGGCAGGGTGCTGTTGCTCAGCTTTTCCCACTCATGGAAGGCGCCGAGCCCGAGATGCAGGCTTACGTTTTCATCGCCTTGTGACCAGCGCAGGCCTCCGCCGAGCAGGGTACGCAATTTCAGGTGCGCAAACTCATTCTGTTGCGCCTGTGCGAAGGCCTCGGCATCCCGGATTGGCGTCAGCGCATAGCGGTGGCGCAGATGAGCGAAGGCTTTGTTGGTGTCGCGCACACCACGGCTTTTGCCGTAGGCATAGTTGCCGACCAGCATCTCGGTATGCGGCCCGTGGCGCCACAGCAGTCGCCCGCTGGCTTCACCATTGATTTTGTCACTGTTGCCGGAGCTACCGTTGGCTGAGAACCCGACTTTGCCAAGCAGGCCATCCTCCTGAATGGAAAGATCGAGGTCCTCGGCATTGATAATGGCCCAGGCCTGTAGCGGGGCGCAAAGCAGGAGCAGGAAACATAGAATTCGCATGCGCGAACCCTAGCCAGACTTATTCACATTGACCAAGGGGGACAGTCACCTAGAATCACCCTCCCCTTTGACTTATTTTGTGGCAGACAGAGGCAGTAAGGAGCGGCAGTGAGCAATAAAGCGGATACAAACGAACTCTCATTTGAACAGGCGCTGGAACAGTTGACTCGACTGGTGGCAAAGCTTGAGTCGGGTGAGCTTCCTCTGGAAGAGAGTGTTGCCGCATTTGAAACAGGCGTGAAGTTGTCGCGCCGATGCGAAGCCTTGCTGGATCAGGCGGATCAGCGCTTGCAGGTGCTCGAAAACGGCGCAGATGCCGCATAAATGAAAGCGCCAGATTTTCTCGCCACACATGCTGCCAGCGTGGAGGCAGCCCTGACGTCGATGTTGGCGCTGCGTCAATCCGTGGTGACCGGTATTCTGCTGGAAGCCATGTCCTATTCAGTGCTGGCCGGTGGCAAACGCGTGCGTCCCGGACTGCTGCTGGAAACCTATCGCGTCTGTGGCGGTGAAGATCTGCAGCGCGTGATGCCGGCTGCCCTTGCCATTGAATGTATTCATACCTACTCACTGATCCATGATGATCTGCCCTGCATGGATGACGATGATCTCAGACGCGGCAATCCGACATGCCACAAAAAGTTCGATGAAGCGACCGCCATACTCGCCGGTGATGCACTGCAGGCTCTGGCCTTTGAGCTGGTTGCCGGTATGGACGTGGATGCAGAACTGCGCTGCGAATTGATGCGTTCACTGGCGCTTGCTTCCGGTTGTCAGGGCATGGTTGGCGGACAGGTGCTCGATATGCAGGCCGAGTTTGATGCCGCCGCAGGCAAACACATGGAGCTGCTGCAGGTTGAACGCATTCATCTGCATAAAACCGGAGCCCTGTTGCACTGGTGCTGTGAAGCAGGCGCGCGTCTGGCAGGCGCTGACGCCTTGCAACTCGATGCCTGTTCGCGTTATGGCAAGGCAGTCGGGTTACTGTTCCAGATTGCTGATGATATTCTTGATGTGACCGCCAGTTCCGCCGAGCTGGGCAAAAGTGCAGGCAAGGATGCCGAGCAAAACAAGGCGACCTATGTCTCCCTGCTCGGGTTGCAGCGATCCCGTGAGCTGGCTGATGAGATGCGCGACATGGCGCTGGATGCATGTCATCCTCTGGCCGGAGAGGGCGTATCGTTGAAATCACTGGCACATTATATTTTAGGGCGCGGTCGATGAGCGCTGAACTGCTGCAACGCATTCATGGCACCGCTGATCTGAAGGCACTCTATCCCGAACAGTTGCCGCGACTGGCCCAGCAGATGCGTCAGTATCTGATCGAAACGCTGGCTCCAATCGGCGGTCACCTTGGCGCCGGACTCGGGGTGGTGGAGCTTTCCATCGCACTGCATTACCTGTTTGATTCACCGCGCGATAAAATTATATGGGATGTCGGCCATCAGGCTTATCCGCACAAGATTCTCACCGGCCGTTTAAGCCAGATGCCGACTATTCGCCAGTATGGCGGCCTGTGCGGCTTCACCAAACGCAGCGAGTCCGAGCATGATCCGTTCGGCGCGGGCCACGCCTCTACCTCGATTTCCGCTGCATACGGTTTTGCCTGTGCGCGCGACCTTTCCGGTGGTCGCAACCATGTGGTTGCGGTGATCGGAGACGGCGCCCTGACCGGCGGCATGGCCTTTGAAGCGCTCAATCATGCCGGCGCGCACAATAATCGCCTGCTGGTGATTCTTAATGATAATGAGATGTCGATTGCTCCGAATGTCGGGGCGATGTCCTCCTATCTGGCACGCATTATTACCGGCAAGTCTTATACACAGGCCAAGGACACGGCCCGGCGTATTCTGGAAAAGCTGCCCGGTGCACTCGATGCAGCCAAACGCGTGGAAGAGCATGTCAAAGGCATGATTACTCCGGGCACACTGTTTGAAGAGATGGGTTTTCGTTATATCGGGCCGATTGACGGTCACGATTTTGATCATCTGCTACCGACCCTGAACAATTGCAAAAATCTCGACGGACCTATTCTGTTGCATGTGGTGACTAAAAAAGGTCTGGGATTCACGCCGGCCGAGGATGATCCGGAAACGTGGCACGGGCTGGGTCCGTACAATGTGCAGACCGGTCTGCCGCATAAGAGTGATGGCAAACCGCCAACGTATACGCAGGTGTTTGCCGATGCACTGGCTGATATGGCCGATGATAATGACAGTATCGTGGCGATCACGGCTGCCATGCCTGCGGGTACGGGGCTGTCGCGTTTTATCAAACGTCACCCTGAACGCTGTTTCGATGTCGGTATTGCCGAGCAGCATGCCGTAACCTTTGCCGCAGGTCTTGCGGCAGCCGGAAAACGTCCTTTTGTAGCGATCTATTCGACCTTCATGCAGCGCGCTTATGACCAGATTATTCATGATGTCTGTATCCAGAATCTGCCGGTGACATTCTGTCTGGATCGTGCCGGGATCGTCGGTGCCGATGGCGCCACCCATACCGGTATGTTTGATATAGCGTTTATGCGTAATCTGCCCAATATGACGGTGATGGCACCCAGGGATGAGGCGGAGCTGAAATCCATGCTGCTGACTTCTGCAACATTGAGTGGCCCTGTCACCATCCGCTATCCGCGCGGTAACGGTTACGGTGTCGATCTGGCCACGGCTCATATCCTCGATATCGGTAAGGCGGAAGTGATCGAAGAGGGCGATGCAGGTCTGGTGATTGCTGTCGGAACGCGCGTACATGATGCGCTGGCGGCAGTGGAAACCGTGCGTAAGGAAGATGGCCTGGCCATGACGCTGCTGAACCTGCGCTTTATCAAGCCGCTGGATGAAGCTGCGATTCTGTATCACCTGAAGTCGGGTAAGCCGCTGGTAGTCATAGAAGAGGGTATCGCTGCCGGTGGTGTGGGTGAACAGATTGCCACACTGGCGCTGAAGTCCGGCTGGAGTGGCCCGTTCAAACATATCGCCTTGCCCGACAGCTTCCCCGCCCATGGTACCCAGGACGAGATCCTGTCCGGACTGGGGTTGGACAGAGCCGGTATTCTCAAACAGCTGCGTGCCTGAATCGTGGCAAAACCCAGGGTAAAGAAACTGCGGCTGGATCAGCTGCTGGTTGCCCGCGAACTGGTTGAATCCGTCGATATAGCCGGCCGCTTGATTATGGCGGGTCTTGTTTATGTGGCCGGGCAGAAATCGGATAAAGCGGGTAATCTGGTTGCTGAAAATGCCGACATCGAGGTGCGTGAAGTGCTGCGTTATGTCTCACGTGGCGGTCTCAAGCTTGAGAAAGCTCTGGAAGTATTTCCTTTCAGTGCCGAAGGCATTGTCGGTCTGGATGTCGGTGCTTCCACCGGCGGTTTTACCGACGTGTTGTTGCAGAACGGGGCGCTGAAAGTCTATGCCGTAGATGTCGGACACGGGCAGTTGCACTACAAGCTTCAACACGATGAGCGCGTCATCAACCTGGAAAAAACGCACGTGCGCAAATTAACTGCGGAACTTATCCCTGAACCTGTGGATGCTCTGGTGATCGACACCTCCTTTATCTCCCTGACCAACGTATTGCCGTTCGCCTGGCCGTTTGTGAAAGAGGGTGGCTGGTGTGTGGCTCTGATCAAGCCGCAGTTTGAAGTGGAACCGAGATTTCTAGATAAGGGTGTGGTGCGCGATGATTTACATCGTCAGTCCGCGATTGAGCGGGTATCAGCGATGGTAGAAGGCGGGTTGGCCGGTGCGGAAATCATCGGTATCGCCGAATCACCCATCCACGGCCCCAAGGGCAATGTCGAATATCTGCTGGGTTTAAAGAAAACCGGCTGATTATAACATCGTGCTGCTTATGGATAGCTTGTGAACCAAGGCGCCATGCTATGTTATACATTCACCGTGTAATTTAAGCGGGCTTCATCACCGGTGATGCCGCGAAAGCCCCAGCAGTGGGGCGGTTGCTCCTGAATGGTGATTTCAACATCGACCGGCGCAATGCCGAGCTGTTGCTCAAATTGTTTGAACAACTCCTTGATCAGTGCTTTCTGCGTCTCCGGTTTGCGCCCGGCCATCATATTGATTTCAACCACGGTGTAGGCATCGGACCGCCCACCGGGATAGTAGAAGTCCTCCTTCTCCATCGGCATAAAGCGGTGCGCCCGTTTATCTTCCGGCATGCCGAGCACGGACTGCATACAGCCGTGTATGACATCGGACATCCGCGCCTTGATTGGGTTCAAGTTCTCTTTGATTCCGTAGATAATAATCATGATTTTTCCTTTGTTTGCATAGCATTCGCTCCTGTAGAAGACCAAAGGAAAGGATCAGCTTGCGGGACATCTGAAGTTATCACGAGCGTGTTCCACTTTTGACCTGGTGATACAAGCATCCACATGATCGTTGATCAACCCCATGGCCTGCATGAAGGCGAAGGCTGTAGTCGGGCCGACAAATTTCCAGCCGCGCTTTTTCAGTTCTTTGGACATGGCGATTGATTCCGGCGACGTTGATGCGGTTTGCGGCGGTGCAGGTTGCTTTGGCTCATAACGCCAGACGAAGGCGGCGATAGAGCCTTCCTGCTCGACCATTTCGCAAGCCCTTTGGGCATTGTTGATCACCGCCTCGATCTTGCCGCGATGGCGGACAATGCCGGCGTCATTCAGCAGTCGCTCTACATCGCGTTCGTTGAAGCGGGCAACCTGTTCAAAATCGAAATGACAGAATGCGGCACGGAAATTTTCGCGCTTGGCCAGGATCGTGCGCCAGCTCAAGCCCGACTGGAAACTCTCCAGGCACAGTTTTTCAAACAGCCGTTGATCGTCATCGACCGGGAAGCCCCATTCGCGATCGTGATAGTCGAAGAACTCAGGCGCAGCACCGCACCAGCTGCAGCGTGGTTGCCCGTCCGGCCCATTGATGGTCGCGCTCATGCAACTGCTCCTTATGGCTTATTGATCACTTCAAACCAAACTACCAATTAAATTCAACGGTGGCGATGAGGCGCTTTGCGCTGATGATCTGAAAAGAGGGGGTGGGGCGTGGAGGCGCTGCAGGGTTTCAGCGTATCGATGCACGTTTGCACGGCTGCCATCCAATAGACATCAGTATGGCTTTGCTGGTAACAGGCTCCTGTAGTCAGTCATAAAGATTCTTTCCTGTGCGCAGCAAAGAGATGCAGCGGATGCCGGTATTTTGCATGTAGCGGAAATTAGCGGCGTGGGTTTGAGTCTTCTCTTTGACTTTCCAGATGGTCGAGCAGGGCTTCGGCATTGCCGACCAGCATCAGGTAGGCATCTTCAAAACCGTGAGCACCGCCGTAGTAGGGGTCCGGCACATCGGGGATATTCACGGGGTTTTCAAACTGGCGCATCATCAGGATGCGTGATTCAGGCACGCCCATAAGCAGCAGATTGCGGCGGTTGTCTGCATCCATGGCAATCAGCCAGTCCCATTTATGGCAGTTGTGTGCAGTGATCTGCTGGGCGCGGTGGCGGCTGAGATCCAGCCCCTTTTCTTTCGCCTTGCTGGCCGAACGCGGATCGGCAGGGCCGCCGACATGCCAGTCACCGGTACCGGCGGACTCGATATGGTAGTGATGTAAACCTCTGCGGGTCGCGACATCTTTCACCACAATCTCGGCAAGAGGCGAGCGGCAGATGTTGCCGAGACAGACAAACAGAAGTCGTATTTTCTGCTTTTCAGACATGCAGGTTTTTCTCCGCCTGTGAACGTTGTAAATAGACCGGTTGCGGATAAACCGGCAGTTGGGCTATGACTGATTCGGAGAGCATATACTCGGCTTCAGACAGCAGTGCTGCCGAGCGCGGAATGAGCAGGTCGAGCCGCTGCCAGCCTTGCATATCGACAGCCGGATTATTGTGGCAGACAAACCGGCTCGCTTCAAAGCCGGCAACGTCATGCCAGCTCAGGCAGCGGTCTGCTTCGATGTTCTCGCCTGCAGCATAACGGCCGGCAAATGCTTCGCCGGCTCTGGCGTCTTCGATGACCCAGAGCGGTTCGGAGGTGATGACCTGTCTGGCTGTAATGGCCAGGGAAGAGAGATGCAGAATCGGCAGTTTCATTTCACTGTTGATGCCGGCCAAAGTAGCGGCCGCAATGCGCAGGCCGGTAAATGCGCCGGGTCCTGCACCTAGTGCAAGCAGGTCCAGTTCATTCCAGCTTAGTCCGGCCTGAGCAAGCAGGTCAGCCAGTATCGGCACTATCGTGGTTGAGCGTGTTTTGCCGTGGTCTGTGTGATTGGGGCGGGATAAAAACGGTTCGCCATTGCACAGCACGGCAGCGGAGATTTCACCGAATGCCGTGTCCAGTGCCAGAATATTCAGACTATTGTTCACAGGTATTCTTTCAGTGCCTTGCGCAGGGACGGTCCATATTCTTCATGTTGCATGCCGAGAATGGCATTGGCCAATAAAAAGCCTTCCGGGCTGCCTGCATCAAAACGTTGCCCCTGCAGCCGGACGCCATATACAGGTTCTTCGCGCGCCAGCATGGCGATGGCATCGGTCAACTGGATTTCGTTTCCCCGACCGGGTTTAACGTCATGTAACAGTTCCATCAGTCGCGGTGTGAAGACATATCGCCCCATCATGGCAAGGTTGGATGGGGCATCTTTTGCAGAGGGTTTTTCAACCATGTCGGTCAGTCGCATCAGTCCGTTTTCTTCAACATAAGCGACAATGCCGTATTTGTGAATCTGCTCTTCAGGCACTTCAATCAGGCCAATGACCGAACACCCGGTCTGTTCGTAGACCTCGGCCAGCTGGCGCATGGCCGGTTTTTCATTGATGATCAACTCATCGGCCAGTGAGACACCAAAGGGTTCATCGTTGATCCAGTGGTCGGCGCAGAGTACGGCATGACCCAGACCCAGAGCGCGCTTCTGTCGCACATAGATCACTTCGGCCATGTTGGAAACACGCGAAACAATATTATACAGCTTATCTTTGCCGGCCTGCTGCAGGGTCAGCTCCAGACCTACGGATACATCGAAATGATCTTCCACCGAGCGCTTGCCGCGGCCTGTGATCATAATGATCTGGTCCATGCCGGCTGCCAGAGCCTCTTCAACGCCATATTGAATCAGCGGCTTGTCGACGATGGTCAACATCTCTTTCGGCGTAGCTTTGGTGGCCGGCAGGAAACGGGTTCCGCTTCCTGCCGCCGGGAAAATAATTTTGCGTAATGGTTTCATAATGGTTGGCCCCTTATCCGATAAGTTGCCTGAGTATAACATATTGTCGCGATAAATCAGGTCAGACGACAGATCAGGTCAGGCGACCGTAAGAGTGCAGGCCTGAAAGGTACATGTTTACACCCAGGAAGCAGAACACGGTAACCAGGAAGCCTGCTACAGCCCACCAGGCCAGAGCCTTGCCGTGCCAGCCGTGTGAAACGCGGGCATGCAGGTAGGCTCCGTAGACCAGCCAGACGATCAGTGCCCAGGTCTCTTTAGGATCCCATGACCAGTAACCGCCCCAGGCTTCTGCTGCCCATGCGGCACCGAGAATGGTGGCCAGGGTAAAGGCGGGGAAACCAACTGCGACTGATTTATACGCCAGTTGATCAAGTTGTTCCAGTGAAGGGAAGACATTCAGCATCTTCGAGTTGCTGCCCTTTTCTTCCATACGGTGGCGGACCAGATAGGCCATGCCTGCAGCGCAGGCAACGGCAAAAGCACCGTAACCGACAAAGTTCATCGGCACATGGATCTTCATCCAGTAGGACTGCAGGGCGGGCACCAGCGGTTTGATGTCGGCCTGGCCGACCGAGTCCAGCCAGATACCGAAGAACACACCGGCAGAAACCAGCAGCATGACGAATGCGCCCATGCCCTTGGCCTGATAGCGACGTTCAAAGGAGAGGTAAACGGCTGCTGTAATCATGAACAGTACGATAAATACTTCATACAGGTTGGAAACCGGCGCATGACCGATTTCGACATCAATCATGTAGGATTCGTGCCAGCGCAGCAGCAGGGCGGTGCCACCGGCATAAATGCCGAAGTAGGCCGAGCCTGTGGCAATGCGGCCGATGAAGTTTTCCGGTGCAAACAGATAGGCGATATAAGCCACGGCCGAGAAGATAAATACTATATTCATGGCCATGATGATGTTGCCGGCAATCAGGTTGGACTGGTCTTCATAGGAAATCTGACTGGCCGCCGGTTCAAACAGTGCGGCAATGGAGGCGAGAATCACCATCAGCAGCGCACCGTCCAGCCATGGTACGGTGTTCGGTGCTACGCGTCCTTCCAGCATGGACGGTTTCATGGTGGAGAGTGTGGCGGCAAGTCCCGTGCCGATCAGCGCACCTGTACCGCCCCAGATCAAGCCCTGTATGCTCAAAATCTGGTAGAGGAAGGCATCTTCGTTATAACCGCCGGTGCCGTACATGGCCATGGCGCCGAGGCCTAGCGACATGCCGATATAGGCGTAAAAGCGCGTCAGAGCCCAGCGGCCCTGGTTCATACCCGCCATGATCGAAATTTCAGCTGTGGTTGCACTCATATATTGTTGCTCCCTTTGTTTTTGTGATGGCTGAACTCTTCATCAAGTTTTGTGAACAGATCGTTAAAGGTTTGCTTAAAAGCCAGTTGGTTACGGTTGGTTAAACCCGCAAGCGTTATGTGTGATACGCCATCTGCAGAACGGATAACCAGCCACAGTTTGCGATGTGGCAGGTAGAACATGATGCACAGGCCGATGACCAGAATGGCACTGCCGACCCAGACGATGTTCATGCCCGGATCCTTGGCCAGCTGCAGGCCTGTGTAATACACATGGTTAAAATCGTCGAGCATGGGAATAATCGGCCATGGCAGCTGCGGCAGCATGCGTACGGCCTGCAGCGTGCGCACGCCCATATTCTGGAAGTCATCCGGACGGTCGGTGCCGAATACATCGGTCAGGGCAAGTTTGAATGCCTGCAGATTGGCCTTTTCACTTTGTGTGCCCTGTTGTTCATTCATGCGGCTCAGGAAGGCGTGATAGAGCTGCCACTCTTTCGGATTGGTCAGGTCAATGCCGAGCGATACCGGCTGATAATCTTTGCTGTCACCGGTGAGTGATACCATCATCCATGAGCCCTGATTGTTGCCATCTGCATCAATGTACGGGTTCATGTACGCCTTGATCTTGACCGGCTTGAGCCCTTCGCCGCGCAGGATATATTCAATCGACGGTCCGATATCCTTGAACTTTTTCTCGCCGAACTTTTCGGCAATATTCTCGACGTTGTATGGCCTGAAGTCGGTTACCTCGATGGCCAGACCTGTCTCCGGGTCATTCAGGGTTTTATAAACCTGAGTGGATGCCAGACGTGTTTTTTGCGAGCCGTCCATCTGATAGAACTTGAATGTTACATCCGAGCCGCCATCGCCGAAGCTGGCCTGATAGATATAAACGCCTTTGTAATAGAGCGGTTCATTCACGATGATGTCGCTGGTCAGCATCTCCTTGCCATCTTCAAGTATGGTCAGGTTGCTGCGGAATTCTTTCGGTGCGCCGGTCTGGAAGAAGTCGATGTTAAAGGTGTTGCAGCGTACCTGAAACGGCATGTCGAGATAGGCGGTTTCAGTGCCCTGTGAAAAGGTGATGGTTTTCTCCATTTTGCCTTCCGGAACACCCATGTTGCCGCGGAAACCGAACTGTACGCTGACAAGGCCGCCGATCAGAATCACCAGGATGGCGGTATGTACGGAGATATACCCCCATTTGTGGTTACGGCCCTTGTCGGCGCGGATATAGGTGGTGCCATCCTGCTCGACTGCAGAAACTTCCCAGCCGTGCAGAGGTTTTTTGAATGCCGCCTGCAGGGCGTCGACGGGTGTGTCGGCTGCCAGGCGCCACTGTTTCCTGAGTTCCATGCGTTTGAGAGAACGCTCATTGAGTGTGCCCTTGCGGTTGCGCATCTCCTTGAGCATTTTGGGCACATTGCGCCACAGGCATGCGGTAAGCGAGAGCATGAGGAATCCGAGTATGCTGAGGAACCACCATGTGTGATACATATCGAACAGTCCGAGGGCGCGGAACAGCCAGTACCACAACGGGCCGAACTGGTTCAGATAATCGGCCTGATCCTGATTCTGCAACAGGACAGTGCCAATGACTGAGGCGATGGAAAGTACCATCAGTAGAATAACGGCCAGCGACATGGAACCCAGTCGTTGCCAGAGCTGTTTGATTAGATCGGAAAATGCATTCATGGCCGGCATGTTAGCCATTCATGCAGGTCTCGTCATGAGCGAATCGTAGTGGAATCATTGCGCCATACACGCAAAATTGATGAGGCATTGCCTGATCCGGGCAGGCCGGGCAGTCGCGAATTCAGAAACCTGTGCATCCGCATACAGGTTTTGCGTGATACTTCTAACGGTTTTCCACCCTTGCGATTCAGGCTGCTGGAGAGCAGCAGGCCGCCGCAGGCGCGGGCCAGACGGCGGGTTTGCGCGGATGCATCAACGCGTATCGCCATGCGGCTTTTGTTATAACACTGTTTGCTTAAGCCCGGTTTGGCCGGAACAATGATGGTTACGGCACCCGGCCAGGAGCTTCTGATCAGTTTGCGCAGGTGCGGTGAGAAAAACCGTATCTGTTGCAGGGCTGTTTTTTGCGAGTCGGCCAGCAGCAGGAACGGCCCCGGCCGTTGTTTAAAGCGGCAGAGACGATTGATGGCTTGAGTGGAGCGCGGGTTGGCGGCAACACCGGGCAGGGTGGCGGTATGATGGGCGAGCAGGCCTCCACCTTTGAGTACAGTTGCCGCTCTTAAAGCCGCCAGTTTTGCCGTGGTGGCAGACATGGTTCGTCTCAGGCGGACAGGATCGCCTCAGCCTGTGCAGTCCGGTCGGCTTTCAGTTTCACTGTCAGTTCTTCATCATTCTGGGCCAGTATCTGTACGGCCAGCAGTCCTGCATTTTTCGCAGCGTTAATGCCGACAGTCGCAACCGGAAGGCCCGGTGGCATCATGACCGTGGAGAGCAGGGCATCTTCACCATTGAGCGGTCCGGAAGCAATCGGCACACCGATCACCGGTTTGACGGTTTTTGAACAGACCACGCCTGCCAGATGTGCAGCCATACCGGCGGCACAGATGAATACTTTACAGCCTGCAGCTTCGGCCTCTTTTACGGCAGCAACGGTCGCTTCCGGTGTGCGGTGGGCTGAGCGCACCATGGTTTTGTAGCTGACGCCGAACTCTTCGAGCACGGCTTCTGTCTTCTGCATGATCTGCATGTCGTTGGCACTGCCCATCAGTATCAATACTTTAATCGCTTCCATGATCTAAACCTCTTTCACCGCAGAGGGCGCAAAGTTCCGCAAAGGAAAAACAATGATCCCTTTGTGTTCCGTCGCGATCTCTGTGTTTATATGTTTTCTTCGCGGGCTACGGCGCGGTAGCCGATGTCGCGGCGATAAAAGCCGCCCGGCCACTGCAGTTTTTCCAGTGCTGTATAAACGATCTGCTGCGCCTGTTTTACCGTTGGCGCTACGGCAGTAACGCCGAGTACGCGGCCGCCGCTGTTAACGATGACCCCGTCTTTCTCCGCCGTACCGGCATGAAAAACGGTTGTGCCTGCCGCTTCCACGGCATCGAGTCCGCCAATGGCCTGGCCCTTGTCAAAGTTTGTCGGATAACCGTCGGAAGTGACCACTACGCAAAGCGCCGTACCCTCTTCCCACTCCAGTTCTACCCCTTCGAGCTGACGGTTGGCCGCAGCCAGCAGCACTGTGCCCAGATCGGATTTAAGCCTGCTCATCAAAGGCTGGCACTCCGGATCACCGAAACGAACATTGAATTCCAGAGTCTTCGGGCCGTCTGCAGTGAGCATCACACCGGCATACAGGGTGCCGATAAATTCCGCACCCTTCTTTTTCAGGGCGGCAATGATCGGTCGGGCAATGGTTTCCAGTACGATTTCAGCCACATCATCGGTTACGCAGGGAGCCGGGGAGTAAGCACCCATACCGCCGGTGTTGGGGCCTTTGTCACCATCGAGCAGCGCCTTGTGATCCTGTGATGATGCCATCGGCAGAATCGTGTCGCCGGAGACGATGAACAGGCAGGAGGCCTCTTCGCCCACCAGACACTCTTCAATCACCACCTGTGATCCGGCTTCACCGAATGAGTTGCCGGCCAGCATGTCGCGTACGGCATCAATCGCCTCTTTCTCGGTTTGGGCCACGATCACGCCCTTGCCTGCAGCAAGGCCGGATGCCTTGACCACAATCGGCGCACCCCATGAGCGGATGGTGTCAACCGCTTCTTTGACATCGACATGCACTTCAAAACGGGCAGTCGGTACACCGGCCTCATGCATCAGGCGCTTGGAGAATGATTTGCTGCCCTCAAGATTTGCGGCGGCTTTATCCGGCCCGTACACGGGAAAACCTTCTTCACGCAATTGGTTGCCCAGTCCCAGCACCAGCGGTACTTCAGGGCCGATCACAACCAGATCAGGCTTTTCCGCTTTGGCCAACTTCATCAGTCCGTTGATATCCTCGGCATCCACATTGACGCAGCGCGCCTCGCGCTTGATGCCCGGGTTGCCCGGTGCGCAAACCACTTCACTGACCGAGGCCGAACGTTTGAGCTTCCAGCACAGTGCATGTTCGCGACCGCCGCCGCCGACTACCAGAACTTTCATAACTAACTCCATATTCATGAGGCTGACGGATTGTCAGTCTTCCGATGGGCGAACAATAACAAGGTTATGCAGTTTGTGCAGGTGTTGAATGTGCAGGGAGCCGCTGGAGCAGTAAAATTAAGCCGGGCGTTAAGTCCTGCTGATGGCGGTCAGAATGCCGCGAATGATATCTGTCGGCTCAGGCGGGCAACCGTGAATCACCACGTCAACCGGAATGATATCCGCTACAGCTCCGGCAATGGCATAGTTGTTCTTGCCGAAGACGCCGCAGTTGGCTGCACAATCGCCCATGGCTACCACCAGAGATGGTTTAGGCATGGCTTCATAAGTCATTATAAGGGCCGTTTCCATATTGCGGGTTACAGGGCCCGTGACCAGCAACATATCGGCAAAACGGGGGCTGGCGGTAAAATGGATACCATAACGCTCAATATCGTAGTAGCAGTTGTTGGTGGCATGGATTTCCAGTTCGCAACCGTTACAGGAACCGGCATCAACAGCGCGGATGGCCAGTGATCCCCGGAACCGTTTTTTGATGGCGGCTTCCAGCTCCGGGCCGACAGTTTCAATCTGTTCTCCGGCTTCGGCCAGTACTTCGCTTTTGACGCCGGTAAACAGGGCTTTTTTCAGTATACGTAACATCAGAGGTCATTGCCCGAGTATGAACAGTTAAATGATTTATTATTCAATGGGAAATCAGGTAGGGGCACATGCCGTACGGCAAGCTCGAGTCCCAGCCAGTTGACTTCTGACGGGTCGTGCAGGGTGCAGCGATCTATGCGGCCCTGATTGCCAAAGCGGACCCAGCATACGATTTCACCGCGCCATGATTCGATGCAGGCCAGTCCCGAGACACCGGCATCCGGAGCCTGCCAGGCCGAGCAGAGATCATCGTCCGGCAAATCGCCAAGCAATGTTTCAATCAGACGGGCCGACTCGGCAATCTCTTCAAAACGCACCCATACGCGGGTGGCAACATCACCGTCCCTGCCTTCAGGTATGCGGACATTGAGCCTGTCATAGGGGGGGTAGGCCTCTTCCACGCGTTCATCCACATAGATGCCCGATGCCCTGCCTGCGTAACCGGTCATCCCGATGGAGATGGCTTCTTCCAGGCTGACCGGACCGGAACCGATGACGCGCTCCTGCATGCCGGAGTGATCGGCATAGATTGAGCGTAACGATTCAACCTCAATAGCCAGTGCAGATGTCTGTTGCCGCAACAGCAGGTTTTGCTCTGCATTCAGATCAACGCTTACGCCGCCCGGTTTGATCAGATCCATCAGCAGGCGGTGGCCGAACAGCTGTTTGTGCAGCCGGGCCATATCTTCGCGCAAGCGCTGCATCTGTGCATGCATAAAGGCAAACGAGGCATCGTTGCAGATGGCTCCGATATCCCCGATATGGTTGGCCATTCTTTCGCGTTCACAGAGGATTGCGCGCAGGGCGCTGGCGCGGGCCGGTATAACCACACCGGCGGCCGCTTCCACAGCGCGGGCAAAGGCCCAGCCGAATGCAACCGTCATATCGCCGGAAGCCCGCGATGCCAGGTGTATGGCCTGCTCAGCCTGTTGTCCCTGCAGTCGTTTTTCGATGCCCTTGTGCGTGTAGCCCAGACGCTGTTCCAGATTGAGAATATGCTCGCCAACCGCCAGAAAACGGAAGTGACCGGGTTCGATGATACCGGCATGCACCGGACCGACGGGTATCTCATAGACGCCGCTGCCTTCTGCCTTGATAAAGGGATATTCGCCGGGGCAGCGCGGCATCACGGTGTCAGCTGCAAAATCTCCGCATAAAGGGTGCGCATCTGCGGGCCAGTGTTCATGTTTCAGCCACGGGCGGGGATCCGGAATCCCGCTCACCTCTATAGCGAACATCTCCTGTATGACACGTTCCATACGCATGGCCGCGATAAAATGTTCGCTGATGGAACTGACCGCCGGTTCATTTTCCCTCAGCGCCGCACGCAGCATGACATGCCGGTGTTTGGGATGGGCAAAAACCATATAGGCATAACGCAAATGCTCATCATGCTTGCCACCTTCAGCAGCCCAGAGGGCGGTAAAGCGCATATCCAGCTGACGTGCCAGTTGTGCGGCACTGCTCCAGTCGATGAGGCGGATCTCCAGACAAGGCATATGGGCCGGATGATGATCCTCCAGATAGGTGCTGTGGATACCGTGATTACCCATTTTTTCGGCAAACCATGTATTGACAGTCATAGCGCCGCCCCGCCTGCAATCAGTGTGGCAGCCTGCTCGTACCAGTTGGCCAGCGGTCCGGGAATGGCAAGGCCCAGCAACAGCGCCAGTGCGAAATGAATATAAACCGGCAACATATTGGCTTCAATGGCAATGGCATGTGCCGGCACCGGGCCGAACACCATCGGTTGCACAAAACGGAACAGGCCGGCAAAAGCGACCAGCAGACCTGCCAGTAAAGGCAGGATCAGCCAGGGATAAGTGTCCAGTATGGCTGAAAAGAGCAGGAATTCGCTGGTGAATACGCCGAATGGCGGGAAACCGGCAATGGCAGCTGTTCCCGTCAGCAGGCCCCAGCCGATGCCGGGGTGGTGGCGGATCAGGCCGCGAATCTGTTCCATGTTCTGACTGCCCATGGCTTGCGCGGCATGGCCGACGGTAAAAAATATACCGGATTTCACCAGCGAGTGGACGGTCATATGCAGCAGGCCGGCAAAATTGGCGAGCGGCGTACCAATACCGAACGCCACTGTCATCAATCCCATATGTTCAATGGAGGAGAAGGAGAACATGCGTTTGATGTCATGTTGTTTGTGCAGCGACAGCGCCGCTATGCACAGGGAAAACAGGCCGAAGGCGATCATGATATGCCCTGCCACTGCTGTGCCGGTAGCGCCGTCGACCAGCATTTTGAACCGCACCAGCGCATACAGCGCCAGATTCAGCAGCAAACCGGAAAGCACCGCCGACACGGGGGTAGGGCCTTCCGCATGCGCATCCGGCAGCCAGGCATGCATTGGCGCCAGTCCTATTTTGGTGCCATAGCCGACCATCAGGAAGGCGAACGCCATCATCATGACGCTGGCATCAAGTTCGCCGGCATGCGCAAACAGCAGTGTCCATGTCAGTGCATCATTGCTGTGGCCGAAGATGGTGGACGAGGTGAAGAAAATCAGGATTGTGCCCAGCAATGCCAATGCAATACCCATGCCGGCCAGCATGAAATATTTCCACGCTGCGGCAATGGATGCCGGGGTGCGGTAGAGCGAGACCAGCAGCACCGTTGCTAGGGTGGCCAGTTCCAGTGCAATCCACAGAACACCGATATTGTTGGTGGTGAAGCCGAGTAACATGCCGAATACAAATAGCTGAAACATGGCGTGATAGAGGCGCAGGCGCTGTTCGGGAAGGTCGCGGTGCAGCCATTCAAAACGCATGTAGGGGCCGGAAAAGATCGATGTGGTCAGGGAGACAAAGCTGGTCAGCGTGATCAGGAATACATTGTAGGCATCGAGAAAAAAGAAACCGGCAAGCGCTTCGTGCGAGCCCTGCTGCAATACCGCGACAGCCAGCCCCAGACTGCCGATCAGTGTGGCGCAACTGAATCCGATGTTGATGGCGGATGACCTTGCCGGCTGGCGGATAAATGCCAGCAGCAGTCCGCCGGTCAGCGGTGAAAGCAGGGTGAAAATAAACCAGTTCATGGTGCCCGTCATCGTTTCGATTTCTCCTGAATAACATCCAGATCAAGAGAGTCGAAGGTGTTGCGCATATGGGTGAAAAACAGGCCGAAGATGATCGCTGCAATCAGTACATCGAAGGCCACGCCCAGTTCCACGATCATCGGCATGCCATGGGTGGCACCGACGGCGGTGAAAAACAGAGCATTTTCAATCGACAGGAATCCGATCACCTGGGTGATTGCTTTCTTGCGTGTAATCATCATCAGCATACCGAGAAATACGGTGGCCATGGCAATGGCCAGCGTATTATGTGTAACCAGTTGTGACATGCGCTCAATCGGCAGCGCCACATAAAAGCAGATCAGGACCAGTGTCAGTGCAATCAACATGGTCACAGGCATGTTGACCAGCGGTTCCACTTCACGGTGGACATGCATCTTGCGAATGATGCGCCAGAGCAGCCACGGCAGCAGTGCACCTTTGAGCAGCAGAGTCATCAGGGCTGAAAAATAGAGTTCATAATGGCCGGAAATCACGGCAACCAGCAGTGTGGTCAGGGCCAGCACGACACCCTGGGCGGCAAACCAGTGTAGTACCGATAACAACCGATGCTGGGCCAGCAGGGCAAATGAAATCAGCAACATCAGCGAGGCCGCGACAGAGATGGCTTCCTGTAACATGACGTCGTCCATCAGGCCCCCACTTCCAGAATGTAGTGGACCAGCATGCCGAGGAAGGCGAGTACAAATGCGGTCGACAGATATTCAGGCACCTGAAACAGACGTATCTTTGCCAGCCCTGTTTCCAGTACGGCCAGCGCTACGGCCAGCAAGACAACCTTGCCGAACCAGAAAACCAGCGCTGCCAGCACCGGTTGAATTGCAGGCGACTCTGCGATGCCCCATGGGACAAACAGACTGATGATCAGCGTGGCGAACAGCAGCAGTTTAATTTGCGATGCCCACTCGATCAGTGCCAGATGACGGCCGCTATACTCCAGGATCATGGCCTCATGAATCATGGTCAGTTCCAGATGCGTTGACGGATTGTCAATCGGGATGCGCCCGTTTTCGGCGATGGCCACCATCAGCAGGGCGGCCAAGGCGAAGGCCACCGATGGCAGCAGATGATCCAGATGCAAGGCGTGCTGGACCATGGTCGACAGATTGGTACTGTGGGCACCGAGTGACATGACAAACATCGACATCAGCATGGCCGGTTCCGCCATGGCTGAGAAGGTCATCTCCCTGCTTGCGCCCATGCCGCCGAAGGCCGTACCGATATCCATACCGGCCAGCGCCAGCCAGAAACGCGCCAGAGCCAGCAGCGCCGCCATGGCAATCACATCGGCAATCAGGGCCGATGGCAGATCGACGAGGAAAACCGGTACCACGCTGGCTGCCAGAGCCGTGGTGGTGAACAGAACATAGGGTGTGGTGCGAAAAATCCATGAAGCATTTTCCGCCAGCAGTGCCTCTTTTCCGAACAGCTTCAACAGGTTCCGGTAGGGCTGCAGGATGGGTGCGCCGCGCCGGTTTTGCAGGCGTGCCTTGCATTTCTGGATGATGCCGGCGAGCAGCGGCGCCGCCAGCACCATTAATGCAGCCTGGGCTAGGTTCAGTACCCACAGGGTCATGGATAGACTCATTGAACCACCCATAACAGCAGTAACAGTATGGTGGAAAAAATATAGGCCAGATAGGCGTGCATGCCGCGTTCGTGTTCGTGTGCCAGCCTGTCAGCAATGGCCTGGGTGATGCGGCCAACCGGCAGATAGAGCCTGCGATAAAACAGGTCACCGATATGCACGGCATAAACCACGCTGTGCACAACCAGCGGATGTACGCCGTAGCGTGTGCCTTCATGCACTTCAGGCAGGTAGGCGCCGGAAAAAATGCGTTTCAGCGGTTGCGAGTAACTCGTTGAAGTATATTGCATACGCGGATTCAGTGGCGCATGTCCGCAACTCCAGACGGCGCTGCGCAGAATTCGCTTGCCGCGTCCATGCAGGCGCCAGTAGATCAGGGCTGCAAGTATCAGCATGCCAAAGAGCATCATCGGTGCCGCGTAGGAGGCCCGGTCAGCACTCACCGGCGTCAGCCAGAGCCAGTTTTCCGGCTGCACTGAGCCCGCCAGCGACGCATGGATCAGCATCTGCGGCACACTTTCAATCAGCGGAATGAACAGGGTGGGCAGCACACCAAGCAACAGGCAGAACAGCGCAGGAATGGCCATGCCTGCTTTCATCCATCCGTCCACCTCGTGCGCTTGTGCGGCGGCTGTTGATCGGGCCTGACCCTGAAAGACAATGCCGAAGAGTTTTACAAAACAGGCTGCAGCCAGGGCGCCGGCCAGTGCCAGCATTGAGGCTGAAAAGGGAATCAGGGCAGCCAGCAAGGTGTTTTCCAGATGCGGCGTCAATAATGCGGTCTGGAAGGTGAGCCATTCGGAAACAAAACCATTGAAAGGCGGCAGTCCCGAGATAGAGATGCAGGCAATGAGCACAAACACGGCAGTGGCCGGCATGCGATGAATCAATCCGCCCATGCTTTCCATATCGCGGCTGCCGGTCGCATGCATCACCGCTCCGGCACCCATAAACAGCATGCCCTTGAATAACGCGTGATTAATGGTGTGGTAGAGTGCGGCGATCATGCCCAATACGGCAATCAGGGGGTGGCCGGAAGCGGCGAAGGTCATCGCCATACCTATGCCGATCAGGATAATGCCGACATTCTCCACAGAGCTGTAGGCCAGCAACCGCTTCAGGTCATGTTGCTGCAACGCCATCAGAATACCGGTGATTGCGGATGAGGATCCCGCCGCCAGTACCAGAGCTCCCCACCACCAGGCGAATTCATGCATGCCGACCAGATCCCAGATCAGGCGCATAAAACCGAAAATCGCCACCTTCAGCATGATTCCGCTCATCAGGGCCGAGACGTTGGAGGGGGCTGCAGAATGGGCGTCAGGCAGCCATACATGCAGTGGTACAACGCCGGCTTTCATGCCGAATCCGAAAGCGGCTAGCAGAAATGCCGCCGTCGCCATGCCCGGCGAGAGTTCAGCGTTGCGCATGGCAACAAAGGAGAAATCACCGGCAGCGGCATAGAGCACGGAGAAAGCACCAAGAATGAGTAATCCTGCAAGGTGTGCCATCAGCAGATAGAGAAAACCGGCCTTGCGGGTTGCTTCATTCTCATGCTCAAAGGTGACGAGAAAATAGGAAGCCAGACTCATTATCTCCCAGAACACCATAAACGTATAGGCATCATCGGCCAGCACTACGCCCTGCATGCCTAGCGCAAACAGCGGTAAAAAAAGCCCCATTTGTTGAATGGAACCATTTTTTGCAACGATCTCTTTCAGGTATCCAACCGAATAGATGCCGACAGGCAGCAGCAGGATACCGATGGTCAGCATGAAAAAGGCTGATAGTGCGTCCAGATGCAGGTGCATCGGCAACCATGGCAGTCCGATCGGCAGGGTCATCACTGCTTCGCTGTCGTTCAGGCCAAACAGGCCGGCGGCCATGGCCAGTGCGCCTGATGCCGCCAGCAACAGTGAGACAGACAGTCGCTGCAGGGCGGGGAAGCGGCCTATGCAGGGAGACAGAAGCGCTGCAAACAGGCAGGTGGCCATGGCAGAGATGGCCAGTAACAGTGCTGAATCGATCACCGTGATCTCACAATCAACAGCTCACAGGTCTCCGCGCCGGCATTGTGCCAGTTGTGCGGCAGACGCGGATCATAATAGACCGAATGGGTTTCGCTAACCGTATAACTGGTTTCATTCAGGGTCAGTCTGGCCTGCCCCTGGCGTACCCAGGCATAGGCGTGGGGGCTGCTTATACCGTAGAGGGCATCGTTGAGTTCACCTCCCGCTTCCAGGCGCACAAGAATCGGCTCAAAACCGACATGCTGGTGGTGTGCGGAAAGTGGAAACAATGAACAACCGCCTTGCAGTTTCACTGCGGGGCGATCTTTTAACTGGAAAATTTCCACATTGTTGTCCGGTTGTGCATCAATGAAAAATGCTGAAATGCTCAGATTCAGGCCATCAGCCAGTTTTTCCAGCGTGGCAACGGAAGGTGAAGCCTGGCCCGACTCAATCTGGGACAGGGTGGCCGGACTGACGCCTGCGGCATCGGCCAGAGCGCGCAGACTAAGGTCACGCTCTTTACGCAGTTTGGCAATGCGAGTGGCTACATTATTCATGGGCGGCATGGTATTCGGTATAGTGAACGATCGTCAACTATTCCGAACACGCATGGCTACTGGCCGATACTGTTTATGCAGTTTGATAGAGGTATTCTTGCTCATTGGGCCGCTTTCTTCGCTGATAACGAGAGTCTGAGGCGGTTTGCGGATGATCACCCGGTCGGATAAAGCCTTGGCAGCCAGTGTTCCAGCACATGTTCGGGAAAGCCGAGACGGACTGCGCCTTTCGGAGAATCGGAAACCAGCAATCCCCGATCCAGCAGAGCTTTGAGCACCTTGCGTGCCTGACGGTCGGCATAACCCGTGATTTCCGGTGCGCGCCCACGCTCGAAGGAGCCTGCCAGCAACGCCTCGCGCAGCAGGTTGTATGAGCCCTTCATCAGTCGGCCGGCATCCATCTCATCGCGGCAATAGAGCTCGATGCGGCGCATCAGTTCATTTGGCTTCAGAATCGAGCGCATGAATTCGACCTGATCAATGCAGGCGCTGAGGAAGAACTCGCAGAACGACTCCAGCCCCTGCATTGAGAGGTTGCCCCTGCCATCCAGATCGCCTTGTCTGGGCATATCGGCTGCCTGCAGCTGCAATTTGTACTCCCGAACATTGCGCGCCAACCCTCGTGCCACCGACCATAACGAACTGCCGATGCCGAGTTCCCGCAGGCGAGCATAGGACTGCAAGCGAACCACTCGGCCATTGCCATCGTAAAAGGGGTGAATCCAGAGCATGCGGTGGTGCGCTGCGGCTACGGCAATGATCTGTCCGGCGCGCGAGGGTAGCAAGGCATAGCCCTCTTCGAACCGCCTTGTGAAGCTATCCAGTGTATCAGCGGGGACAGCCACATGTCGCCCGACCTGCACATCTCCTTCCCTGAATCGACCGGGCTCAATCTGCACGCTCCCTCCCGTATCCGGATTGTCGGCGCGCAACAACTCATCCGGCAGGCGCTGGCAGAACTCACTGTGCGCCCAGCATATGAAGGCCGCGGAGAATGCGGGTGCTGGCGTTTTGCCTTCGTCGATCAGGCGCTGCACTTCAATATGGGCGCGTGCCTCCAGTTGCAGGTCGCGTATTTCAGGGTCACTGGAATAATCATCCCTGAGCGCCTTCTCGATGCTGGCCGGATGCGTGTTATGCCCCTCGATGAGGTTGCTGTAATAGCAGTTCATCGAACGTACCAGATCGCTAATCGAGCGAATCACCTCGGTGTGCAACGATGAAGTAAGACCCTGCGATTTTGCGACCAGATCGAAGGCGAGGTTTTCGAGTCTATGCTGTGCATCGGCCGGCATCAGCGGTTCCATCAGGGAGGTTGAAGGGGTTGTTTCGGCACTCATGGTGCCGATGTTAATGCCGATTATTTATTTTGTAAATTATAGTGTTACAAAACAAGTAGTGTTGATGTGTGCCGATCATAATGCCGATCTTATGGGGTACCTGTTTGCTTTTGGATGACGCAGAGGTGGCGACTCACTTTGAAGTGCGCAGCCTGTGAATATCATAGGCTGCGCACTGGAAAAGTTGAGATGGCGCGCGCGCCAGCCTCGGTTGCCATCCAGTTCAATCAGTGGCGGAAGTGACGGATACCGGTGAAGATCATCGCCAGGCCGTGTTCGTTGGCTGCGGCAATGACTTCCTGATCGCGCATGGAACCGCCGGGCTGTATCACCGCTTTGGCTCCGGCTTCGGCCAGTGCATCCACACCATCACGGAACGGGAAGAAGGCATCCGATGCAACGGCTGAACCCTTGATCGCTTCGCCACCATGAAGGGCTGCAATGCGGGTGGAGTTGACGCGGTTCATCTGTCCAGCGCCAACGCCGAGCGTGACGCCGCCCTTGGCAAAGACGATAGCATTGGATTTTACATGTTTGGCAACAGACCAGGCGAACAGCATGTCGTCCCACTCTTCTTCGGTTGGAGCGCGATCCGTGACCACGGTGCAGGCACTGCGATCAAGGATGTGTGCATCGCGTTCCTGCACCAGCAGGCCACCATTCACACGTTTGAATTCTAGGCCGCCGCTGACAGGTTCAGCTGAAGGAGCGAGCAACAGACGCAGGTTTTTCTTTTCGGCCAGTGCCGCACGAGCTTCATCGGTGAAACCCGGTGCAATCACCACTTCCATAAACGTTTCTGCGATCAGGCTGGCGGTTGCGCCGTCCAGCGGACGGTTGAATGCTGCAATGCCGCCGAAGGCGGAGGTTGAATCGGCCGCACGGGCGCGCTCGTAAATTTCAGCCTGAGCGCCGCCTACAGCTACGCCGCACGGGTTGGCGTGTTTGACGATGACCGCTGCGTTATCGGTGAAATCACGCACACAGGCAAAGGCCGCATCGGCATCGGCAATATTGTTATAGGAGAGCGCTTTGCCCTGCAGTACTTCGCAGTTGGCCAGCGACAGTCCTGTATCTTCGAGATCGGCATAGAAAGCACCGTCCTGATGCGGGTTTTCGCCGTAGCGCAGTTCATCAGCCGTTTTAACAAACTGGCGGGTGAAGATGTCCGGAAACTTGCGCTTGGAGCCGTCGCTGTTCAGCGCCGAGAAGTGGTTGGCAATGGCGCCGTCATAGGCTGCTGTATGGGCAAAGGCCTTGGTGGCCAGAGCGCGACGGATCTGTTCGTTGAGCTCATTCTGATCGATGGCATTGATCACCATGCCGTAATCGGACGGATCAACCACGATAGTGACAAACTTGTGATTCTTGGCCGAGGCGCGAACCATGCAGGGGCCACCGATGTCGATGTTTTCAATCGCGTCATCAATAGTACACCCCTCTTTGGCGACCGCCTCGCGGAACGGGTAGAGATTCACGCAGACCAGATCAATCTGCTCGATACCGTGCTCCGCCATCGAAGCCAGGTCGCCGGCGTTGTCGCGGCGGGCCAGAATGCCGCCATGCACCTTGGGGTTCAGGGTTTTCACGCGGCCATCCATCATCTCGGGGAAACCGGTGTAGTCCGACACATCGCGGCATGCGATGCCGGCTTCGCGCAGCAGTTTGGCTGTGCCGCCGGTGGAGAGGAGCTTCACACCGCGCTCGCTCAGTGCTTTGGCAAAGCCTTCCACACCTGTTTTGTCTGACACGCTGATAAGCGCCTGTTTGATAGAAGCCATGGGTTCGCCGCTCCGGAAATGTATTGGTTGAAAAGGGGTGGGAACGCTACGCATTGGCCGGTGCTGCGCAACCAGCAGCATCAACGGGATCAGGTTTTCCCGACCGTCAGCGCGGCAGGCCGTTGGCCGAAGCAGGCCTGCGGGTCACCGGGGCAGCGTGGCCCCGGGATCAATGACAGGCTTATTTTTTCTTCTTTTTACCTTTGTTTGGCTTGTCGGCCTTGTTGGGTGTCCCAGCCTTTTTAGCGTTTTTAGCAGCCTGTTTGGCCAGCGTTGCTGCCTCTTTTTCGGCCTGTCGGGTCGCTTTTTTTACATCTTTTGCTGCCAGCCTTGCAGCTTTTTCGGCATCCTTTTCAGCTTGCCTGATCGCTTTCTTTTCCTTTTTCGCAGCCTGTATGGCTGTCTGGAGAGCATCTTTTTCAGCCCGCTTGAGTGCCTTGTCGGCGGATTTCAGTTCGTCCGCACAAGCCAATACGACTGTTGCCCGGGTTTCGCTGAAGCCGGGCACGCGGCAAAGCTTTTTGATGCTGGTCTTGCGCAGCGCGGTAACCGAATCAATACCGTGCTCAGCCAGCAGTGCGGCGGTGCTTTCGCCGATGCCGGTAATGTCTGTCAGTAAATGTTTCATCTAACCTCCACAGCCGCCGTTGAACTGCGGCAACACCGCAATATAGCTGTGCTGCCAATATATGCCTGTTGAGCGGTAAAACTCAAGTGACACGTGAGCTGTGAGCCATCTGTTGGCAGCGCGGCCACTACAGAAGACGGGTATGTTTCAGCGCTCCCGGATGACAACGGTGTTCGCCAGTTTGTCATGCCGGCCCTGTTTGCGTACATCAAAGGCACCCCGGAGCAGGCCGGCACCGAGCGGAATGGATGCGATAAAATAGGCGAGATAACGGATAACGAACTGACGCGGGAACGGGTGCCCACTGCTGCCCGCAGCAATAATTTTCAGGTGCAGAATGACCTTGCCCGGCGTGGCCGAAAGGTAGATCCAGAACATGACCGCAGCGAGAGCGGGCAGTACCCATGAAATAAGGAAGTCCCGGAGGCCGGTGATAAACAGATCCCGATTGAAATAGTGCTCGCCATAGATGCCGTAGAGCAGAGGCACAGTGATCAGAATAATCAACAGGGAATCAATCAGGGTGGCAGCGACGCGAATCCAGAAGCCGGCGTATTCAATGCCGGTTTTATCAGTCGCAGGTGCGGTCCGGGTTTTGTTGTCCGCATCTGTTTGTTCAGTCATGGGGTGATGATGGCGGTCAATCCTGCAGTTGAGCATGACCAGTGTGAACTCTTCGCCGCCGAAGCGGATCAGGACGTCGTAGGTGCGGCAATGTTTGAGCAGGGTGGCGGCAACCTCTACCAGTACTTTGTCTCCGGCAGTATGACCAAAGCTGTCGTTGATTTTTTGAGGTAATCCAGATTGATCATCATGACTGAAACCGCATAACACCAGCCGGTGGGGCATGGAAAACTGTTTGGGGCCCTCCAGATAGAGATGGCGGCGGTTGTGCAGTTTGGTCAGCGGATCCTGTCTGCGTTCGTTATCCATGCGCGGCCGGCCAGCGTAAGCCGCTCCCGTTGCTGGCGGGCAACCTCTCTTTCTCGGTGGCGTTCAGTGTGATGCCGAGGCTGCCGGTGGGGGAGTAGCGATTGCCCTGTCCGGGTGGTTTACCATGTTTGCGTCCTCGGAAGCTTTACCCCATCATCCCGCTTCACAAAAAAAACATCTGTTCGGAGATTACATGTTATTTCGCCTGACCTCTTTACTGCTGCTGATAAGCTGCATGCCTGTTTTTTCTGCCCATGCCGGAACGATCCAGCAGGCTGAATTCAAGAACGGTGTCAAACTGGTGGTTGAGGAAGATCACTCGGCCCCCGTAGCCATGGTGCAGGTCTGGTTGAAAGTGGGGGGGCGCGATGAGCTGCCCGGAAAAACGGGGCTGGCACATGTGTTTGAGCATATGATGTTCAAGGGTTCGAAACAGCTGGGGCCCGGTGAGTATTCACGCCGCATTTCGGCCATGGGTGGCAATGATAATGCCTTTACCAGTACCGACTACACCGCTTATTTTGAAACCGTACCGTCTGCCCGTGTGGCTGAAGTGCTGGCTATGGAGTCCGAGCGTTTCGCCAACCTGAAGCTGCGCGATGAGGATTTCCAGAAAGAGATCAGGGTGATCATGGAAGAGCGCCGTATGCGTACCGAAGATGATCCGAACAGCCGCATGTTCGAGGAGCTTTCCGCCGCCTCGCTGCGGTTGCACCCTTATCGGAACCCGGTGATCGGCTGGATGCAGGATCTGCAGAAGCTGACCATTGGGGATGTGAAAGACTTTTACAAGAGCCATTATGTGCCTGGGAATGCCATTGTCGTGGTGGTTGGCGATGTGGATTTCGAGCAGATGAAAAAGGCCGTGGCGGCAAGCTTCGGTCGTCTGAAGGCGCAACCGGTGGCTCCGCGTTTTAACCCGGTTGAGCCCGAACCGTTCGGCCCCAAGCGTATCAAGGTGGTGCTGCCGGCACAGTTGCCGATGCTGGCGGTCACGATTCCGGTGCCGGTGTGGCAGCCGGGAGAAAATGATCGCGAGGTCGCGGCCCTGACGCTGGCCACTCATATTATGGCCGGTGGTCGCTCAGCCCGCCTGTCGCGTGAAATTGTTGATCAGCAGCGCCTGGCCTTTGCAGCCGGTGCCGGCTATGACCCGTCGGCCATGGGGCTCGATCTCTGGTATGCCTACGGCATGTTGGGTCCGGACCAGAAGCCCGAAGCGTTTGAAAAGGCGTTGTGGGCCCTGATTGATGATATGGCCGTCAATCCTGTGGGTGAAAAACGTTTGAATGCCGCCAAGCGCAATATTATTGCGGCCAATGTCTTTGCACAGGACTCGCTCTACCTGCGCGCCAAGGAGATCGGCCAGATGGAAGTTGTGGGACTCGGTGCTGCAAACCGTGATAACTGGCTGCAGCAGATTGATAAGGTACAACCGGAAGATATACAAAAAGCTGTGGCGCGCTGGCTGAAGCAGGAACGCTCGACCACCGGCTTGCTGCAACCGGAGGTGAAGTCATGAAGTCACGTATGCTTGCACTGCTAACCTGTTTGTTTATGGCCATGCCTGTGGCACAGGCCGTGCCGCCGATTCAGCAGGCAGGCCTGTCCAACGGCCTCACCGTGTTATTGATGGAAGCGCATAATGTGCCGATGGTGTCGATGAACCTGGGCTTGCCTTCCGGCAGTGTGTTCGATCCCAAAGGCAAAGGCGGCACAGCCATGTTGCTGGCCGGCATGCTCACCGACCATACTGCCGCACACGATCATGTGAGCTGGGCTGATCTGCTCGATCAGGATGCCATTCAGTTGGGCGCATCAGCCAGTAAGGACTCGCTGGATATCTCGTTGACCGTATTAAAAGAGGTGCTCAATCCGGGGCTGGACGCATTAAGCGAAGTGCTGCTGCAGCCGGGCTGGCGTGCAAAGCGCTTTGCCATCATGAAACAGGATACCCTGGCGGCGGCCCAGAAAGAGCGGGAGGAGCCCGGTGTGAGGGCAGCGGAGGCTGCAGCTGAACTGCTGTTCGGCGAGCACCCATACGGGCACCGCTCTGAAGGCAGCATGCAGTCGCTGGCAGCGATCGGGCTGGACGATATAAAAGCCTTGTTTGCCGGACAGGTGAAGCCGAAGGGGGCCGTGCTGGCGGTCAGTGGTGATATCACCATGGACGAGCTGTTGCCGCTGCTGGAAGCACGCCTGGCTGCCTGGCAGGGCACGCCGAAACAGACGCTGGCCGATATTCCGCAGCCCAAAGCGGTAAGTGGTTTGAGTCGGGATGTCGATATGCCGACCACACAGACCATGGTGCAGTTGACCCGTTTGGGCCTGGCGCGCAGTGATGCCGCATTCTTCCCTGCATTTGTGCTCAATCATATGCTTGGCGGTGGCGGTTTCGGTTCCCGCCTGATGGAAGAGGTGCGTGAAAAACGCGGTCTTGCGTATGGCGTGTACTCCTACTTTTCACCTCTGGCAGTGCCCGGCCCGTTCTTGATCAGCCTGCAGACACGCGCTGATCAGGCTGTGCAGGGCGAAGCGGTGGTGCGCTCGGTGCTGGCGGAGATGGCCAACGGCGCGATCACCAGGGCGGAGCTGAAAGCCAGCAAGGAGAACCTGATCGGCAGCTTTGCCCAGCGCATGGATTCCAATCGCGAACGGGTGGGGCTGATCTCCATGATCGGCATGTATGGTCTGCCGCTGGATTACCTGGTCAGCTGGACGTCGCGCGTGGATGCGGTAACACTGGAACAAGTCGCCAAACAGGCTGAACGTTTCCTTAAACCGGAAAGCTGGAGCCGGGTGCGCGTCGGCGCCAAGCTGCAATAGGCATAAGTCAGATGTCGATGCGTATTACAGCCGGTTTTTTACGTAGCCGGGTTATTCATGTGCCGGATGTGCCGGGCCTGCGCCCGACGCCGGCAAAGGTGCGCCAGGCGCTGTTTAATATCCTCGGGCCGGTGGATGGGGTGCGTCTGCTGGATCTGTTTTCCGGCACCGGTGTGATGGCTCTGGAGGCGCTTTCGCGCGGCGCAAGCTCAGCTGTTTCAGTGGAGCAGAATCGCCGGCTGACGCAGGATATGGAACAGGTCAGGGAATCCTGGGGTTTAACGGAAAGCTGGCAGATCAAAACGGCGCTGGTGGAGAAGGCGCTGGCCCGGATGGCCGGAGAGCCGTTTGACCTGATCTTTGCCGATCCGCCTTATCAGCAGGGTTTTACAGCGCAGTTGCCGCGCTGGCTGGATGAACATGAGATAGGCTGTTCACGCCTGATTATTGAGGAGTCGGCCAAAGTGAAGCCGTTATGGCCTGCCGGCTGGTTATGTGTGCAGTCGCGCAGCTATGGCGACAGCTGTCTGCACTTTCTCGAAAGAGGCGGCGGCTGACAGCGACTTACTGGTACTCCGGTTTTTCAATCCTGACGTTGGCGGCTTTTTCAATCTCCTGATACCATTGTTGCAAACGCTGATGCTGCAGCACGCTGAAGATTTCTTCGCGTACCTCATCCAGCGGTTTCAGTGCCGCGGGACGTTTGCCCAGCAGTTCGATCACATGCCAGCCAAAGCGGGTTTTGACCGGATTGCTCAAGCCGTCCTTTTTCAGTGTAAATACGACATCATCAAACTCTTTGACCATCACACCGCGCGGAAACCAGTTCAGATCGCCACCGCGTGATTTGTTGCTGTCATCTATCGACATGCTGGCGGCCAGTGCGGTGAAAGATTCGCGATTATTGCGCACGGTTTTTAACAGATCCCGGGCCTGTTGCTCGGTGCGTACGAGGATATGGCGCGCATGCACCTGTTCGGGCACGGTAAATTCGTCCAGATGTTTTTTGTAGTATGTTTCTATCTCGGCATCCTGAATCTTCGGCATATTGACCAGCTGCCACTCTTTGGCGGCATCAATCAGGATCTGGCGGCGCACAGACTCGATACGCTGTTTGACGTCCGGATCCAGATCGAGCCCGAGCAGCTTAGCCTGCTCGCTGATGGCCTGCCTGCGGATCAGCGAGCGCAAAATATGAGCGCGGGCATTGGGGTCATCGCGGTACTGGTACATCGCATCGGGCATGTTGGCCATCTCTGCATCAATATCCGACTCGTGAATGCTCATGCTGCCAACCCGGGCCACCACCGGACTCGGATTCGTATCCTGCGGCAGGGCTGAATCCTGCTGCTGGCAGGCCGGTAGCAGGCCAATAAAAATCAACATCAACAGCAGTCGCATCCATTCACCTCTTGTTCAGCGTGGTTGTAGTGTCCTGTTCCGTAGAAGAACACATTATCAGAGTCACCCCAAAGCACCAAGGCAAGGCGCGACCCGCAGGCAATGGCATGCCCTTGGTAAGGGGGTGCAACACCCCAGGGTGCTCTCTGGCATCGCCACTCACCTTGCTCGGTATTGGTGATTTGGGGTGGCTCACTTCGGGCGAGTGCTGGCGGGCGTTCGGCATTGTTGCACTCGTTTGCATTGGCTACGGCCAGTCCTGCTCTCGTGCGCCTTGCCGTACATCCCGCCAGCGCTCGCTGATAGTGCGCTCTTCTACGGGACAGGGCACTAGGGTAGCGTCGCCCATCATTACAACCAAGCTCTGATCAGGCTGTCCTGAAAAAACTCAGCGTATCTTTACCCCCTCTGGAGGATCACAGATGACCCCTGTTGTTATGGCCGTCACCGTACTCTGTCTCTATATGTTGTTTTTCCGTTTTTATGCCAAACGGACGCTGGCCCGGAAAATATTCGAGCTTGATGATGCCAATGTCACTCCGGCGCATGCGTTGCGTGATGATGTCGATTATGTGCCATCCAATAAATACATCCTCTTCGGCCATCACTTTGCCTCCATTGCGGGACTCGCTCCGATGCTCGGGCCTGCCATTGCGGTGATCTGGGGCTGGGTGCCGGCGCTCTGCTGGGTTGTTTTCGGTACCCTGCTGGTCGGTGCCGTGCATGATTTTTCCGCGCTCGTGCTCTCCATTCGCCATAAGGGGCAGAGTGTCGGCACTATTGCCCGAGATGTGATCAGTCCGCGCACACGTCTGCTTTTCCTGCTGGTGATCTTCTTCCTGGTGGCGCTGGCCATGGGTGTGTTCGTACTGGTGATTTCCGGTCTGTTTGCTGCTCCTGATGTCGCCAATATTCCGAAAACGTCGCATCCCGAAGCCATATTCCCGACCTACTCACTGATGCTGATTGCCATGGTGATCGGCTTCCTTGTGTATAAAAAGAACATGCCGCTATGGCCGATGATAGCCGTCGGATTTGTACTGATGCTGCTGACCACCTATATCGGGCTGGATATGCCGATTACCGGGTTCACCGCCACGGACTGGACCTGGTCACTGCTGGTCTATGCCTTTGTCGCCAGTGTGTTGCCGGTCTGGTTGCTGCTGCAACCGCGTGATTTCCTCAACTCGCTGCTGCTCTATCTGGCGCTGTTTGCCATGCTGGCCGGATTCTTCGTGCTCTCACCGGACTGGGCAGCACCGGCGATCAACCCGAACCCGATCGGTGCGCCGCCGCTGATGCCGTTCCTGTTTATCGTGATTGCCTGCGGCGCGGTTTCCGGCTTCCACGGGCTGGTTGCTTCCGGCACCACCTCCAAACAGCTGGATCGTGAGAGCGATGCCCCCTTTGTCGGTTATGTCGGCATGATCGGCGAATCACTGCTGGCACTGCTGGCCGTGCTGGCTACGACGGCCGGCGCCTTCTCCTCGCGCGCCGAGTGGGAATCCTTCTACGGCTCATGGGACAAGGCGGCAGGCCTGCACCAGAAGCTGGGCATCTTTATTCAGGGCAATGCCAACTTTATCCACCAGCTCGGTGTGCCGCTGGATTATGCGGCCGCCTTTATCTCCGTGGTGGTGGTCGGTTTTGCCATGACCAGTGTGGATACCGGTGCGCGATTGCTGCGCTTTAATCTCGAAGAGATCGGTGAAACCATTGGTGTGAAAGTTCTGGGTAACCGCTATGTGGCGACCTTTCTGGCTGTTGCTGCAATCGGTTTCTTTGCCTTTTTCAAGGTTGATGGCAAACCGGCCGGCCTGTTTTTATGGACCCTGTTCGGCACCACCAACCAGATTCTGGCAGGTCTGACCCTGCTGACCGTAACAATTTATCTCTATCGCAAGAAAAAGCCGATTCTCTATACCCTGCTGCCGATGCTGCTCGTGCTCGGTGCGACCATCGCCGGTATGCTCATGGGCATATTCGAAGCTGTCGGCAAAGCGCAGTGGATCGTTGCCGCAGTCGGTGCGGCCATCTTCCTGCTGGCCGGCTGGGTGCTGGTTGAAGCCATGCTGGTGGTGAAAAAAGTGAAGGCGGAGCGAGAACTGGATCAGCCTGCCGCTTAACGGCGCACTGCCGGGGCGCATCGGGTTTGAACCGGCGATGTAAAGAAAGGGTAAAGTTGATTCTATATGGCGGCGGTTTCTGTTATAACGTCAACATCATGAGAAGAGTTTTATATTCCGCTCTGCCGGTGCTGCTGTCACTCACCTGCGCCATGCCGGCCAGTGCCGCAGGGCTGGATGATCCGTTCTCCGTTACTGCCATGGTGGCGACCTCTCCGGCCGATGCCGGCATCTGCAATAATCGGATCGAAGGCAGGGCGCTGACGCTGGCAGATGTTGTGCAGATCAGCCTGTGCAGTAACCCGCAAACGCGTGCAGCCTGGGCCTCGGCCCGCGCGGCTGCTGCCCGACTGGGCTCCAGCCGCTCATCGCAGCTGCCTTCGCTGTCGCTCGGCGGCACAGCCGAGCACAATGCGGCAGCGACCGGAGCTGTGCACAGTGTCAGCAACCGGCAGAGCCTTTCTCTATCGCTGAGTTACCTGCTTTACGATTTCGGTGGCCGCGAGGCCGGTATCGACAATGCCCGCGCCCTGCTTGCTGCGGCCAATGCCAGCGGCAATGCCACGCTGCAAACGCTGTTTCTGGATGCGGCACAGGCATATTTCGCGCTGATGTCCGCCCGCGCCAGTCTCGATGCAAGCCGCGCCAGTGAAACCTCGGCGGCCGAGGCGCAGACGGCGGCCCAGGCACGCTATCGGGTCGGCGCTGCAACAAAGGCAGATCATCTGCAGGCCAGAACAGCGTTGTCGCAGGCGAGCCTGATTCGCATCAGGGCCGAAGGTGTGATGCAGAATGCGCTGGGTACACTGGCCAATGTGATGGGGCTGGAACCGACCGCGAGACTGGAGTTCGCCGAAGCGCCCGCAGCGCGTCCGGACATCAGGCAGGAGCAGGATGTGGCTCAGCTGATTGATCAGGCGCAACAGCGTCGTCCGGATCTGGCCGCGGCCGATGCCCGCATTCGTGCCGCCAGAGCCGATATCGTTTCTGCGCGTGCTTCGGGCATGCCGAAACTGACACTGGATGCCAGCGCTTCCGACGGGCGGACTGCTGCGGCCGGTGCCGGATATGCCAATACGCGTAACGGCAGTATCGCCCTGAATATTCAATTCCCGATTTTCACCGGTTTTGATACCGCCTACCGCACACGTGCAGCCCAGGCGCAGCTGGAAAACAGCATGGCCAGCCGCGATCAGGTTGCCCGGCAGGTCTCCTTGCAGGTGTGGCAGGCCTACCAGAACCTGCGCAGCGAAGGTCAGGCGCTGCGCGCAAGTGAAGACCTGCTTGCTTCAGCCGCTGAATCGGAGGCCATGAGTTTGGGGCGTTATCGGGAGGGGGTGGGCAATATCCTCGATCTGCTCTCGGCCCAAAGTGCCATGGCCGGTGCCCGCCAGCAGCATGTTACAGCCCTCTACAACTGGCATGCGGCCCGTTTTTCACTGGCGCAGGCCATTGGCGCACTCGATCTCACCGCCTTGCAAATGGCCCGCAGTATGGAGCAATAATCATGAACTCAACATCCTTCTTCAGTCGCAAGCCGGTGATTGCCACCATGATCACTCTGGCCGTCGCCGCTGGCGCTTACGCCCTGTTCTGGCCCAAAACGGTGCCGCAGGCCGAGCGTTACGTTACCGCTGGGGTGGAGTCGGGGACGCTGATTCAGTCTGTCTCGGCCAACGGCACACTCAATCCGGTGATCCTGGTCAATGTCGGTACGCAGGTCTCCGGCGTGGTGAAGAAGATTTATGCCGATTTCAACGACAAGGTGGAAGAGAAGCAGGTGCTGCTGGAGCTCGATCCGTCATTGACGCGCGCGCAAGTGGCACAGTCTGAGGCGTCAAAGGCGCAGGCCGCTGCCGCACTTGATCTGGCCCGCGCCAATATGAAACGCACGCGGTCGCTGTATCAGAAGGAGTATGTCTCCCGGCAGGAGCTCGATGCGGCGGTGCAGGCGCTGAAGTCGGCCGAGGCGCAGCTCTCTCTGGCCCGCGCCCAGGCTGAACGCGATCGCATTAACCTCGCGTACACGGTGATCCGCTCACCGGTGGCCGGTGTTATTGTTTCGCGCGAGGTGGATGTCGGGCAGACCGTAGCCGCCTCATTCCAGACCCCGACCCTGTTCAAAATCGCCCAGGATCTGACCCGCATGCAGATCGATTCGAGTTTTGCCGAGGCCGATATCGGCGCTATCCGGGCCGGCCAGCCGGCCACCTTCACCGTTGATGCATTTCCCGAGCGTGAATTTGCCGGCACGGTGCGCCAGCTGCGCCTGAATCCGACCACGCAGCAGAATGTCGTCACCTATAATGTAGTTATCGATGTGAATAATGACGATTTTATTCTGCTGCCGGGTATGACCGCCTATGTCAGCGTCATCACGGCCCATCGTGAGCATGTGCTCAAGGTACCGAATGCGGCGCTGCGCCTGCGTCCGGCAGCCGATGCCGTGATCGGGCGCGAGCAGGCGGCTGAGCCGGAAGCAGGCAAAGAGGGCATGCGTGGCACGGTCTATCTGCCGACAGAGCAGGGCTTGCGGCCTGTGCGCTTGCTGCTTGGCGCCTCTGACAGTGCCGCCACCGAGGTGCTGGCCGGTTCATTGAAGGCTGGCGACAGGGTGGTTATTGAAATTGCCGGTTCTGACGAGGCCGGCAATAAACGCCAGCCCGGTATGCGCATCCACTAACACTGTATGAGTCAGTTACTCTCCCTGCTTGATCTCGGTAAGGATTACGACACCGATGCAGGCCCGGTGCCGGTGCTCAGGGAGCTGTCGCTGAGCATCAATGAGGGCGAATTTGTCGCCATCATGGGGCCGTCGGGCTCGGGTAAATCCACACTGATGAATATTCTCGGCTGCCTCGATGTGCCGAGCGCCGGCCGTTATCTGCTCGATGGTCGCGATGTCGGCGGCCTGCCGGATGATGAGCTGGCGCGTGTGCGCAGTCAGGTGATCGGTTTTGTCTTTCAGGGTTTCAATCTGCTGCCGCGCGCCTCGCTGGTGGCTAATGTGGCGCTGCCGCTGATCTACCAGCGCATCGGGCGAGGCTTGCGCACTGAGCGGGCCACCCGCATGTTGGAGCGTGTGGGCTTAAGCGAGTGGCTTAATTCGTTGCCGACACGCATCTCCGGCGGCCAGCAGCAGCGCGTTGCCATTGCTCGCGCGCTGGTTACCGAGCCGCGCCTGATTCTGGCCGATGAGCCGACCGGCAATCTCGATACCCGCACCGGCCGCGACATTATGCAGCAGTTTCAGCAGATCAATCGCGATCAGGGTATGACGATGGTGGTGGTTACGCACGACCGCAATGTGGCGAGCTATGCCACGCGCCTGGTCTACCTGCTCGATGGGCGCATCCATTACGATGGTCCGGTGGATGCTTTTCGCGAAGAGGAGATCACATGATCTTCTCGCTGCTTGGCGAAGCACTGGCGGCGATGGCGGCCAACCGCCTGCGCACCTTCCTGACCGCGCTCGGTATCCTGATCGGCGTGGCTGCCGTGGTTCTGATGGTCGCCATCGGGCAGGGCACCCAGAAACAGGTGAGCGACTCCATCGCAGCCATGGGCTCCAATCTGCTGATCGTGCGCTCCGGCTCCTCCAGCCACGGCGGTGTGCGCGGCGGTGCCGGCAACCTGCCGACGCTGACCGTTATGGATGCGCAGGCGATCGGTCAGCTGTCGCGCGCCGCGCTGGTCTCACCGACCGTAAACGGCTCCGTGCAGGTGGTTTACGGCCCCAATAACTGGAATACCACGGCAACGGGCGCGACCGCGGATTACCTGCAGATCCGCGACTGGCCGGTGGTTGCCGGACGCGCTTTTTCCGAGTCCGAAGCGTCAAGCGGTGTGCGTGCGGCGCTGATGGGGCAGGAGACTGCGCGCCAGCTCTTCGGCAATGAAAACCCGGTGGGTAAATCGATTCGCATCCAGCGCTCGCCGTTTCTGGTTATCGGTGTGCTGGGCAGCAAGGGGCAGAGTCTGGGGGGGGCACAACCAGGATGACGCCATCATTGTGCCGCTGGTAACAGCGCAGCGGCAGCTCTTCGGCACGCAGTTTCAGGGCACGGTCTCGATGGTTATGGTGCAGGCGGCCACAGAGGCGGACATGATGCCGCTGGAGAAAAGTGTGCGCGAGTTGCTGCGCCAGCGTCATCATCTGCATGCCAACGCCGAGGATGATTTCCGCATCACCAATATGACGGAAGTGAGCGAAACAGCTTCGGAAGTAACCGGCATGCTCTCCATCCTGCTGGCCGCTATCGCTTCGATTTCGTTGTTTGTCGGCGGCATCGGTATTATGAATATCATGATGGTTTCGGTGACCGAGCGAACCCGCGAAATCGGTATCCGCATGGCCATTGGTGCGCGCCGCAGAGATATCCTGATCCAGTTCCTGCTTGAGTCGGTCATCATCACCATGGCCGGTGGCGTGGTCGGCATCGTAGTCGGCATTGGCCTTGCCTATGCCACTACCCGCGTATTTGATGTGCTGACCACTGTTACGGCGACACCCGTGCTGCTCGCATTCTTTGTTTCGGTGGCGGTAGGCATCTTTTTCGGCCTCTACCCGGCCAGCAAAGCCGCCCGCCTGCGCCCGATTGATGCCCTGCGTTATCAGGGGTAGATAGCAACTTGCCCATTTGGTGTCTGAACCCAGCTGGCAATGGACTTTCAGGAAATGGCTCTGACCCCTTATACGGCAACGGTTGTTAGCGGGCAGCTTTCTTGCCGACCTGTCAGAAGCCCTCGAAGATGATCATCAGCGATCAGGCGAGGTCGAAACGGTCAAGGTTCATTACCTTATTCCACGCCGCTACAAAGTCGTGCAGGAACTTCTCTTGGGAGTCCTCGCATCCGTAGACTTCCGCCACTGCGCGGAGTTCGGAGTTCGAACCGAAGATGAGGTCCACTCGGGTGCCGGTCCACTTGACCGCGCCCGTCTTGCGATCGCGACCTTCGAACACGTCGGCGTCTTTCGAGGCTGCCTTCCACTCAGTGCCCATGTCGAGCAGGTTGACGAAGAAGTCGTTTGTCAGCGCCTCCGGCTTCTTGGTGAAGGCGCCGTACTGGGTCTTGCCGAAGTTGGCATTCAGGACGCGCATGCCGCCCACAAGCACCGTCATTTCGGGCACGGTCAGAGTTAGCAATTGCGCCTTGTCGATCAGCAGTTTTTCGGTAGGCGCGGTATTTTTGGCATTCTGGTAATTGCAGAACCCGTCTGCGATCGGTTCGAGCACGGCGAAGGCGTCCGCATCGGTTTGCGCCGGGGAGGCGTCCATGCGTCCCGGCGCGAACGGCACGGTGACGGGGTGACCGGCATTCTTCGCCGCCTGCTCGACGCCCGCACAACCGGCCAGCACGATCAGGTCGGAGAGCGAGACCTTCTTGCTACCGGACTGCGATTTGTTGAATTCGCCCTGGATGCCTTCGAGCGTTGCCAGCACTGTCGCCAGTTGGGTCGGCTGGCTGACTTCCCACTCCTTCTGCGGCGCGAGGCGAATGCGCGCGCCGTTCGCACCGCCGCGCTTGTCGGAGCCGCGGAAGGTGGACGCCGAGGCCCAAGCGGTCGATACCAGTTGCGAGACCGACAGGCCTGAGGCCAGAATCTTGCTCTTGAGCGAGGCAATGTCCTTCTCGTCGATCAGATCGTGATCGACGGAGGGTATGGGGTCTTGCCAGATGAGCATTTCGGCGGGTACTTCCGGGCCGAGATAGCGCGCTCGCGGGCCCATGTCGCGGTGAGTCAGCTTGAACCACGCACGGGCGAAGGCGTCCGCGAGCGCCTCCGGATCCTTGTGGAAGCGCCGCGCAATCGGTTCGTAGATCGGGTCCATCCGCATCGCCATGTCAGCGTCGGTCATGATGATCGGGACCTGCTTCGACGAGTCGTGAGCGGCAGGTGCCATATTGCTGTCGGTCGCCTGCTTCGGCGTCCACTGATTGGCACCTGCCGGGCTTTTCATCAACTCCCACTCGTTGCCGAACAGCATATCCAGGTAGCTGTTGTCCCACTTCGTCGGTGTCGGTGTCCATGAGCCTTCCAGACCACTACCGATCTGATCGCCGCCTTTGCCGCTGCCAAAGCGGCTTTTCCATCCGAGGCCCTGCTCTTCGATGCCGGCAGCCTCGGGGGCGGGTCCGACCAGCTCCGCATCGCCGGCGCCATGGCACTTGCCAAAGGTGTGGCCGCCAACGGTGAGTGCGACGGTCTCCTCGTCGTTCATCGCCATGCGTGCGAACGTTTCCCGAACGTCGCGGGCGGATCCGGTTTGCCGTTCGGCCCTTCCGGGTTCACATAGATCAGCCCCATCTGCACGGCGGCGAGGGGATTATCGAGGTCGCGCTCGGCGGAGTGGCGATTGTCGGCCAGCCATTCGGTTTCGGATCCCCAGTAGGTGTCTTCTTCGGGCTCGTAGACATCCACGCGCCCACCGCCGAAGCCGAAGGTTTTGAATCCCATCGACTCCAGGGCACAGTTGCCGGCGAGGATCAACAGGTCGGCCCAAGAGAGCTTGTTACCGTATTTCCGCTTGATCGGCCAGAGTAGCCGGTGTGCTTTGTCGAGGTTGACGTTGTCCGGCCAACTGTTGAGCGGCGCGAAGCGTTGCTGGGCCGAGCCTGCTCCGCCGCGGCCGTCTCTGGTACGGTATGTGCCTGCGCTGTGCCAAGCCATGCGAATGAAAAATGGTCCATAGTGGCGTGCGCCGTGGAAAGGCGGCGATATCCCAGTGGGTGAAAGTCCCACCCGGCAACTTTTGCTCCAGCCGGAAGCAATCAGAGCAGTCATGGAGGTAACGAAATGGCTGAAGCCTCTGGTGTAGAGGGTCACATAGGTGACTTGGCGAGTGTGCAGGCCGTAACGTGAGTAAACGCTGAGCAATCCTCGAAAAGGACGATGCACAGGCCGACCCGTCCGCCAATGCGGGGAAGGCTGGAACGTCTGGTGTAGCGAGCAA
>MNWZ01000028.1 GCA_001871925.1 Zetaproteobacteria bacterium CG1_02_53_45
CTCACAGGCTGGCGCAGCGCGCTTATTCCATCTTGTCAGCGGCTGCTACGAAGTTACGTCACTGATCATTACGACCAACCTCAGTTTCGGCGAGTGGTCCCAGATATTTGGCGATGCCAAAATGACAACCGCAATGCTCGATCGGATCACCCATCATTGCGACATTATTGAGACCGGAAATCAGAGCTGGAGGTTTACCAATCGAGCATGATTTCGGGCACCTTTAGGGGGGTCAATTTTGGACGCTGACAGGGGGTCAAAATTGGACGCTGATTGACAGCGCAAGCGGGCAGGAGCCCGTTTGGACGAACTTAAAATCGCCCGGAGGGAGAGAGCCATGGATGGCTCGAATCAAAAAGGTTTCGCCCACTGCTGTCCCAGATAATTTGAGATCAAAGCGCCAGCCACAACTGGGGCGATTTCGACGGCTTGGTGTCTGGCGGAATGAATAGTTCAATCATCCCTCTTTTGACGAACAGATTCAGTTGCAGCAAGCGGATGATCTGCATCAAACTATGCTTGATCGAAAAGGTAAACTTCATCCACGCGAGCATGAGATAAACGCATAGCGCAACCATGACCTGAGTGATAACCGCATTCATGGTGATACCCAGAAAGCTTTTGATTTTCAGGTTCTGCTTAATCCATTTGAAGAACAGCTCAACCTGCCAGCGCTGTTTGTAAATGGCTGCGATGGTGGTTGCCGCCCAACGAAAATGATTGGTGATAAATGTGAATTCCCTGTTCGTCTCGGCATCCCTGAAGACGACTTTGCGAACCGGATGCAGGTTGTATTTACTGGCCCTGACACTGGTGTAACGGATAATCTCATCGGAGATAACACCACTGCTTTCTTTGACCGCATTTGTTTTGATGACCTCGTAAACTGCATTGCCACGAATGCACGTTACAAAGAAAACTCCCGTATCTGTAAGGGATTTATGCCATGTGTAACTGCTATATCCCTTGTCGAACACAACAACTGATCCTTTGGGGAAATCAAAGGTACGTGCTTGTCCCGTTTCCGATTCCTTGCCAACGGTCACAGAAGCGAACGCCGGAATCAAACCATCATGATCCAGGCCAAGGTGAAGTTTAAAGGCAGCTTTCATGTTGTTGTAGTTGGCCCATGGGAACACCTCCATCGCCACATCGAACAGAGAACCATCCAGCGAAAACAGTTTGCCTTTAAATCGAAACGGGTGCTTGCTGCCCTTTCCTTCGCAACGGGCGTAGAGGCGGGAGAAGAGATCACAATAGAACTGGTAATCCAATGATTCATTTGCTCTGCCGAGTGCAGATTTGCTCACGTTTCGACAACCTAGGTGGTAGTGGCGTGACGACTGGCTCTCTAGCGTGGTGGTAATATCACGCAGACTTTTGCGACCGCCAATGTGACCTGTTGCCAGTGCAATAAACTGCGACCATCTCGGCAGGGCGTCTCTGCGACGCTTGCCGTCATGCACCCTGGAGAGCGAATCAAATTCATGTCTCGGAACAAGCTGAAGCAACTGAGAAAGAACTGTGTTATGATGGGCAATGGCCTGTTCTCCTTTTGTTATCAATAGTTTGTGTGGTGCAACCATTGTAACAAATGTCTGAGAATCAGGCCTCCTTTTTATGCGTTAAGTGGGACAGCAGTGGGTTTCGCCCCATTGAACGATAAATACGCAGGGAGAAGCAGATTGTCGGGCAGTTTCTTTGGTTCGTTTCTTTTCTGCAAAAGTTGGAACAAATAATTCCACCATAATAGCAAGAGTGGAGCGCCTTCAGTTCTTATTTACAAAGACTATTTCCCGGACTTCCGAGATGAACTTTTTTGGAATCAGTTTGGAACGTTTAGAGAATATCCAGTACGATTTCAGGCGGACGCCCCACGGCAGCCCGATCTCCGTTCACCACAATCGGGCGCTCAATCACTTTCGGGTAAGCAACCATCAGTGCTATCGCCTCACTGCGGCTCAGGTTTTTGCCGGCAAAATGCTCTTTATATTCGCTTTCACCCGTGCGCATCAACTCAACAGGCTGTTTGCCCAATTTTGTCAGCAAAGCATCCAACTGCGCTTCACTCGGAGGCGTCTGAAGATATTCAATCACAACAGGTTCAACACCTTGTTCCTGCAACAGCGCCAGAGTCTGCCTGGATTTTGAACAGCGCGGATTATGGTAAATCACTACGGACATAAGAAAACTCCTCTTTAAGGAAGCGCTGGTTTATTCAGTGCTTCCGTGCAGGCCATGGATGGCCTGCCAAAATTATGCACGTAAGTGCTTGATTTTGTGAGCAAGGGCGAAACGACGCTTTTGCCCTTGCGGGCTGATTTTTGCCAGGATGGCAATACATCAGCATCCCTTTAAACCACCTGCAGGGCGGCATATTTCAGCATCAACTGCTTGATGCCGACCTTCCTGAACTGCACCGTGACACGCATGGCATCGCCGGAGCCTTCCATACCCAGCACCATGCCCTCGCCAAAGGTCGGATGACAGACCTGAAGTCCGGGAGCGATACCGCCGGGGGCGGGTTGCGCATGAATCGTCAGCGGCGCAAAACTCTCCTGCTGCAATATTTCAGCCGGCAACTTCTTGATAAAACGGCTGGGCAGGGGAAAGTGCATCTCACCGAAGAAGCGACGCTGGCGCGCAGAGGTCAGCAGCAACTGCTCCCTTGCCCGCGTGACCCCGACATAGAGCAGCCGGCGCTCCTCTGAAATGCCGGACTCACCCTCATCGAGTGCACGCTGATGCGGCAGCAAGCCCTCTTCAACACCGGGCAAAACAACGCAGTCGAACTCCAGCCCTTTGGCCCGGTGCAGACTCATCATGGAGACAGCATTTTCTTCATCCTGCGCATTGCCCTTCATCTCCTCACTGCTCTGCAGCAGTGAAGCGCGATCCATAAATTCAACCGGTGTCAGACCCTGCGCCATGGATATCTCAATATAGTCCTGCAAGGTTCTGATATTTTCGATGCGCGAAGCCGCCTCCAGCTCACCCATAGCGCTCAGGCTCTGCAGATAACCACTGGCTTCCAGCACCATGTTCAGACCACGATCGGCCTGTGCTTCCATATCCTGACGCACATCAACCAGCAGCCTGGCCAGTGGCACAAGCTTTTTCGCCGCCCCTTCCGCCTGTCCGCCGGCAATCAGATCCAGCCACTCATAGGCGCGCATGCCCGATGCAGCCAGTATTGCCGCCAGCTGCTCCTGCCCCATAGCGCCGAGCCCGCGCTTCGGCCTGTTGCAGATTCTCAGCAACTGCAGCACATCACCACAGCGATTGAGCAGGGCCCAGTAGGCCAGGACATCCTTCACTTCCATGCGTTCAAAAAAGCCGACACCGCCGATGATGCGGTATGGGATGCCAGACTCCCTGAACAACTGTTCGAGTGGCAGTGACTGGCGATTGGAGCGATAAAGGATAGCCATCTCACACCACGGGTAACCTCTGGAGCGCCAGCGCTCGATGCGCCCTAAAATCTGGCGCGCTTCATCATACTCATCGTTGCAGACTTTCCATTCAGGTTTTTCGCCATCTTCACGCGTAGCTTTAAGTGCCTTCTCATGGCGATCCGCATTCTCGCAAATGATGACATTGGCCAACTGCAGAATCGCACCGGTAGAGCGGTAATTCTCTTCCAGCCGGTGTATGCCAGCGCCCCGCCAGCTGAGCTCAAAATCAAGAATGTGCGACACATCAGCGCCGCGCCAGCCATAGATACTCTGATCGTCATCACCGACCACCGTGAGATTGCGGTGCTCGCCACACAGCAGCTGCAGCCACTCATGCTGGATCGGATTGGTATCCTGATACTCATCCACCAGTACATGATCAAAGCCCGCCCGCAGTGCGACTGCCACATCAGCATGCTCGCGCATGAGTCTCGCAGCATTAAGAATCAGATCGGAGAAGTCCATGCGCTCATGCTGGCTGAGCTCCTGCTGATACTGGGCATACAGCTCATGCAGGCGGATGCCGTTCCACTCGCTGTCCGGTGCCTGCTCCGGAGTCATGCCCGCATGTTTGCAGTGCTCGATCCAGCTTAACATGTAGGAGGGGTGCAGACGGTCGGTGGCAATATTTCTGTTTTTCAACATGCGTTTGACCAGCGCTTTCTGGTCATCGGCATCGACCACCTGAAAGGACCGCGTATAGCCGAGCGCATCCGCATAACGGCGTAAAAACTTCAGTGAAATAGAGTGGAAGGTGCCGGATGTTACGCCTCCACCGTCATCGCCTATCAGCAGACTCAGGCGCGCCTTCAGTTCTGCAGCAGCCTTGTTGGTAAAGGTCACCGCAAGAATACGATGTGGCGCCACACCGCACGCCGCAATCAGGTGACCGATGCGATGCACAATCGTGCGCGTCTTTCCCGTACCTGCACCGGCCAGAATTAGTTGCGGACCACCTGCCGCTTCAGCCGCCCGGGTTTGCGCACTATTGAGTTCAGCCATGCTCACCCTCTCCATGTTTGACGATCAGTTTGTGGTACGTTGAGAAAATAGCATGGCGCGAAAGCATGCCTAGCACCATACGCGGATTATCATCGGCGACCACAGGCATCTGCTCAAACTCGGCGCGATCCAGAATATGAATTGCATCGAGCAGACTGTCCGATTCCGCCACCACCTTCACATTGCGGTTGGCCACTTCGGCAGCCACGACCACCTGATCAAGAGCAGGATCCAGCAACCACTGCTGCAGGTCGCCAAAAGTGACAATGCCGACCATCAAGCCCTCGTCATCCACCACCTGCACACAGCCTTTGCCCGAACCGGTATATACCTGCTTGAGCTCTTCGAGTCGTGCATGCTCCGATACACGCGGAATGCTGCGCCATGGTATGCGCGTGATAGGAACCGAGCGCATCCATGACTGCTCTCGACCCCAGTTGGTATCGATACCGCGCTCTTCAAGCGCTTCGGTAAATACTGAAGCCCGGCCAAATGAACGTGAAACCAGCGTGGCCACACTGCAGGCGATCATCAGCGGCAACATGATGTGATAGTCGGCTGTCATCTCGAATACGATCAGCATCACGGTCAACGGCGCCTGCAGTGCTGCGGCAGTCAGTGCGCCACAGGCCACCAGTGCATAAGCGCCATAACTTTCCGAATAGGCCGGCGACAGGTTATGTACGATATCACCGAACAGCGCACCTACGGTTGCCCCCAGAAACAGGGTCGGCCCGAACAGGCCGCCGGGGAAGCCACCGGCCGAACTCAATACCGTGGCCACCAGCTTGCCGATCAGAATAAGTGCCAGGAATGCCGCCAGCGGCACGGTGGCACCGAACAGTAGCGGGTCGATACGCTCGAGCATCATATCTTCGACAAAACCATAACCGATCGACATCACCTGCGGCAGCGCCAGTCCCATCAGACCGATCACAAAACCCACTGCCGCAGGCCTGAGCCTGCGGCTTGGCAGGATAGACTCCAGCCATTTCCTCGTCGGTGACATCGAGCGGATAAATCCGGCAGCCACGATACCGCAAAGCACACCCATCACCATATAAGCGGGAATTTCCCAGGCGCTGATCAGATGATATTCAGGAACGGTAAAAGCGGGGAAATTACCCACCTCTGAACGGGCTACCACCGTCGCCAGAACCGAAGCAATCACAATCGGACTGAATGTGGCGATAGCGTAATCAGCCAGAATCACTTCCAGCGCAAACAGGACACCGGCAATCGGTGTATTAAACGAAGCGGCAATACCTGCGGCAACACCGCAACCGATAAGCGTTCGCAGCTGCTGCTCGGTCAGTCCTGCCCGTTGACCGATTTCGGAGGCAATCAGCGCCCCTAATGCAACTGTCGGCCCCTCTCGACCAAGGCTGGCACCGCTACCTATGGCGATGGTTGCACCGGCAGTTTCCGTTGCCATCTGACGCGGATGCACATGGCCTTTGCGCTGTACCATATCGGCCAGCACACCGGAAACGCCGCGCAACTCGCCACTGGGAAGAAATCGAACCGTAATCCAGCCGACAAGAAAACCGCCAACAGTCGGGGCGATCAGATAAATATACCATGGCAGGTCAAACATCGCGTCCTGCCAGGTGCGCTCACCCGTCCAGAACAGGCTCACCCACTCAATGCCAAAGTGCAGCAAGAGCGCCGCGTATCCGGAGACAACACCGACGACAACAGAGAGCAATACAACATGTATTGTATCCTGCTCCCGCATCCAGTTGCGCAGATCGCTGTGCTCATTCAGCAGTTTGTCCTTAAATATCATCCGTGTCCGACATCCTTGCCCGATTAATAGGGCAACGTTAACAACAAATCGTAACAAGCTCGACAGTTACATCTTGCCGGTCGCTTATTGAACAGGGAGAAAAAAACGCTGTCAGCTCAGAATAGTGGAATAATCAGGCGGAGAGACGGCTATCGCCTCGGTAATCAGCTCATGAATCGAATCAAAAGAGAGCCTTTCCGGCAGATGCCGGTTCACATAGGCATTGGCGGCATAACAGACTCTGGCCAGAAACTGTGTTGCCTCAGGATTATGATGCTCTGCAACGGCCTGACTCAAAGCATCAGGAAACTGCCATAGCTGCAACAGCTGCTGCCCGGCCTCGCCGTGATGCATACCATAATAGGCAACTTCAGCTTCAATCAATGCGGCATCGTGAAGGTGACCCACCTCACGTTCAAAGTAGGAGAAATCAACACGCATGCCCAGTGCAGCCCTGCCTATATCATGTAGCAACCCGGTCATAAAGGCGCGTTCATGGTTACAATTTTTACCTGCAGGATCCACGACATGAGCCATATGTTCGCACACCAGGGCGACGGCAAATGCATGGCCCCAGAAGGCGCGGATATTGGCCATCCCTGTGGGCAGAATCATGCCATACATCAATGACATGGCTGTCGCGATATGCACCGTCTCTCTGGAGCCGAGACGCGCGATCGCTTTGGACAACTCACCAATCGGTGTATGGGTGGGATTATAGGCTGGAGAGTTGGCAAACTTGAGTATCATGGCGGTGGTCGCCTGATCACTTCTGATCACAGCAGCCAGATCATCTGCACTGGAAGCGGGATCCTGAGCAATTTTCTGAATCTTTACAAAGCGATCAGGCAATGACGGCAAGTCCTCGCTAAAGGCCAGCAGTTCCATTGTTGAATTACGATCAAATCCGCTTTCACTCATAATAACCCCCACGTCAGCAAATATCAGGCCAACACCAGCCGAAAATCATTATTGTGCCAGCCGTACCGCATAACTGCTCACGGCCTCATAAACAGGAAAGACAATATAAGCTCCCAGAATCATATCCAGCAGTGGCGATGCGGCAAGCGCAGCGACAGGCAGCCACACATAGCTCCCTTTCCACCTCTGTCCGTCTAAAAATGCCATCCCGGTAATCTTTTGCAGACATTCGCCAACCACGAACAGGGGCAACGGCAGCAGATGCAACACAGCCATGCAGAGGTTAAAAAACATCAACACCTTGGCCCACCAGTGATGCAGTGGCGGCAAACCTGCCGGAGGCATATGCGACAGACTCCAGCTGAACAGCAGCAAGCCGGCGCCGAACAGAATCAGATGTGTCAAAAAACGAATCCCGGCATTTTTGACACCGAACTGTAGATAATTTGGCAACGCGACGATCACACCACGGTGAAAAAACAACCCTGCCAGCAATGGAACCCACGTGCCCCGCCAGCATATGGCGTAAAACGGATGCGGCACCTCCGTTTTGCCAAAACGCGCTTCCAGCAGAGTGACCAGCGTCAATGAAACCAGGACAGGCAGACTATAGAGCACCAGTTGCCTGATCACGATACTCAGCCACTCTTCCATTCAGGTTCCCGCCGGCAAGTCACGCATCTTTGCAATGTATGCAGGATGGTCATTGACGCAAGTATGGAAATAACTTCACCGTGATTTTATTTTCACCTGCGGTAGCTTTCGCCAATGGATGCCTACCTTCACTCACTGATTATTTTTGCTATTGCCGGAAATATTGTTGCCCTGCCACTGATTCTGCTGGGCCGAAGGTTCGGCCTTGGCTGCCACCCGGTCGAGTATCTCGCGCTGTATATCAACTGGCTGGTGTTTGTATTGCTGGTGGGCTCTGTATTTGCTGATTTGAATGAGGCCATGGTGAAACTGGAAGTGGGTGACACCGAATTGAATATTGTCTTCGGCATAGCAGGCGTGCTTTCCGGCCTCTCCTTTTTGCCCAAAATCCTGTTCTCGAAGGCAAAAGCCAACAGCATCCTGATCACCTGCATGACCTCTGTCTTTATCACGATCATTTATTCCAAGTTTGCCGTGCTAGCTTTCCTGTTTACGGTCGAGGGTGTTTAAACACCATCATCGCAGGTTAAACCCCTGTCATGGTTAACCGGACCTCGTTAAATCGCATACGCCTGTTTTACGCCGCCTATTTTGCCGCCATGGGTCTGGTGCTGCCTTTTTTCCCGGTTTACCTGCACGGCCTTGGTCTGGACACCGCCATGATCGGCTTGATGACTGGACTGTTGGCACTGGCCAAGGTTGTAGCTCCGCCATGGATCGGCCATATACTGGACAGACAACCGCAAATCTGGGCGCACCGGTTTATCATTGTCTCATCCTGGCTGGCGGCCATTGCCGCCGCAGCGATCGGCATATCCGATCACCCCTTTATACTCTCTGTGACCATTCTGTTGTTCGGCATGTTCTGGGCTGCCGTACTGCCGTTGACCGACGGCCTTTCAGTCTCTGTCTCCGAAGCCGACGGCGCTGATTATGGGCGTTTGCGGGCATGGGGCTCGGTCGGCTTCATTGTCACGTCGCTTGCTGGCGGCATGTGGTTGAGCGACACCAACATCAACGGCTTCCCGTTTGTACTGGCAGCCTTGATGGTGGTACTGGCCCTGGCTTCCCACGGCTTCCCAACCCTGCAACACCCGCCCGAAACAGAACATGGCAGGGCTCCGTTCTCCGGCTTGTTTTATATCCTGCTGGCCATCGGTTTTATTATGCAGGCTTCGCACGGCGCCTATTACGGTTTCTTCAGCCTGTATCTGGCCGACAACGGCTTTTCGGGCCTGCAGATCGGTATCTACTGGGTAATCGGCGTGCTTGCCGAGATTGTTCTGATGTGGGGCTGGTCGAAACCGCTGCAGAAGGCTTCACCTGCCTGGGTATTCTCCATCTGTCTGGCTCTGGCCGCGCTGCGCTGGCTGGGCATTGGCCTGACCACGGATATTGTATGGCTGGTTATCTTGCAACTGCTGCATGCCGCAAGCTTTGCAGCATTTCATGTGGCGGCCATTGCCTGGGTCAAACGCATTGCCCCGAACAACAGGCATGCTGCCGCACAGGGGCTGTTTTCAGCGGCAGGATTCGGACTCGGCAGCACCGTCGGCATTATGGGCTGCGGCCTGATTGCCGAAAGCCTGGGGTATGCGATGGCATTTTATATCTGTGCCGCCATTGCCCTGCTCGGCATTCCGCTGGCGATGATGTTTTCCGGCATAAAAAGAAGCCTCTGATTCAGCGCCCGGACGGCTTGAAAAAGCGCAGGCGATTGGCATTGGTTACCACAGTAACCGAAGACATGGCCATCGCAGCACCTGCGATGATGGGGTTCAGCAATAAGCCGAAAGCGGGATAGAGCAGGCCTGCAGCAATCGGAATACCTAGCGAATTATAGATAAATGCGCCGAACAGGTTCTGCCGGATATTGCCCATGGTTGCTTTGGAGATCTCAATGGCCGCCAGCACACCGGCCGGATTAGAACGCATCATCGTCACATCCGCACTTTCCATGGCAATATCGGTGCCGCTGCCAATGGCAAACCCGACGTCGGCGCGCGCAAGCGCTGCGGCATCATTGATGCCGTCACCCACCATGCCGACGATTTCACCTTTAGCCTGCAAAGCTGCGATGCAGGCATCCTTGTCGGCCGGCAATACGCCAGCCATCACGTCAGTAATACCCAACTGCCCGGCCACGGCTGCTGCCGTTTCAGCATTATCGCCGGTGAGCATGACCACCTTCAACCCCTCGCCCTGCATCTGCTGCACAACGGCTTTGGCATCGCTGCGCAACGGGTCAGACACCGCCAGTATGCCCAGCAGCTGCTGATCACGGGCAAGCAGTATCGGCGTACTCGCCAATTTAGAGAGAGCGCTTAGCTGCTCCTGCACCTCAGCAGACATGGCTATGCCATGGTCGCTCATCAACAACGGGTTACCCAGCAACAGCCGCACACCGTACTGCTCCGCCTCGATGCCGCGTCCACTGTGCGCCTTAAAATTTTCTACACTGCCGGCAGTGATATCCCGTTCCGTAGCCGCGGCCAGAATGGCTGCAGCCAGCGGATGTTCACTACCGGCTTCAAGGCTTGCCGCCAGTCTCACTAATTCTTCCTCACTAACCGCCAGTGCAACTATGGCTGTCAGAGCAGGTTTGCCGGTTGTCAGCGTACCTGTTTTATCCAGGACCAGTGTGGTGATTTTACCGGCCCGCTCCAGCGCTTCGCCGTTTTTGATCAGCACGCCGTATTCCGCCGCTTTACCGACGCCGACCATAATCGACATCGGTGTGGCCAGCCCGAGCGCGCAGGGGCAGGCGATAATCAGGACGGTCATCATGCTCAGCAGGGCAAAACTGATTTGCGGCTCCGGCCCAAAATAAAACCAGATCAGGAAGGTGGTAGCGGCAATCGCCATCACCACCGGCACAAACACGGCAGCAACTTTGTCGACCAGGCGGCCAATGGCCGGCTTGCTGCTCTGGGCCTGACGCACCATAGCCACGATATGGGCCAGCACCGTATCGGCTCCGACATGGGTGGCCTTAAACAGAAAGCTGCCGCGACCATTGATGGTGCCACCGACCACCTGGTCTCCGGCCGCCTTTTCAACCGGCATCGGTTCACCGGTGAGCATCGACTCATCAATCGTCGAATGGCCTTCGCTGATGATGCCATCGACAGGAATCTTTTCACCGGGTCGCACACGGATCAGGTCACCGATCTGCACCGCCTCAATGGGCAGGTCGATTTCGATGCCATCACGTACGATGCGGGCGGTTTTGGCAACCAGCCCCATCAAGCGCCGGATCGCTTCCGAGGTCTTGCTGCGCGCGCGCAACTCCAGCGCATGGCCGAGATTGATCAGGGCAATAATGATCAGTGCTGCTTCAAAATAGAGATGTCGGCCCATGGCCGGCACGATAGTCGGCCAGATGGAGATCAGCATGGAATAGAGCCAGGCTGAGCCCGTGCCCATGGCAATCAGGCTGTCCATATCAAACTGCAACCGTTTCAGACCATTGAAAGCACCGATATAAAACTGGCGGCCGGAATAGATCATCACAGCCAGCGTCAACAACCCCAGTATAATCCAGATCAGCTGACCGTTCGGCGCGACAAGTGCCGGCAGCTTGCCTGACATGCCTGCAACAAACATCGGCGCACCAACTACTGCGGCAACAATGAATTTTCTGAACCGTAATTTGAAGCGCTGCTGTTCTGCAGCATCTTTCTCCTGCTCATCGGCCAGCGTGCGCATCTCTCTCGCATCGCGCCCGGTCGCCTTAACCGCAGCAATCAGTGGTGCCGCATCAACGTCTCCCTCCACCCAGGCGCTGCGCTCGGCCAGATTCACCATGGCCTTGCTCACGCCCGGCACAGCCACCAGTGCCGCCTCTACTTTGGCGACGCAACCTGCGCAATTCATGCCCTCAACAGCCAGACGGATCGTATTCATGCTTGCAGACTAGAACAGTGTCGCTGAACAGGCCATGAAGAAACAACGGGCGGGCATATCCAAACCAACTCCAACCAGCATTGCCAACATGCCGGCCTATAACACCAACACAGATACCATTGATGCAATGTGCATGTACTTTGAATACCATGAAGAAGAACCCGCTTAAGTTTCTCGCAGATTTATCTATATTGGTAAATAATCATGAGGAGAGTTGATTTGTGGTCAGCAAGCAGATTCGGGCATTGCATCCCCTGATTCCTTCCTAGGAGTCTGTCGGACTTAACGGCACGATGGTATAATTTTTCTAAGCAAAGGGAGGGTATTCCATGTCGGTGAGATTTCGTTCGGTTAATCGCAGTACGCCTTATTTGTTACCGCCGTCGATAGAAGAGTGGCTACCGGAGAGTCATCTGGCCCGTTTTGTCGCAGATGTCGTGAACCAGCTTGATACAGGAGCGATTGAGCGCAGTTACTCAGGGCGCGGTAGCGACCCA
>MNWZ01000027.1 GCA_001871925.1 Zetaproteobacteria bacterium CG1_02_53_45
ACAGATATTAACACTGACCAAGGCATTACTGCTTCCATTTCATTCAGAAATAACTCTCGGCGAGTCAGACGCTTCTTCGATTGATACTCAAGTTCTGCAAAACTCGACTGTTTACTCATGGATGAACCTCGGATGTTTGATCCAACGATTATCGCATATCCAGAGAATAAATCAGCATCTCCCTAAGGGGGCACAATGGTGATGTGTTGCCCGGCTCGAGTTATTGATGGCACCGGCACCAGTTTGCGGCTGGAGCAACCATTCCGGCTACAACTGTGAGGACAGATGATTCTACGCGAAAACGATCCGGTTGCAGGTAAGTAGCGGTTGCATGATTTTCTGCTAAACTCAGACAAGTATTGAAGATTCAGGTGAATTGAACGATGCAGCCAATTGATGTTACGAAAAATTTCCCGTTGCTGGTAAACCTGCTGATGGTGCTGCTGTCAGTCTGGATGGTTAGCGGTTGGATGGTTTCCGGCAGCACTTCACTTCAGGCGTTTAATCCGCCTGAAATGAGTGGTCAGAGGCTTCCTGATATGGCCGGTATTCAGGGCAATCTTTTTGGTGTGGCTTCTGTAGTATCTGCTGCAGGTGCGCCGGCAGTTGTTATACCGGTTGTGAAAGCACCTCTGAATATCAAACTGCTGGGCACAGTGCTTGACGGCTCGGACTCGGCGGCAGTGATTGCCATGGCCGGCAGAGAGGATCAGAAGGTATTTTTTGCCGGCAGCACCATTGAGCCGGGCGTTAAGCTGCACGAGGTGCTGGCCGATGCCATCGTGCTGGATCGGGGGGGCGTTCTCGAAAAGGTGATGATGCAGAAGTCGGGTGGAGTGGTTGCTGCTTCGATGGAACCGGGTCTGTTGCCACAGTCTGCTGCGCGCAGGCCGGAGGACGTTTCAGCCGACATGATGCCTGCATCCGATATGCAGTAAACGGTCAATGGAATGGGTGAACGATTGGCTTCTGGGATTGGCTCCTGGCGGGTGTGGTTATAGACCTGTGTACAGTGGAGCTGACCTCCCGCGCTGGTCAAATAAAACATCTTCATTATGCTTATGCCAACGATATGGAAAGATGGGGAGTGAGGGGATACATTGAATTTTAAACCAATTGCAGCCATAGTCATGCTGATAAGCTTCGTGTTCTGCACACCGGCCTTTGCCAAGGATGTAACCCTGAATCTTAATAACGCGGATATTCGTGCGTTTATTGAGTTTGTGGCCGGCTTTTCGGGAAAAAACTTTCTTGTTGATAATCGGGTAAAAGGGCAGGTGACCATCGTGTCGCCAACGCCGATTTCGGAAGAGGCAGCCTATGAAGTGTTCCTTTCCGTGCTCGAGGTGAATGGCTTTGCCGCTGTGCCCAGTGGTTCGGTGATCAAAGTGGTGCCCAGAGCCGAGAGTAAACAAAAAGCACTGCCGGTGATTTCCGGCAGCAAGGGCAATGGTGATGATGCCATGGTGACGCAGGTGCTGCGTTTGCAATATGCCGACTCCCAGCAGCTGGTTGCACTGATTCGCCCGTTAATCTCTCCCAATAGCCATCTGGTGGCTTATCCGCGCGGCAATATGCTGCTGCTCACAGACAGCAGCAGCAACATCAAACGCATTCAGGACATTCTTCAATATCTGGATCGCAAGGATGCGGTCGGCGTGCAGCTGTTCAAGCTTGAACATGCATCGGCAGACAGACTGGCGCAGACTATCACCACGCTCTATCAGGCCGGTGGTGCGACCGCAGGGGCAGCAACAGCTGTGAAAGCTATTGCCCATCAACCGGGTAATATGCTGGTGGTTGTAGCCGCCCCCCAGATCATTAATGAAGTGGCAGGTGTGATTGCCCGTCTGGATGTGGCACCTGAATCAGACAGCGGGCGCCTGAAAGTGATTTACCTGAAACATGCCAGTGCAGAGGATACTGCCAAGGTGTTGACCGAACTGGTCGGTGGCAACAGTGCCGGCGCTACAGCTGCAGGTGCTACTCCCGGTCAGGGCAAGGCGCTGTTTTCCGGCGAGGTGAAGGTGGTGGCTGATCCTGCGACCAATGCCCTGCTGATTACGGCGGATCCCAGTGATATCGCCGCGGTGGAGAAGATTATCAGTCAGCTGGATGTGCGCCGTCGCCAGGTGCTGGTGGAAGCACTGATTGTTGAAGTGAAAGGCGATGTGCTGGAGCGTTTCGGTGTTGAGTGGATGGGCGCGGCCAACAATGGCGCCGGTCGGGGTATAACAGTCGGAACCCAGAATTATGGCAATCTTGCAAATGTCGGCGGAGCCCTTGCGGCCAACGCCAATGCCGTTCCTCCCGTCAGCATGGCTGCGGCCCTGGCAGGTGCTGCACAGACCGGTTTGACATTGGGAGTGGTAAATAACGCCCTCTCTGTTGGAGCCATGCTCAATGCCATGCAGCAGGATAAAGATATCAACGTACTCTCCACGCCGAATCTGTTGACCATGGATAACGAAGAGGCGGAAATTATTGTCGGCCGGAATGTACCGTTTCTGACCGGTTCCCAGCAAACCACCGGTGGCTTGGCCAATCCGTTCCAGACCATTGAACGCAAGGACGTCGGTTTGACCCTGCGCGTGAAACCCCAGATTTCAGAGGGTGATACGGTGCGTCTGGAGTTGTATCAGGAGATCTCCAGTGTGGACGGCGGCACTGCTGCAGAAGGCGGCATTACGACCAGTAAACGCTCGATCAAAACCGTCGTTCTGGCCAATAATAATCAGATGATAGTACTCGGTGGTTTGATCCAGGATGATAACAGTGCAACGGTACAGCGTGTGCCCTGTGTCGGTGCCATTCCACTGTTGGGCGAGCCGTTCAAGTACACAAACAATACCAAAGTTAAAACCAACCTGATGGTGTTTTTGAGGCCCAAGGTCATTAAAACCGCAGACCAGATCGACCGCATTACCAACAGGAAATATTTCGATATCAAAGGCTTGTATGAAACACCTGTCGAGGGTGGCACGATTCTGTTCCCGAAACAGGAACACCATATGCCGGCCGACATGACACCGACCGACACGCTGCCTCCCGGACTGGCGAAACCGGCTACCCCCGCTCCAGCCGGTCAATAGAAGCCACTTATGAAGCAACTGGCCAGAATCAGCAGTGATATGGTGGACAACGAGCGGGTGCTGCGTTTTTCGTTGCCGGTGCTGCGCGCTGGGCCATTGTTGCCGCTAAAGCCGCTCGATGGCGCAGCCAACCCGGTTGCGGTCAGTGATGAGGGTGAATGGCCATGGCAGTTGCTCGATGATTGCCGCCGTATATTCGGATCCGATGTGCAGCCTGTGCTGGTGCCGAAAGAGGCGATCCTGCTGACGCTTAATCAGGTGTTTGATATGGCTTCCGCCTCGGCCGAGCAGATGCTTGAGGATATGGGTGGCGATGATCTTACCCGGGAGATCGAGGAGGTCGGTGACCTGCTTGAATCGGACAGCGATGCGCCGGTGATCCGGCTGGTCAATACACTGATTTCACAGGCGCTGAAGGATCGGGCCAGCGATATTCATATCGAACCGTTTGAAACGCGCGTGCTGGTGCGTTTCCGGGTCGATGGTGTGCTGCATACCATTGTGCATCCGCCCAAAGGGGTGCAGGCAGCCGTGACCAGCCGTATCAAGGTGATGGCTGGGCTGGATATTGCTGAGAAACGGCATCCGCAGGACGGTCGTTTCAGGGTGAAAATTGCCGGTCGTGAAGTGGATGTGCGTGTCTCCATTCTGCCGACCGCACATGGTGAGCGGGTGGTCATGCGCCTGCTTGATCGCGGTGCTGCCATGCTGACACTGGCGGAGCTGGGCATGAGCCCGCCGCAGAAAAAACTGATGCAGGATGTCATTACCGCACCGCACGGTATCGTGCTTGTCACAGGCCCGACCGGTTCGGGTAAAAGTACAACGCTGTATGCCGCACTGATGGAAGTGGACAGGAAAAACCGCAATGTGATGACCATTGAAGACCCGATCGAGTATCAGATCGAAGGGGTCGGGCAGATGCAGGTACAGCAGAAAATCGGTGTGAGCTTTGCTGCAGGCCTGCGCTCTATCCTGCGTCAGGATCCGGATATCGTCATGATCGGTGAAATCCGCGATCTGGAGACGGCCGAGATTGCCATTCAGGCCTCGCTCACCGGTCATCTGGTATTTGCCACCCTGCATACCAATGATGCGCTTTCCGCCATTCTGCGACTGCAGGATATGGGGGTGGAGCCTTATCTGGTGGCCTCCTCGCTGATTATGGTACAGGCCCAGCGTCTGGTGCGCCGTTTGTGTCCGCACTGTCGTGAACAGAAACCTGTAGCGGCCGACGGCTGGACATTACTTGAGGTCGATGCGCAGAGTTTTGCTGCTGTGGAGCATGTTTACGAGGCCAACGGTTGTGATCGCTGTCTGGGCACCGGTTATATCGGGCGCGTGGCCATCTATGAAATGGCGCGCATTACCGATGCCATGCGCAATGCGATTCACGAAGGCAAGGGTATTCCTGTGATGCGGCGTCTGGCAAAACAGGAACGTATGGTCACGCTGCGTCAGGACGGGGCCAGACATGTGGCGGCAGGTATCACCACGATCGATGAAATTCTCCGGGTTACGATGGAGGATGTGGTCGCAACCGGCTTATGAGCATGTTTACCTATGAGGCGCTGGACGGGCGCGGAAAACGCCGGAAAGGTGAAGTTGAAGCGGATTCGGAACGCGGCGCCCGCCAGAAGCTGAAAGCCCGCGAGCTTGTGGTGCGCAAGCTTGAGGCTATAGAAAGCCAGCGCAAGGGCAGTGGGCGTTCGGGACAGGCGCGACTCAGTGCGGCTGAAACGGTGCTGTTTCTGCAGCAGCTGGCGACACTGACCGAAGCCGGCATGCCGCTGACCGATTCGCTTGCCTCTATGGCTGAAGGCATGAACAGCCAGTCCTCCCGGCGCGCAGTTTTCAATATTCGTAAAAAGGTGATGGAGGGCGGCGCACTGGCCGAGGCGCTGCGCGCACAGCACTTTGACGAGGTGATCTGTAACATGATTGCGGCCGGTGAAGAGACCGGCCAGCTCGAGGCGGTTGCTTCCAGACTCGCTGACCTGCTGGAGTTGCGCCAGCAGCTGAATCAGGAGCTGATGTCGGCCACATTGTACCCTGCCATTATTCTCGGCTTCGGTGTGCTGGTGATGCTGTTTCTGATGGCGGTGGTGGTGCCGAAAATGGTGGCGGTATTCGAGCGCGCCGGTGGTGATCTGCCTACCCTGACCAAAATCGTGATCGCCACCTCCGATTTTTTGCGCGGTTACGGTGGCTGGCTGGTGGTGGTAATCGCCGCCGTGATTCTGCTTTACAAACTGGTCATGCGCAGCCCGCTTGCACGCCAGCGGAGAGATGTATGGCTGTTGCGCCTGCCGGGTATCTCCAGGTTGCTGGTGAATATTGATACGGCCCGCTTTGCGCGCACGCTGGGCATGCTGCTCGCAGGCGGTGTGCCCGCACTCTCCGCCATGCTGATCGCCAACCAGAGCTGGTCGTTGCTGCCTCTGAAGGCCATTGGTGATCAGGCCAGAGAGGCTTTGCGCGAAGGTGAATCACTCTCATCCGCCCTGAAAAGCGGCGGTTATATCCCGACCATGGCGATCCAGCTGTTGGCGGTGGGTGAGCAGAGCGGTCAGCTCGATAATATGCTGTTGCGTATTGCCGGGTTTTACGAAAAAGAGGTTTCGCGCAATCTGAAACGGATGCTGACGATTGCCGAGCCGCTGCTGGTGATGTTTATGGCGGTCGGCGTTGGCGCACTGGCGCTGGCGATTCTGTTGCCGATTGCTGAAATGAATCAGCTGGTGAAATGAGTTTGCATGCCATATCCCTGAAAAACTGCGGCCTGGCGATGCTGCTGGTGCTGATTTGTTACCTTCCCGGTTACGTACCTGCCTGTTTTGCCGGGCCTGCAGAGGCTTACCGGCAGGCGCTGGCACTGGCCGCACAGGGGCAGGATCGTGCTGCTGCGGCTTCACTGACTGTGCTGGTTGAGGCCATGCCTGAGCAGCAGGTCTGGGGCGAGCGTATGCAAGCCGCGCACGTGCTGATTGCCATGCGGGCAGAGCGGCAGTCGCTGTTGCCTGCAAGGAGTGAGCCGAATCCACACCTGTTGCTGGCCTCGGCTTATGCGGCCGACCACACCCTGCTGCCCGAAGCCGGAACATGGCCTGCGGCGGCACTGGCAACGCTGATGCCGGGAGCCGGTCACGCCTGGCAGGGGCGCTGGCGTGATGCCGGTACGGCCGCACTGATGGTCTGGCCGATGCTTATTTTGACCCTATGGGCGGCGCGCAGGCGGATGGGGCCGGTGACGGTTTTTTTTTGCACTGATTACGCTCTGGGTCTGGTCGGGCACCGTATTTTCATCTATCTCGCTGGCCGAGCTGGGCAATGTTGAGCTCTATATGGCATGGTGGCAGGGACTCTGGCAGGCCTCGGGTCTGCCCGGGCGACCGTGGTGAATGCAGTGCTGAAAACGGCACTGCCGCTTTACCTGCTGCTGGCAGGGGCGAGTTTTGCCGTTGCGCTGCTCTGGCAGAGTCTGACACCGGCACTGGGCAAACCCGAAGTCATGTTTATGCACTATTACCGGCATGTGATCGGTCAGCTCGACGGGCGCACATGTCCCTCTTATCCGGTCTGCTCGCTCTATGCGGCGCAGGCGGTGGCAAAATACGGGTTTCTGACGGGTTCATGGCTGGCGATGGATCGCATCATTCATGAGGCTGACGATCTCTACGATGACAGCCGGTGGATCACGGTAAACGGTAAAAAGCGCCTGTATGATCCGCTTGCGCGTAACGATTTCTGGATAACGAAGGAGAAGCAGTGATGATAACAGTGACGCAACATAACAGACCGGCCAAACACAGAGAGCAGCGTGAACGAGGCTTTACCCTGCTCGAGATCATGGTGGTGCTGGTCATTATCGGCGTGCTGGCCGCGCTGGTGGCACCGCGTTTTATCGAGCGGGCCGATGAAGCGAAGGTTGAAGCCTGCAAGGTGCAGATGGAAAGTATCGGCCAGGCATTGAAATTGTATCGCCTGCAACATGGTAAATATCCGACCTCGTCCGATGGGCTGCAGGTGCTGGTCAACGCAGGCAAGGATGGTAAACGTTATCTCGATTCGATCCCGAAAGACAGCTGGGGCAACGATTTTGTTTACCTGTCGCCGGGAGTGCACGGTGATTTCGATATCCTCTCTTATGGTGCTGACGGTCAGGCCGGAGGCAGCGGTTTTGATGCCGATATCGGCAACTGGTAATTCGAGAGCAGAAGCCGCGTCAGCCGGGAAACCTGGCTTATGTGTCTGAAACCGGCCACTGCACCGGGCGCTGAATCCGGTTTTACACTGCTGGAGATGCTACTGGTGGTGGTCATCCTGGCGGTATCTGCCACGATGATTGCCCCCTCCTATTTTTCCGCCGCATCGGCATCACTTGAGGATGAGGGTGGCAGGCTGGTGCAGGTGTTGCGTCTGGCTAGCGAAGAGTGCGTGCTTTCCGGCCGGCTGTTACGTGTACTGGTGCGTGCCCACAGCTATGAGTTTCAGGTGGCCGGAGCGGATGGAAAATGGCAGGCCGTTGAGGATCAGATGTATCGGGAGCACCAGCTCTACGAAGGTTTCAAGGTGGCTGAAATCAGGCCGCAGTTAGCGTTGACTGAAGAGATCGATACACAACAGATTGATACAAAAGAGAAGGATGCCGAGGTGGTGATTTCGCAACTGTTGCTGCCACCGGACGGCATCCGGCAGATTGCTGATATTGTGTTGGCTGAAGAGTCGGCAAACGGTAGGCAGATCACGGTGCAGTTTCGCCCTGGCCCCGGTGGCATTCGCATTGTGACAGAAACACTATGAGTAACAGGGAGCAGGGTTTCACATTGATCGAGGCGCTGGTGGCGCTGATGATTGCATCTACTGCGCTGGTCGTGCTGATGGGGCGGCTGGGCTCATCGGCGGATATTCAGCATTCGCTCTATGTGTATGAAGTGGCGCTGGAGAGCGCCCAGAACAAAATAGCTGAACTGTCGCTTGCATCCGTGAACAGTGACGAGCAGCAGGGCACGATGGAAGCCGGTGACATGCAGCTGCAGTGGCGCAGCTGGAGCGAAAAAACCATGCTGGATGGCTTTGTACGGCTCAATGTTACAGTGCAGGCAGCCAATGAGCCGGAAGTGACGGTTTTTCTCTACCGGGAAGTGCAGTGATGGCAAGACGATGTTTGAACAATAGAGCGGATGAGGTCGGTTTCACGCTGATTGAAGTGCTGATGGCGCTGACCGTTTTTGCGCTGATTTCGTCACTGGCTTACGGCGCTCTCGATATCGCAGGTAACGGTTTTGAGCGGCTTGCCGAGGTGCGCAGTGCGCAGGAAAAATCGGGCTGGGCCGGTAAACAACTGCGTTCGGATTTGAGGTATGTAACGGCGGCACCCCACCGCACAGCGGTGAAAACGGATACTCAGGCGGTTGCAGACAGGATCGTGCCGATCAGAATTCAAAATGATAATCGCGGCAGTGTCGAGTTCGACCAGCTCTGGTTGCTGGTGCGCGAATCCGGTCAGCAGGCCATCAGTCAGGTGCACTATTATATTGATGAGACAAACGGTCATCTGATGCGCGAGTCCCGCTTGCTGCTGACACGCGAGCGGGTTGAGCCTGTACGCTGGGATTTTGGTGAAATCAGTTCATGGGCGGTGGAAATATGGGATCGCGATGGTAATCACAGACAGGACTGGGATTTTTCCAGCCAGAATTTTGTCTGGCCCAAAGCCGTTGCCGTCACCATGAAAACGGGTGCCGGCAGCAGCTCTGAACGGCAGCGTTTCTGGTTGCTGCCTGTGCTGGTGGGGAGCCAATTATGAGTTGTCGCGCAGCCATGCAACAGGGGGAGCAGCATTCGCGTGAGACCGGTGCGGCGCTGATTATTGTGCTCGGTCTGGTGGCCCTGATCAGTTCCTGGGCGGTGAGTGCGGCCTATGATGATACACTTGCCCTGCGTCGGGCCGAAAACAGTCGTGATGCACTGCGTGCCGAGCAGGCCAGCCAGTCGATGCTGTGGTTGTCGGTCAAGGTGTTGCGGGGTGACGCCAGAGAATCGCAGCGTGATGATCTGGAAGAAATATGGGCGCAGCAGACCACGGCCTTTCCTATTGATGATGGTAATGTGGCGGGTGTCATCGTTGACAGTAACCGCTTCATCAACCTCAATACACTGGTGGATAATAACGGTGTTGTTGTGGCTGAAGTTGAAAAACAGGTTAAAACACTGTTCACCGGGCTGGAGCTCGATACGCAACTGGTTGATGCGCTGATCGACTGGCTGGATGCCGATGACCGGCCGCATGGTGCGGGTGGCGGGGAAGATTCGAGTTATTACGATATGGATTACCGCGTCAAAAATGCCCGTATGAATCGATGGGGCGAGTTGCTGCTGGTGCGCGGTTTTGATGCTGAAGTGGTCAACCTGTTGGCCACGGTGGCGGTGGCGGGACCGGTCGCGGCAAACGGCTTTTCGGCCGTCAATATTAATACGGCAGGGGCGGATGTGTTGATGGCCATGTTCCCCGCTATGAACGGGAGCGATGCGGAAATGTTTATGGCCGATCGTCCGTATGACAACGTGGGGCAGGCGCTGCTGGGCAAAACCTGGGCTGCCGGCGTCAGCCCGGCGAACTTGAGCGTAGTCAGCGATAGTTTTATGCTGCGAACGCAAGCCAGTTTTGGCCGGGTCGTTTTGGGGGAGAATTATATGCTGCACCGTGAAGCGGGGAAAATCACGCTGTTGTCCAGCGAACGTGCCGCTTTTCTGCCGGCTGTAACAGTGGAGGCAAAGCTGTGAGTGAAACAATGAGCAGGATGATTTCCGTCAGTTATGACGGCAACAGCTGGCAGGCCGTGGACGGGGGAAACAGTGTTGTAACACTGGCTGCTGCAGAACAGGGGCAACTGCCGCAGTTGCCTGAAGGTGCGGCCATTGCCATGTTGTTGCTGCCTGTTGAACTGTTGCTGAGCAGAACCTTTTCACTGCCCCTTTCCAGCAGCAAATTTATTGATCAGGAGATTCTGGCGCAGGAGATCGAAGAGCATACGGCAGAACAGGCCGATGGCTGGTGGTTGAGCTGGCAGGCGGCCCACGATGGTACTGGTGTCTCAGGCATCATGTTCGGATTGCCTGAAACACTGCGCCAGCAGATTGAGTCGGATGAAAGCTGGCGCTCTACCCGGGTCATCGGGGCTGATACCTGGTCGCGTCTGCAAGCGCAGTTGCCTGCGCAGCCGATGGCGGATGCGGGGGGCAGGGTTGCCGTGTTCGATGCCGACAGCACAGGTCTGTTTTTTGGTGTCTGGAGCGGGAGTGAATCTGCAAACGATGCAAACGGATACTGGTTGGGTATGCGGCGCCTGAACTGGCAGTCGGAACTGCTGTCGCAGGAGCAGATCAGGGCAATGGCTGACAATATCGGGCGTTCCCTGCATGCCATGGGCTGGCAGGGCACAACAGCAGCAGCTTTCGGGCGCCTGCCTGCAGCACTGCATGAAGCGCTCGCTTTATCACTCTGGTACGGTGAGGTCATGGCCTGGTCCGATTTGCCGGAACGCCAGACTGCCAATCTGGCCCTCGCCTCTGTTTCAACGCTGAATTTTCGTCATGGTCGCTGGCGCGCCAGCTCGGGTCTGGGGCAGCTGAAGCCGTGGTATCGCAGTATGGCACTTGCAGCGGCGCTGGTAGTGATCTGGATGGCAGGCATGTTATGGCAGAATTATCAGCTGGAGAGTCAGCTGCAGGCAGGACAGCAGCGTATGATCGATGCTTTTCACAAGGGGTTACCGCAGGAAAAGGTGATGATCGATGTGCTGGCACAGTTGCGCAAAGCCGCCGGTAGCGGCGCAGGAGACGGGCAGCAGAGTGCAGTATTATGGTTGCAGCAGCTGGCCGGCATTAACCGGGTGTATAAGCAGACACCGTGGGAGATCAGGGAGCTGTCATTCCAGCAGGGCAAGATGAGCATGTCCGGGCAGGTCGGTGATTTGCAGAGCGTGAACAGAATCCGCCAGGCGCTGCAGCAGGAAACGGGCATGGACGTGAAACTTGAGGATACGGATCTCAACGACAATCTGGTCCGCTTCAGGATGGAGTGGTTATGAACGGGCAGGTCAAACGTCTGGCTGACATGATCCAGTTGCGCTTTGAAGAGCATGTGCTGCCGCGCTATCAGCAACTGGAAAGGCGCGAGCAGCGTGTTGTGCTGGCGGCGGTTGTGCTGTTGCCCCTGATAATTCTGGTGTTCGGGTTAATGCTGCCGCTCAAGGACAGACAGGAACAACTGCGCGCCGAGTTACAGACTGTCCGGACTCAGGTCGCGGAAGCCGAGCGGCTGGCACTCTATCTGACAGAACATGCGGTTGAACTTAAAGCATCGGGCGGCGCTTCCCAAAACCTGCTGGGCACGGTTGAGCAGCTTGCCCGTCAGACAAATGTCAGAAGCTTTATGACCCGCATTAAACCACAGCCTTCACTCAATAGCGGTGAACAGCAGTTGATGCTGAGTATCAGGGATGTGCCTTATGATGCAGTGATGCGATTTATATATGCACTTGCCAGTCGCAATCTGGGCCTGAACAGGCTGAAATTCCAGGCAACTGCTGCACCGGGAATAATTCATGTTCAGGCGGTTATTACCTCGGGCTGAGTGAAGCGGCGGCCGTGGAGCTAAGGTGCTAAGCGGTCGCAGCTCAGGAGGGAAGAATCGGACGTCTTTACTGCTTTGCGGCCACCGGCATCAGCATCTGCTTCATCTGAATGGTTCCGGGATAGCAGGGCAATCGCATTAAAACTGTTACTTTCCCATTAGCAGTTTTTCCAAATAATCATTATCCCATCCAGCTTTAAGCCTTCGATTCTTAATGCCGATTTTGGATGATGTATCGGCTTTGATCAGATTCAAAGCAATATGCCGAACCACTGCCATATTTGCCGCGCTATTTCCTTTTCGTGCACGGTTGGAATCTTCATCAAAAGCATAATCCAGCACCCAATGCAGATTGTTTTCAATACCCCAATGTGCCCGAACGATGTAACCAAG
>MNWZ01000141.1 GCA_001871925.1 Zetaproteobacteria bacterium CG1_02_53_45
AACCATGACGCAAAATTGCGTCCAGCAGGACAGGCTCCGCACGCGATGATCTCCCTTGTAACGCTCTGCGACATCGTCGAAAAGATGGCGAGGAACAGCTCTTATTATCTGGTGAAAAATCGTGTTAGTGTGCTGCATGGCCTGAGTTCTCCGTTCGGTAAATTTGCTGTCTGGATAACTACAAATGTACCATAAACGTTGGAAATTCAGGCCTACTTTATTGATGCAATATCCTTAACCGGACAGCAATGATGCGATATAATTGTTCGTTGCTGTAACGTTTATCCATCTCCTGCTCCTTGCCCACTCAGTAAGCGATCTACATCCCGGCGGGTCGGAAGTGCGATACGTGCCCCCAGCCGGGTACAGGTCAGTGCTCCCGCAGCCGAGGCAAAGCGCAACAGCTCATGCCACGCCATGTCCAACGCCAGTCCGTAGGAAAAAGCGCCATGAAAGGCATCACCTGCCCCGGTCGAATCAATAGTATCTATTTGGAAAGCAGGCATGGCTCCCCATTCACCGGCTGCCGCCCAGATCAAGCCCTTTTCTCCCAGCGTAATGACCACATTGGCCGAGATCGCGGCCAGTTCATCCAGCGCTCTTGCCATATCCGCTGTTTCGCACCACTGCGTCGCGAATTTTTCCGAGGCCACGAGATAATCAACCAGGCCGGCAAGTGCTTCGGTGCCCTGATGCAAGGAGCCCGCATCCAGCACGGTTGGAATACCCTGCTGTGCAGCCCAATGACACAGTTCAACGGAGAGCTGCGGTTCGTGCCCGTCAAACAGCAGTACCCGGGGCGCAGCATTGAGCCTGACCGCATCGGCAGAAAGCCACGGCGTATTACCCTTGAAATTCACCAGTGCCCGGCAACCGTCCGGCTTGGCAATGATCTGGGAAACAGGAGAGGGGGCGGAGCCGCGTTGAACCAGTGACGTGTCGACCCCAGCTGCCGCCAGTTCCTGCATATGCAGGTCACCAAACGGGTCATGGCCCAGATAACCGCAGAAAGCTGCTTTGCCACCGAGCCTGGTCGCGCAAACAGCCGCATTGGCGGCCGGCCCGCCACCCGAGAGCGCCATGGCATGGGCGAACAGCTTCTCATTAGAGCCGGGATGGTGCTCCACGGCCATGGAAATATCATAGGAAGCATGGCCGACAGCGAGCAGATCAAACATGGCGCCAGCTTATCCCATTCATATCATCTTGTTCAGCGGCAAAATCACACTTTTTCCTTCACGTGCTGAAAGGCTACAAGCATGTAGTTTTTCAGAGCTTCCCTAAAACGAAAAAGGGAAGCAACTTGCGTTGCTTCCCTTTCATACATCGTGCATTGAATCCTGTTATTCGGCGGCAGGAAGGCCGTCAGCCGGTGTCGCCGGAGCCGCAGGGGCTTCACTCTTCAGCTTGGATGGATCAAAACCCTGTGCAGGTTGCGTTCCGGCAGGCTGCTCCATAGGAATCTCGTCCACAATTGAACGTTCAACCACAGAGCCGGTCTGCTGCTGGGAGAAGAAAGCCAGTGTCAGGCTGGTCATCATAAACGCTGCTGCCAGGCCACCTGTCACTTTGCCCAGGAATGAACCCGAACCGCGGCTGCCGAACAGGGTCTGTGCCCCGCCGCCACCAAAAGAAGCGCCGATATCCGCCCCCTGGCCACGCTGAACCAGTACCACGCCAATCAGCAGCAGTGCAATGATGACATGAATAATAATCAGAACTGTTGTCATTTAATCTGTTTCTCCTTAGCTCGCAGCTTTCGCAGCGGCTTTCACAATATCCATAAACGAGTCGGCTTTCAGACTCGCACCACCTACCAGCGCGCCTTCCACGCCAGGGCAGCTCATCAACTCTTCTGCGTTAACCGGGTTCACACTGCCACCGTAAAGCACGCGGCAATCGTGGCCCAGACGGGTCAGCTCTTCATGAACAAACGCGTGCGTTTCAGTCACCTGCTCCGTTGAGGCTGTGCGGCCTGTACCGATCGCCCAGACCGGCTCATAAGCTACAGTCAGTGGTACATTTTTCGGTGCGCCTTTCAACACGGCCAACTGCTCGGCCAACACCACATTGGTCACACCTTTCTCACGCTGCTCCAGCGTTTCGCCGATGCAGAGAATCGGCTCAAGACCGTGCAACCATGCAGCATTCATCTTTGAACGAATCTGCGCATTACTTTCACCAATGATACTGCGACGCTCGGAGTGGCCGAGAATCACATAGTGGCAGCCTGCATCCTTGAGCATCATCGGACAGATCGAGCCGGTAAATGCACCCTTATCTTCGTAATACACATTCTGTGCACCGAGTGTCACGCCCATCGCCGACAGACGATCCGACATCGGGTGCAGCAAGGTGAACGGAGGCATCAGTCCGACTTCCACCGCTTCAGGAGCCGGATTCGCACCGAAGGCATCCATAAAAGCATTGGCTTCCTGCAGCAGGCCATTCATTTTCCAGTTACCCGCAATCAATAGGCGTTTATCGTTGCTCATGTAAGTCCTCCGGAGAATTTGAATACACCTTGACGGCTCGAAAAGGGACGCGGATTCTATGAACAATGCCTTATAAGGCAAGGGAAAATCGGAATACTTATACAGGACGCCCGGATCGGTTACGCTTGGCGCATGAATGATCAACATCCACAACACGCCAAAAAGTCTCTCGGTCAGCATTTTCTGCGCGACCAGAGTGCCATTCGCCGCATCGCCGCTGCCGTCCCCGAAGGCGCTGTAGCTATTGAAATCGGCCCCGGTCCCGGTGCCATTACCGAATCTCTGCTGGCCCGTGTCGGAAAACTATGCGTCATAGAAATGGATGACCGCTTTGCCGGCCACTGGCAAGCCATTGCCGAGCAAAATCCGCTGTTATCGGTGGTTCACGGTGATGTCATGAAGGAACTGGAGAGCACCGTTGCCGCAGTGCAACCGCAGTGGATCGCTGGTAACCTGCCCTACAATCTCAGCGGACCGCTGACTGCCAAGCTGGCAGGTTATAGTCTCTCCGGCGGCATGGTGCTGATGTATCAGCGCGAAGTTGCAGAACGCATTGCCGCGGAGCCCGGCAGCAAGGTGTATGGTGGCCTCTCCGTGCTGGTGCGCCATTTCTATGATGTAAAACGCCTGCTTACCCTGCCGCCCGGTGCCTTCTCGCCGCCGCCCAAGGTTCATTCGGCAGTGATTCTGCTAACGGCGCACGGAAGAACGCCGGCATGTGATTATGAATTCCTGCAGAAAACAGTGCGCAAGGGCTTTGCTCACCGCAGAAAAACCATCACCAACAACTTCAGGGGCGAGATCTCTGCAGAACAGTTTGAAGCCATTGGCATTGATCCGCGCAAACGGCCCGAGCAACTCGGTTATGATGCCTGGGTTGCCATCAGCAAACAGCTGTTTGGCTTAAACTAAGGGCCTGTTCACATAAAATAGAAAAGGCTGAATAAACTTATAAATCTTTAAAACAGTTCACCACAGAGAACACGAAGGACACAGAGAAGGGTTACATTGTTCCGGGAAGTAGCCCCCATGCATTGTTAAGGTGAGCATGGGTCGTCTTGCTTGATATTGATTTTTCTCTGTGAACTTCGTGGTGAACTACTTATTTTTGATAAGTCAGCGTTTCCCTAACTTGCTGCCGGCCAGGCGCTGCTTTCGCTGGGTGTCACCCGGTACATCGGAGCGACATCTTTGGGCGAGCTCTTGTTCACATGCAGGTCGTGCAACAGACCGTCCTTGAGGCGGTAAATCCAGCCATGCACGGACAACTCGTCCCCGCGTGCCCAGACGTTCTGCACGATCCGGGTATGGCAGATATTATCCACCTGACGAATCACATTCAGCTCACACAAACGGTCCAGACGTTTGTCCTCATCCAGACTCTCGAGCACATCATAGTGCAGCATATAGGTGTCCCGGATGCTGCGAATCCAGTTATCAACGATGCCGTGATGTTGACCTTCCATGGCTGCGCGCACGCCTCCGCAATCATAGTGGCCGGTAATGATGATATGTTTGACCTTTAATACATCCACAGCGTACTGGGCTGCAGAGAGGCAGTTCAGGTCGGTATGATGAACCTGGTTAGCCACATTGCGATGTACAAACACACGCCCCGGCTCCAGACCGATAATCTCATTGGCCGGCACCCGACTGTCGGAACAGCCAATCCAGAGAAACTCGGCAGCCCGAAGTTCGGATAGTCGCTTGAAAAAATCCGGATCGTCCAGCAACCGCTGCTGCGACCAGCGTCGGTTGTTGTCCAACAACTGATCAGGATTACACACGTGATCAGGACTCAAGCCATGAGTCCAGTTCGCCCTTTTTTTCCAGCGCGTAGAGATCATCACAGCCACCGACGTGACGGTTATTGATAAAAATCTGCGGGATTGTGCGTGCACCGCCGGTTCGATCCAGCATCTCTTTCTGACGCTGGATATCGCGCCGGATGTTGTACTCGCTGAAAGCCACACCCTTCTTTTCCAGCAGCGCTTTGGCGCGTACACAATAGGGGCAGAAGTCGCCCGAATACATTTCTACATTTGCCATGTCTGAATCCTATCTTCTATGTAATGTGCGTGCCAGTGACAACACGGAAACGGGGACCCCCGATTTCCTGCAAGCCCTGGCCGCATAATGCAGTGTAGCACCCGTGGTCATAATATCATCCACGATACAGATCGAGCTGTAATGCTCGACATTCACCCCTTGGTCGTTAGCCAGCAGAAAAGCATTACACAGATTTTTGCGCCGTGCTGCACCGGAGAGAGAGGATTGCCTTGGCTGCTCACCGCGACGCCTGAGCAACTGCCACTGCCAGGCACAGCCCAGTTCATCGGCCATCCAGCGGCAGAGATTGGCCGCATGATGCTGGCCGCTTTTGCGCATACGCGACAGCGGCATGGGCACCGGCAACAGCAGGGTATCCGGACTGATCTCATGGGCCAGGCGTGGCATCGCTGCCGAGAGCAACCAGCGCACACCGGCCTCGCGCCCCTGCAGCTTCCACTCAAGCACCGCATCCCGAACCGGCCCTGCGTATGCATACAGATTCAATGTTCTACTCTGAGCAGGTGGATGTGACAGGCAGGAGCCGCATGGTCCCGGCGGCATACCATCCGGCATCGGCTTGCCACAATGCAGACAAACCGCTGTCGGCCATATATGAATATGCTCAAAACAACCGGTACAACATCCCTGCGCAACATCGCCGGATTCCATCGGTTGCCGGCAAAACAGGCAGGCGGGAGGGAACAGCAGCTTGCGCAGCCCGTTAACCAGCAAGGCGGATTTGGTTGACAGCCCGTTCATGCCATCCAGCATGCCGGACATGGTAGATTCTCGCAATTGGTTTTCGCCACCGCCACCTCACCGACGGCGCCGCTTTATCGCTTCGCGCCGCGAGGGCTCGTTGATTCATGTCGATGGCCGTACATTGATCAATTTCGCCAGTAACGATTATCTGGGGCTGAGCTTTCACCCGGCAGTCTGTATGGGGGCAACAGGCGCACTGGCCGAATCGGTTGGCAGTGGCGCCTCCCGGCTGGTTTCCGGTGATGATCCGATGCTGCACAGGCTGGAGCAGAAGCTGGCCGCATGGAAAGGCTATGAGGCCTGCCTGATTGTCGGCTCCGGCATGCTGGCCAACCTCGGCCTGCTGCAGGCGCTGGCTGACAGACATTGCCACTGCTTTTCCGACAAACTCAATCATGCTTCGCTTGTGGACGGTGTCCGCCTCTCCGGAGCCAAAGCACATCGTTATACCCACCTGGATACCGCTCAGCTGGAACAACAGTTGCAAAAACATGCTGCTGACAGACGTATCATCGTGTCCGACGGTGTCTTCAGCATGGATGGTGATTGCGCCGATGTCGCGGAACTGCTCTCGCTGGCCGAAACCTACGACACCTTGCTACTGATCGATGATGCACATGGCACAGGAACCGTAGGTGAGACAGGTAAAGGATTGTCCGATATGGCAGGTGTCGCGGGGCATGCCCGCCTGATCGAAGTCGGCACTTTCGGCAAAGCTTTCGGCTCCTACGGCGCCTTTATTCTGGCGACCCATGAACTGATTGAGGGGTTAAAACAGCGGCAACGCACCATGATCTACTCAACCGCACTGCCGGTTGCGCTGATTGCGGCTGCCGAAACAGCGCTGGCGATCATCGAGAAGGGCAATGAGGTTAAACAGCTGCAGCGTAATCTTCATTATTTCAAGGCTGCAACTGCCGATCTTGCTTTCATGCCTTCGGATACACCCATTCAGCCGATGATGATTGGCAGCGATGAAAAAGCCCTGAGCATGGCAAAATCCCTGGCCGATCACGGCTTTTTTGTACCTGCGATCAGGCCGCCGACAGTGCCTGAAGGCACAGCAAGACTGCGTTTTACCATCACTGCCGCCCACACAGAAGAACAGATTGATGCACTGATCGAGTGCCTGAGAGATGTCCTGTGAAGCCGCTGGTATTTTTGCATGGCTGGGCGCAGTCGAAACAGATCTGGTTTCAGCAGATGGAAACCTTTAACGATGCTCAATATATCAACCTTCCGGGTCATGGCGGGGCAGCCGATCTGGCTGCAGATGCGTGGCTGGAAGCCATCGCCGAACAGTTGCCGCAAGAGCCGTGCCTGCTGGTAGGCTGGTCACTGGGCGGCATGCTGGCCATGCAACTGGCCGGGCTTTATCCGGAACGGGTGGCAGGACTCGTCCTTGTATCCACCACGCCGCGCTTCCGCAAGGCGGAGCAGTGGCCGTTTGGCAGCAGCGAAGCTGTCTTTGACGGATTCAGGCAGGCCGTCGAATCCGGCTCACCCAAAGCATTGAACCGTTTCTTTACCCTGATGTTACATGGTGATGAGCTGGAGCGCAGCGCTTACAACCGGCTGGCAAAAGCAGCGGTGGATCGCGACAACAGGGTCAGCGAGAAAGGATTAAAGGGTGGACTGGAGCTATTGCAACAGCTCGATCTGCGTGACTCGGTTAATAAAATCAAACATCCTGCACTGGTCATCCATGGAGAAAGCGATGCGGTAGTCCCGGCGGCCGCTGGTGGCTGGCTGGCAGAAACCCTGCCTGCTGCCCGCAAGGCCATGCTTCCGGTCTGCGGACATGCTCCCTTCCTGACTCAGGCAGAAACGTTTAATCAAACACTACAAACATGGCGGCAACAACAGTGAATCATGAACATATCCATACAGGCCGGGTAAGACGCTCTTTTTCAAAGGCATCGGACAGCTACGATGAACACGCCGTGCTGCAGCGTGAAATTGGCGATCGCCTGCTGGGCCACCTCGATTTCACCAAACTGGAACCCAAACGGATTCTCGATATCGGCTGCGGTACCGGTTATTTCACCCGCCTGCTGCGCGGCAAATATAAGAAGGCCGACATTACCGCACTCGATCTCTCCGAATCGATGCTGGCAAGCACCCGCAAAGGTCATGGCCGCCGCCTGCCGTGGCATGGCAAACACCACCATACATCCGGCAATGCGGCATGCTTGCCATTCAAGTCCGGCTCCTTTGATCTGGTCTGCTCGAATCTGGCTATGCAGTGGGTGCCGGAACCAGAGTTAATGCTCAAAGAGATGCGCCGTGTACTGGCGCCGGGCGGGCTGATCCTCTTCTCCACCTTTGGCCGCCGAACCCTGATTGAACTCAGGCAGGCTCTGGCTGAAATAAACCAGAACAATGCCGGCCATGTGCTGCCATTTCCCGATGTAATGAGTCTGGGCGATGCAGTCACCAGGCTTGCAGTGGAAACTCCGGTGACCGATGCTGACCTGTTCACGCTGACCTATCCGGATACCATCAGTCTGGTGCGCGAACTCAAGGGTTTAGGGGCATCGGCTGCTGCCATTCGCGGACGCAAAAGCGGGCTGTATGGTCGTTCACTGATCAGACAGTTGGATGAGAAATACCGCCAGAAATATGCGGATGAGGATGGCCGCGTACGTGCCACCTTTGAAGCACTCTATGCGCAGGCCTGGCACAAACCGGAAGGTTTCGAACACCGTGACGGTATGATTCCCATTCGCGCGGAAGGGGATCTGAACATCCATGGCATTTAAAAGCATTCTCACCGCGAAGGCCGCTAAGGTACGCAAAGGTTTTTTGGCAGATATGTCATCCCAGCCTATTTACGTCATCGCGACAAGTAGATACCGGCCAATTCCACACATAAATCGTCTTTCCTTTGCGATACTTTGCGTACTCTGCGGTGAAGAACAGTCTGTCGCATGCTGATCTTTGTCACCGCCACCGACACCGATGCCGGCAAAACGTGGGTGACTGCATCCGCGATCCGGACTTTATTAAAAGATGGTAAAAACGCTAAAGCCCTCAAACCTGTTGCATGCGGGTTTGATGCAGGTGGTCGCAATGACGATATAGATGCGTTACTTGCTGCCCAAAACCGGCACAACCCGGATGACATCTGCCTCTACCAGTTCGCCAAACCGTCAGCCCCTTCACAGGCCGCTGCTGAGGAAGGCAAACAGGTTGACCCGCAACGACTTGTAGCCTGGTGTGAAGAGAAGTCCTTAGGTGTGGATACCACCCTGATCGAAGGCGTAGGCGGCCTGATGGTACCCATCACCGACAACTGGCTAGTCAGCGACTGGATTCAGGCCACCCCCGATGCAGAAATCTGGCTGGTTGTGGCGTGCAGACTGGGGGCAATCAATCAGGCCCTGCTGTCGCTGAATCAACTCAAGGCTATGGAGCGCTCACCCGGCCGTATCATTTTCAATGCCACGGATAAAACTGGCGATGCCTGGGTCAAACCGGTTATTGATGCAGTCACACCATTCCTGCCAAAAACATGCACGGTTCATCAAATCTACTACGGCCAACAGTTAACAGACTAATCAGTCAGGCGCTAATAACCCCCTGCCAGCCAAAAGAGAGAAGCATAGCAAGCATCGGTGCACCCGAAGCTATTTTTCCTTCAGCCAGCCATGAGAGCGCCTGTTCGCGGCTTACCCAGTAGCTTTTTATATCCTCCTGCTCGTGATCACAGCCACCGCCTTCGCTAACCGGGCTGTGCTTGTCCACCAGACCCAGAAACAGATCAATGCGTTCTGAACAGGCACCGGGCGTGGTGTAGTAACGACCAAGGAAACGGGTGTTATAGGGCACAAACCCGGATTCCTCTTTTGACTCGCGGATCACTGCTTCCTCGGCGGTTTCACCCTCATCAAGCATTCCTGCCACGATTTCCACCAGCCACGGATTATCATCCCGTGCTGCCGGCCCGATGCGGAACTGCTCAAGCAGCAGCACTTCATCAACCTTCGGATCATAGAGCAGAATCGCTGCGGCATCGCCGCGCTCCATATTTTCACGACTGACCTGAATCGTGCCGCCATCAAAGCGATCATGTTCCACCTGATACTTATCCATGGCAAAAAAGCCCTGATACACCCGCTCTTTTTGTTTTATTTTAAAATCCATGGCACGCCTCCGTTTCAGGACTTCACGCATCATAGCATTATTTCCATGCGAATCAGTGCCTCCATGCACGATTTGGCTACACGGAGGCAAAAGTGTCATTTTGCCTCCGCTCACACATCAGGGCAGACGTGTACCCTGATGTGGCACCCCATCCATGGGTCGCAAGGATACTCCCGCTTTTTTAGCGTATCCTTAAATGCTACAGTAAGCCGCATGAAGATTCTGGTGGTAGAAGACGAAGAACGCGTAGCCCACTTCATTCAGAAAGGTCTGAAGGAAGAGGGGCATGCCGTGGATGTCTCTTATGACGGCGAAGACGGCGAATTTCTGGCCGAGGTGAATGATTACGATCTGATCATCCTCGATCTGATGTTACCCAAGAAAAACGGCATCGTTGTATGTCGCGAGTTGCGTGCCTCAGGTGTTGCTACTCCGGTACTGATGCTGACTGCCCGTGATTCGGTAGAAGACAAGGTGCGCGGCCTTGATGCCGGTGCTGATGATTACCTGCCCAAACCGTTCGCTTTTGAAGAGTTGCTGGCACGTGTACGCGCACTGCTGCGCCGTCAGTCCGACAGTAAATCACCTGTTCTTTCAGTTGCCGACCTGGAACTGGACCCGATCAGCCGCCGTGTCTCCCGCAACGGCAAAGCCATCCGCCTGACCACCAAAGAGTATGCACTGCTGGAATATCTGATGCGCAATCCGGGTAAAGTACTGTCGCGCACGCTGATTGGTGAACATGTCTGGGATATGAACTTTGACCCTGAAAGTAATGTGATTGATGTGTATGTCAGTCATCTGCGCGCGAAAATTGATAAAGGCTATGAGCCGCCTCTGTTGCATACCCTGCGCGGACAGGGTTATCTGCTCAGCGATGATTCTCCACCGGCCTAAACGGAGTCTCCACTGACTCTTAACCCTTTCAGTATCATCAACTCGATCCGGTCCAACCTGTTTCGCACCTTTCGCGGCAAGCTGGCCCTGTTATACATCGGTCTGGAACTGGCTACTCTGCTGTTTGCTGCCGCTGTGCTCTACACGGCTCTCTCCAACCGCGTCTATTACGAGGTTGATGAGCAGATGATCAGTCAGGCCACATCTCTGGCCAATGAGCTGGAAAGCTCGCCATTTTCATTCTGGTCCGGTCACCTCAGCAGCTTTGCCAATCACTACCCCGGCGCCGTTCAGTTGATCGGCTCCAATGGACTGATTCTATTCCGCTCCGACCGCTCCCTTATCGATAAAGGCGGCAATGATGTCAGTCGGGCACTCGGTCACGCCTTTCGCTCCGGCACACCCTCATTCGCATCAACAGAATCACTGCTCAATAAAGACAATGTGCGGGTGATTGCCTTTCCTATTCACCGGGCTGATCGCATTGTTGCCAGCCTGATTCTCGGCCACGCCACAGGTGATATTCAGGCCGTATTCAATCTGTTGTATATTCTCGGCGGTATCCTTGGCGCGATTTCCATCGTCATCAGTTCAGCGGCCGGCTATTACATGGCCAAGCGTGCTCTGGAGCCTATACAGGAAATCACCTCAACAGCCCGTGGCGTTGCTGCAGGAGACCTTTCCAGGCGATTGAAATCCGAATCACAGGACAAAGAGATCCGTGTACTGGTGCGGGTGTTAAACAAGATGTTTGCCGACCTCGAAGCCAGCTTTCAGGCCCAAAAACGTTTTACCGCCGATGCCTCACATGAGTTACGCCTGCCACTGACCATTCTTAAGGGTGAAATAGAAGTCGCCCTGCGCAACCCGCGCTCGGAAAAGGAGTACCAGCAGATTTTGCGGCAGCAGCTGGGAACCATTGATCGGATTCAGCATATTGTGAACGACCTGCTCACACTTGCCCGTGCAGATGCAGGACAACTGGAAATGGTGCAATCACCGGTTGACCTCTCGCTGTTGCTGCAGGAAGTGGGTCAACAGCACCTGATCCTGTTTGATAGTCAGAATGTGAACCTGAACATGGAGATTGAGGATGATCTGGAGATCATGGGTGAATCAAGCCAGATTGAACGTACAGTGATGAACCTGCTCTCCAATGCCTTTAAACATGCACCCGAGCACTCCACAATCAACCTGTCGGGCAAGGCCGTGGACGGCTCGGCCATTATTACCATCTCCGATGAGGGAGCTGGTATTGCAGCTGCGCAGCAGGACCATCTGTTCGAGCGCTTCTTTCGCGCTGACGATGCCCGCTGTCGTAAAGAGGGGGAGGGAGCAGGACTCGGGCTTGCCATTTGTAAACGTATTGTCGATGCCCATGGTGGAGATATCTGGGTGGTAAGTCAGCCGGGTGAAGGGGCTGCTTTCATGATTCGAATTCCCCTCTCCGGAGCCGACCCTGCTCTGAAAAAACGGCTGGATAATATCCTTCTTGATCCGGAATCAACGGACGACCTGTAAAGTCGTCCTGCACAAGCCTGAAAATCAGTCTGATGAGCCTCTTGCAAAAGTCTTCAAACCTGCTGAATTCAGCCTTTGAGAAGAGGCGAAAAAACTCCCTTCTGGTAGGGTAAGTCATCGACGACAACCAAACCAGAAAGGAGATCAAAGATGAATCATCTTCGAGAGGGATTATCACAGAGCTGGCTAATAATTCAAGGATCGCTGTTTCCATGGCTAGAGGAAGAGCTTGGACCGCTGACTGAGAAGCAGCAGCAATTTGTGACCATCCTTGAACTTATCCGGATTGAAGAGCATCTGAATGATTACTCTGGCGGCATGGGTCGC
>MNWZ01000059.1 GCA_001871925.1 Zetaproteobacteria bacterium CG1_02_53_45
CTTGGTTACATCGTTCGGGCACATTGGGGTATTGAAAACAATCTGCATTGGGTGCTGGATTATGCTTTTGATGAAGATTCCAACCGTGCACGAAAAGGAAATAGCGCGGCAAATATGGCAGTGGTTCGGCATATTGCTTTGAATCTGATCAAAGCCGATACATCATCCAAAATCGGCATTAAGAATCGAAGGCTTAAAGCTGGATGGGATAATGATTATTTGGAAAAACTGCTAATGGGAAAGTAACAGTTTTAATGCGATTGCCCTGCCGGTCTGGCCTCAGTCTCTTGTTTTTTTATGCCCGAAGCCGCTTTACCAATGCCGCGAAGAATCTGAAAAAAACACGCTGCCAGATTATCCGGTTTGCCAAACGGGAAGATTGATCAGCTATAGACGCCCTGATTTATTGGCCTCCTGCCAAAAACCAGTACGCAAGAGCAAAAGGGTGACAAAAAGGCAGGATGCCGTTTGGACGCATGCAAGTCGCCCGCAGGGCAAGTGCCTGAGGCACGCGTCACTTTACTCCTGCTTACAAATCAGTCACTTACGTTCCCGATTGAGATTCGGGGCATCGCTGCCCCTCACCCGATGGGCAGCTTTTGGCTGTCCAATTTCTCTATCCTGAGAAATTGCGGCAGCCCTTCCGTGGGCTGCAGGGAAATACTGAATAATCAGCATCTCCCTAGAGAATATCGGCCAGCGACTGCGCTTCGAGCACCTGCATAAAGGCCTGACGGGCCCTGTATAACACCCCCATCAGCTTGCAGTTATCTATCAACGGGCAGGTGTTGGTCTCGCGCGAGAAACACTCCTGAATATTCATGTGCGGCTCGGTAAGCCGCACCACATCGGCAATAAGTATCTCCTGCGGCTTTTTCGCCAGCCGCATACCGCCGGACTTGCCGCGTACGGTCTGGATAAAACCGTGCGCTCCCAGATTATGTATCACCTTCACCATATGGTTGCGCGACACGCCATAATGATCGGTTATCTCGGACACGGTAACCAGACGATCCGGATACTTGCCGATATAAAGAAGCGCTCTGAGTGAATAATCGGTATAGGTCGTCAACTGCATAATCGAAAGATATATTTTATTGACAACTTTTCCAAGCATCCTTAACTTGCACCGCCGGTACATCTTTAAGCAATACGTTTAAAGCAATCCAACCCAGGAGATTTTTATGACAACTTTGTTTGAAAAAATCGGTGGCCAGGCCTCCGTTAATGCAGCAATTGACCCATTCTACCGTCGCGTATTGGGTGACCCCTATGTCAGCCGCTTCTTTGAAGGCGTGGACATGGTCAAGCAGGCTGAAAAACAGCGTACATTCCTGACCATGGCTTTCGGTGGTCCGCACAACTATAGCGGTCTGGATATGCGTAAAGGACACAAACATCTGGTGCATGAAATGGGCCTGAACGGCACCCACTTCGACCATATTCTGGCTCACCTGCGTTCCACCCTTGCCGGTCTGGGTGTCGGTGAAGCCCTGATTGCAGAAGTCGTCGCTGTAGCTGAAAGCACACGCGCTGACGTACTTGATCTGTAATAAGGAATCTCTGAAAAACTACATCCTGTTAGTTTTTCAGCACACAAAGGCAAAAGTGTGATTTTGCCTTTGTTCACAAAATCAGGCACTTGCTGTGCATGATTCTGGCAGGCCATCCATGGCCTGCACGGATACCCTGAGTTCTTCAGAGTATCCTTAACACAGATTATTGATTTGCCTGTGAAGCATGCCTGCGGGCATGCTTCACTTTTTTGAAATTGTAACCACTCAAGCTGGAGTATTTTATGCCGGATATTAGCTTTGAAGGAATCACATATGACTGCGCTGCCGATGAGACTGTGCTCGACAGCCTTACCCGCCACGGCGTACTGCTGCCATCCGGCTGCAGGAGCGGCTCATGCCATGCCTGCAAGGTCAAAGCCATCAAAGGTAAACCGCCTGTAGCATCGCAGGCCGGCTTGCGAGAGCCGTTAAAAGAGCAGAATTACTTTCTTGCCTGCATGTGCAAACCCGACGAAGCACTGGAAATTGCCCTTGCCGATGCAAGTGACAAATATTCAGCCACCGTCATCGAAAAGAGCTGGCTCAATGATACAGTCGTGCGCATCAGGCTGACCCGGCCGGAGGGCTTCAACTATCGCGCCGGCCAGTTTATCAACCTGTTGCGCACCAGTGATCAGTTGGCACGCAGTTACTCGCTGGCCAGCATTGAAGGTGACGATTTTCTGGAAGTGCATATCAAACGTGTGCCCGAGGGTCGCATGAGTAACTGGCTCTGTGATGAACTGCAGCAGGATCAGGAGATTTCATTTTTCGGCCCGTCCGGCAGCTGCTTCTATGTTCAGGGAAAGGCTGAGCAACCGCTGTTGCTTGCCGGCACCGGCACCGGCCTTGCCCCGCTCTACGGCATTGCACGCGACGCCATCAGGGCCGGCCACACAGGCCCGATTCAGTTGTTCCATGCCAGTCACGGTGCCGAAGGACTCTATTACAGCAGTGAACTGGAACAGCTGGCTGCTGCACATGCCCAACTGACCTGCACTGCCTGCGTTTTACAGGGCGATATCCCTGAAGGCGCCCTGAGTGGCGCTGTCGATGCTGCAGTGGTCAACAGACTGGGAGATTTGGCCGGTTATCGTGTGTTCCTCTGTGGTGATGCCCCGGTTGTAGAGTTGATGCAGCGCTCGTTCTTCTTCGCCGGTGCTTCCATGCAGGATATCTACGCCGACGCCTTCTCCTTCACACCTGCCGGCTGACTACTGAAACAACGGTGAACCCCTTGTTATTGGTAACGCGGCTCAAACAACTCCTGAGCGGCAACGCAGCAGCACGCCAGTCATATGGGGAAATAGCTGTCGCTTCATTGGGTGTAGTTGTCCCCATCGGGCCGGCCATGTGGGCCAGCCATTTTTCTTGTGCGCGCCGCAGATTCACCCTCTGCTGTGCATAGGTGAGATATGCAAAAAGTGCGATTCCCGGCACCACCCCTGCAGAGAAGGGAACCAGAGCAGAGCATTTCAATCGTGGCCGCTCTAGCGGCCGATGATCAGGTCAGTGGTAACAGAGGCCGCCGCATACGGGCTGTTATCAGTATCATCCTGCAGCATTAGCTACGCCCTGATGATAGAAACGATAGTGGTTTTTCCCATCATATTTCACTGCATACATGGCTGCATCAGCCCTGCTGAGTAGCTGTTTATGATCCTCAGCATCATCCGGATATAGCGCTATACCAATACTACAGCCAATCAGGCACGCCTGATCAATGTCCGTATAGGGCTGACAAACCGATTGGATGATCAAAGCGGCTTTTTGAGCCGCATTTTCCGCCCCGTTGATGTCGACAAGAATGACAGCAAACTCATCGCCGCCCAGACGAGCCACAGTATCGGCCTCACGCGCACAAGCCTGCAGTCGCTTTGCAACCTCCTGTAGCAGTTGGTCACCGGCTTCATGCCCCAGTGTGTCATTAATCGTCTTAAAACCATCAAGGTCAATAAACAACAGCGCCAGCTGCTCGGTATGACGTTTGGCCAGCGTCAGTGAGTGATCGATGCGATCATTAAACAGGGCACGGTTAGGCAGATTTGTCAGTTGATCGAAGTGTGCCATCTTTCTGATTTTCTCTTCAGCCTGCTTGCGTTCGGAGATATCACGGACAATACCGACAAAATGACGCGATTGCTCAATAAACACCTCACTCACCGCCAGCTCCATAGGAAAGGTGGAACCATCCTTGCGCTGCCCGGCCACCTCGCGGCCAATACCAATGATCTTCTTTTCACCTGTTGTAAGATAATGATTCAGGTAGCCGTCATGCTTGCTGTGATAAGGATCCGGCATCAACACTTTCACATTCTGACCGATAACTTCATGATCTTCATAGCCGAAAATATTTCTTGCCGCCGGATTGAATGATTCAATGCTTCCATCTGCGGAGATCGTGATGATACCATCAACAATATGATCAATAACTGCAGCAAGATTTTGGCTCTGTTTCGCCACATCAGATTGCAGCTTCTCCGTAGAGAGTTGCTGCTGCTCTGCATAACCGTTCAACGCTGCATAGAGAATCTTGAACTCATCATAAGCAGTAGCCACATCCATGCGTATACTGGCATCCCCGGCCTGAAGCGCACGGGTAGCATCAGCAAGGCGGGCAATCGGCGTGACCACACGTCTGGAGAGAAACCAGTAGATCAGCAGCAGTGACACCAGTCCCATCACCAACGTGATCTGCAGCATCTGCTCAAGCATTGCTGCAATTCTGCCAACCACCACGTGATCAGGAATATGCAAAAGAAGTAGCCAGTAGCGATTGTGATCATGCGGCGCATAGTAGATTTTCTGAAAACCGTCCATCTCGCTGTGATGATTATGCAGACGAATATAGCGAGCCTTATGCCTGGCCAGCTCAAACAGATCAGACTCTGCATTTTGCACCGCGTAGTCACCCCCCAGTTCAAAGGCAAAAGCTTTGGATGGATCACTGTGTTTGATAAAATGCCCCTGCTCATCAGCAATATGCCTGCGAATGCCATTGTCTTCGGAGTGAATACTTGCAAACAGCTGCTCAGCAAACAGGTTGATCACAACACAGCCCAGCTTACGCTCTCTCACATCAACTGCCGGAGTCGCGATCCTGAATACAGGCTGAAACGGCTTCTGAATCTCACCATGCTCGCGATTAAGATTCACTGCAGAGTGGTAGATCTGCCCTGCCTGAAGATTCATCGTCTCAAACACATAGGGGTATTCAGACTTATTCTGTAACTCACCTTCTGCAACTGCCCTGATCATGCCACCGCGATCTCTCTCTACCCGCACCCACTCGTCACCATCAGCTCCAATGTACCTGATCTGGTAATATTGCGGGTGATTTCGTAGAAATGCCTTGAAAATTATGTTCAGGCGCTGCTGCCACTCCTTAAGACTATCCCCACTTTCAGGATCAATACCTGCATTCGCTTTTGCTCTGGCAATCGCTTGAATCGGCGGAACATCACGTAGAGAGAGCAGGTTGCTGCGGTAAACATTCAGTGAACTTTCGATATGCTGGCTGAGCACAGAGAGCTTGTTCTGCTCCTCTTCCATGACAATGGTTTGTGCCTGCAGATAGCCCACATAACCCGATGCCAACAGTGCGAAAAGCATCATCATGGCCAGTGCCAGGGCAAGCTTGCCTCGCAATCCCAGGCGTAAGTTCATTGCGCTGTTAACCGCTCAAACATCATGATTTGGAACTGCCAAAGCTCAATAGAAACCTCCAATCAACTTACTACTACCACTAAGAGACAGAACATTCAGTTGTATCTTCCCGGCTGTCACCTTCATCTGCTATCCCCGCGCAAATATTCCACGCAGCAGATCAAGCAAGATTTCAGCCATATCGCAATAAACAAAGCGCTTATTATCGTGCCTGTTCAGAGTGATTAAACCGCGTCTGGAAATCAGGCCCACATTTTGGCGCGAACAGGGCAGAGGACCTAGCTGATCACATCCTCGACCACGAACTGCACGGCACCGTTGCCACGGTATTCATCCTTCTGCAGTTGCCCGACAGCTGAAATGGTCAGTCCGGGCTCAATGGCATCACTGATAGCAGTGGCGCCGAAAACGATACCGTCAATCCAGTTCTTACCATCGGTCAGCTTCAGCCGAACCACGCCGCCTTTGAGGTTGCGGCGATCAGCAATCTGCAGATCTTTAAGCAGCCATGTGCAGGCAGGATTGCCCTTACCTAACGGTTCAAAACGGGCCAACCGCTCGGCCAGCGCAATATGCATGGCCGGCAATGTCAGTACGCCATCGACCGGTAAGGAAAGGTGGTCGGCGACATGTTCAGCCTGCTGTGCAATCACGCGCGCAAAGGATGCGACGAATTGATCCCATTGCCCCGCCTTGATCGTGCCGCCGCCGGCTCCGGCATGGCCGCCAAAGCCTTCCAGATGTGCACTGCAGGCGTTCAACAGATCCCCGACATGGAATCCCGCCCTGCCGCGCAGGGAAACGCGCACAGCACCATCGGGTGTAACAAAACCGACAGCTGCCGGTTTGCCGTGTTTGCGCGCCAGCCGTCCGGCAGCAAGACCGACCACGCCGGCATGCCAGCTCTCATCATACACCGCCAGCACATCGGAACCGTTCAGTTTGGCCTCGCACTGCTTGAACACCTCGGCTTCAACAATGCGCCGCTCCTTGTTCATGGTATCCAGCTCCTCGGCAAGCTTGCGCGCCTGTTCAGCATCAAACGTGGATAACATGCGCATTGCCGCTTCCCCGTGCTGCAAACGTCCTGCGGCATTGATGCGCGGCGCCAGATAAAAGCCGATGGTTTCCACCGTCACGGCTTTTTTTACTTTGGCGACAACCATCAGCGCCTGCATGCCGACAGAAGGTTGCGAGTTCAGTCGCTGCAGGCCGTGGTAGACCAGAATGCGGTTCACGCCGACCAGATCCATCACGTCGGCCACGGTGGCCACGGCAACGCGGTCAAGCAGAACGCGCAGATCGAAATCCGGACGCAATCCCTTATCCCCCAGTTTTTTCCATACCGCCATAAGCAGGAAAAAGGCTACGCCGGTGCCGCATAACTGGCGATCGGCAAAACCGCAATCGGCACGCGCCGGGTTCAGCAGGGCAAAAGCTGCAGGCAGGTTTCCCTCAGGCAGATGATGATCGGAAATAATCAGGTCAAAACCCAGCCGGTTTGATTCATCACAGGCATCAAAACAGGTGGTACCGGTGTCCACACTGACACCGAGCCTGCAACCGGCTTCAACCGCCGCGCGCACCGGCTCCACACCGATACCGTGCCCGTCATCAGCCCGATGCGGAATGGAGAATGAGACGCTGGCACCGGCCTCTTGCAGCGCCTGCACCAGAATAGCTGTACCGTTGACACCATCTGCATCGAAATCGCCAAAGATATGAATGGCCTCATCGGCCAGCATGGCAGCAGCCAGGCGTGTTGCGGCTTTCTCCATATCGGTCATCAGAAACGGATCGGGCAAATCGACAAGCCGGGGCGAAAAGAACGGATCAGCTTCACTTAAACCCCGGGCGGCCAGCAAGCCCTGCCAGGCAGCCACAGGATCTTCAGCCTGCAGCGCCGCGCCGCGCCAGCTCAGTTTACATCCCTTTGCCGTTCTCTGTTCAGGTAACATCACGCAACAACTCCCTGCAGCATAGTCAGCAGTCCACGTTCATCTTTCACTGACTTCGGTTGCCAGACGGTTTTGCCGAATTTCGGCAGTATGGGTTTGCTCAGCACAACCGCGAAACCCTCGCCTGACAATATGATTTTTTTCGGCAGCGGCGCATCCCCTTTGACCAGTTCGGCAAGCCGCTCCGCTTCGGAAATAATGAGTTGTGCATCCTGAGCATCGACCAGCGATTGCAGCAGCGGATTACGCGTAGCCACGGCAAATCTGTTCGGCTGTGCTGTATGCGGCCAATCCAGCGGCGCCCAGAGCCAGAGCCCGTTCACATCCTCCTCACCGCGCTCATGGCGGGCAATTGACGGATGCTGGAAGAGCAACATCTGGATCTCGGAAAGCAGCCTGTTCAAACGGCCGCCGTCCTCTCCTTCATGATGCCGGTTGGGCAGCATTTTACCGGAGAGCTGTGCGAAACAGAGGGGATATGCCTGCATCGGATCGCGGCAAACCAGCAGCAGGGCGGCGCCGGCAACCAGCAACTGCATGCCCTCCTCCTGCAACAACAGATTGAGCACCGTGCACAGGTAGTGTGCATCCTCAACAGACCAGGAAAACAGCCCTTCGGGATAGACCCGTAAATTATCGCGGGAAAGTTGCGCATGATAGGGAGAGGCCAGCCAGCACTGGCCGGTTGAGGCCGGGATTTGATCACAGGCATCAGCGACAAGAGCCGTGGAAGAGACACCGGCAAGTGTGGCATACCAGGCCAGCGGATTACGCTCGCCGCATTCAAACCACTGTTGTTTGCAGCCATTGAGCTGCCTGTCCCATAAAAGAAGATCAGGATGGAGAGTTACTCCATCCTGATTCCTGATTAATGCCTGACTGACGATCAGTGTTGAAACAGACACGCTTGTTTTACTCTGGCTTACGACTCCAGAGCCCTGCGTACTGCATCTTCGTTGGCATCGATGGTCACCGGTGTGGCAACCCCCTTCATGGCTGTATCCGGGTCTTTCAGTCCGTTGCCGGTCAGGGTGCAGACGATGCTCTGGCCCGGCTGGAAATAACCGGCCTTGTTGAGCTTGATAATACCGGCCACCGATGCGGCAGATGCCGGCTCACAGAACACGCCTTCAAGGCAGGCCAGCATGTTATAGGCTTCGAGGATCTCTTCATCGGTCACCATATCGATGACGCCGCCGGACTCGTCACGGGCAGCTTCCGCCTGTTTCCATGAAGCCGGTTTACCGATACGGATGGCCGTGGCAATGGTTTCCGGATTATTGATCGGATAGCCCAGTACAATCGGAGCCGAACCGGCTGCCTGGAAACCGAGCATCTTCGGTAGCGTTTTGGAGATACGTTTTTCCTGATACTCCTTATACCCCATCCAGTAAGCCGTGATATTACCGGCATTGCCGACTGGCAGTGCGTGGAAGTCCGGCGCAAAACCGAGCTCGTCAACAATCTCGAACGATGCGGTTTTCTGCCCCTGAATACGGTAGGGATTGACAGAATTCACCAGTGAAATGGAACCATCGGCTGAAATCTCGCGTACCAGCTCCAGCGCATCATCGAAGTTGCCGCGAATCTGGATCACTTTGGCGCCATAACGCATGCCCTGGCTCATCTTGCCCAGCGCAATCTTGCCATCGGGAATCAGCACATAGGCTTCCATGCCGGAGTTGGCGGCATAAGCGGCAGCAGAAGCGGAGGTATTGCCGGTAGAGGCGCAGATGATTTTGCGCGAACCGGCATTGTACGCCTGCGTAACCGCCATGGTCATACCACGGTCCTTGAACGAACCGGTCGGATTCAGTCCTTCAAACTTGAGGAAGATATTCAGTTCCGGGTTAATCGCATTACGCAGGTTATGCGACTCATGCAGCGGCGTGTTGCCTTCATACAGCGTGATTACCGCATCATCCTTGCCAATAGGCAGAAAAGCACGGTAACGGTTAATGATTCCTTCGTATCGAGGCATGATAGTCTTCCTTATGCTACGGCTGATTCTTTTCTTAGAATCAACACATCTTCTTCTACGGCATCGAGGCCGGTAATGCGGCTGATCGCCGCCTGCAGGTTTCCTTCAGTGGTTTCATGCGTGAGCATGATGATCGGCACATTGTGGCTCTTGTGGCGCTCTTTCTGCGTCAGTGCTTCCAGACTGATGCGATGATCGGCCAGAATCGACGTCACCGATGCAATCACGCCAGGCTGATCTTTCACCATCAGGCGGATGAAATATTCGCATACCGTATCGGCCATCGGCATGGTTGGAATATTACGGCGTGAAGACTCCACAAACCCCATCGGTGGTGCCAGATGGGTAATAGCATGCGGAAATCCGCTGGTGATATCCATGATGTCGGCCACCACGGCGGAAGCTGTCGGACGCTCACCGGCACCGCGACCGAAATACATGGTATGTTCAACAAAATCACCGGAAATCTGTACGGCATTATAGGAGTCGGACACCTGTGCCATCTGGGATGAGAGCGGCACCAGTGTTGGATGCACACGCATTTCAACTGCGTCCACTGCACCGTTTTCGCCGTGCGGTTTGGCAATACCGAGCAGCTTGATACGGTAACCCATCTCATGAGCGGCCTGAATATCGGTCGCGGTAATCCTGCTGATACCTTCGGTAAACACCTCGTCAAACCTGATTTTCGAGCCAAACGCCATGGCCGCCAGAATGGACAGCTTCTGGGCCGTATCAATGCCTTCAACATCGAAGGTCGGATCTGCCTCGGCATAACCGAGCGCCTGCGCCTCTTTGAGCACATCGGCATAATCAACGCCTTCGTTTTCCATCTTGGTCAGGATGAAGTTGCAGGTACCGTTGAGAATACCGTAGACCGATTCAATCGCATTGGCAGCCAAGCCCTCGCGCAGCGCTTTCATGCACGGAATGCCGCCACCGACGGCCGCTTCAAAACCGATCTGCAAGCCTTTGGATGCAGCCAGCGGGAACAACTCTTCACCATGTTTGGCAATCAGAGCCTTGTTGGCGGTGACCACATGCTTGCCATTGGCCAGAGCTGCCGCCACAAAGGTGCGGGCAGGTTCATAACCGCCGATAAGTTCAACCACCAGATCAATATCATCAGCCGAAACAATATCATTGGCATCATCACAGAGGCGTACGCCGGTGAAATCAAGGCCGCGGTCACGTCCCAGATCACGATCGGCAGCAGCAATCAGCCTGACCTGCTTACCCAGGCGACGGCTGATCAGATCCTTCTGTTCGATCAGGATGCGGGCGACTCCGGTACCGATCGTACCGAGCCCCAGCAGCCCTACTCTCAATTCAGTCATTTAAACTCCATTGTTTCACCACAGAGATCACGAAGGACACGAAGAATAACATGAATGATAGTCTTCGTGATCTTCGTAGTTAATCCGCCATTATTTCCCGGCGTTGAGGAACTGGCGCATACCACGCAAAGCCTGACGGGTCCGGTGTTCGTTCTCAATCAGCGCAATACGCACATAGTGATCACCATAGTCGCCAAAACCGATGCCCGGAGAAACGGCGACGCCGCCCTCTTTGAGCATGCGTTTGGCAAATTCCAGTGACCCCATGGCCTTGAACTCATCAGGAATCTCGGCCCAGATAAACATCGACGCTTTCGGTTTTTCAGCCATCCAGCCCATCTTGTGCATCCCGTCAATCATCACATCGCGACGCGACTGATACATCGCCCGAATCTCATCCACACAATCCTGCGGGCCGTTCAGAGCCGCACATGCGGCAATCTGCAGCGGCTGGAAGGTGCCGTAATCCAGATACGACTTGATCTTGCCAAGGGCTGCAACGATCTCCTTGTTACCCACCATGAAGCCCATACGCCAGCCCGGCATATTATAGGTCTTGGAGAGTGAGTAGAACTCTACCGCCACATCTTTCGCACCGGGAACCTGCATGATCGACGGGCACTGATAACCGTCAAAGGTGATCTCGGCATAAGCGATATCGGAAATCACAATCAGATCGTTCTCGCGGGCGAAATCGACCAGTTTCACATAGAAATCCAGATCCACGACCTCGGCAGTCGGATTGGATGGAAAGTTTACCACCAGAATCTTCGGCTTAGGCCATGAATCTTTCACAGCCTTCTGAACTTCCTCGAAATAATCGTAACCCGGTCCCATCGGCACATGACGGATATCTGCACCGGCAATAATGAAACCGTAGGGATGGATTGGATAAGCAGGGTTCGGCGTCAGGATCAGATCACCCGGACTGGTGATCGCTACAGCCAGATGTGCCAGTCCCTCTTTTGAACCAATACAAGCAATAGCTTCTGTTTCCGGATCAAGGTCGACATCGAACTTGGTTTTGTACCAGCCACAGATGGCCTTGCGCAAGCCGGGAATACCCTTGGACATCGAGTAACGGTGGTTACGCCCGTCCTGGGCAGCTTCACACAGTTTATCAACGATATGCTGTGGTGTCGGCTGGTCCGGATTACCCATACCGAGGTCGATAATATCGGCGCCGGCATGGCGGAGTTCCATCTTCAGTTGGTTAACAACTGCAAACACATAGGGTGGAAGACGTTTGATCTTTTCAAATTCACGCATGAATAGGGTTTTTTCTCCGCTGGAAGGTAACCCTTAAAGGGGGGGTGGTGAGACTACGAAGCCGGTCGTTTACGGTCAAGGAAGGTTACGTGCAGGATCAGGGCAATCGCATTAAAACTGTTACTTTCCCATTAGCAGTTTTTCCAAATAATCATTATCCCATCCAGCTTTAAGCCTTCGATTCTTAATGCCGATTTTGGATGATGTATCGGCTTTGATCAGATTCAAAGCAATATGCCGAACCACTGCCATATTTGCCGCGCTATTTCCTTTTCGTGCACGGTTGGAATCTTCATCAAAAGCATAATCCAGCACCCAATGCAGATTGTTTTCAATACCCCAATGTGCCCGAACGATGTAACCAAG
>MNWZ01000039.1 GCA_001871925.1 Zetaproteobacteria bacterium CG1_02_53_45
CTCACAGGCTGGCGCAGCGCGCTTATTCCATCTTGTCAGCGGCTGCTACGAAGTTACGTCACTGATCATTACGACCAACCTCAGTTTCGGCGAGTGGTCCCAGATATTTGGCGATGCCAAAATGACAACCGCAATGCTCGATCGGATCACCCATCATTGCGACATTATTGAGACCGGAAATCAGAGCTGGAGGTTTACCAATCGAGCATGATTTCGGGCACCTTTAGGGGGGTCAATTTTGGACGCTGACAGGGGGTCAAAATTGGACGCTGATTGACATGTCTGCCGGTCTGCTTGAAAATCTGATGAGTTTCTCTCAGCACCATTGAACAGAAGAGTGCTTAAATGTTCCATGACAAAGGGCCGCAAAAGCAGCGGCCCTTTGTATTTAGATTACAGGTACTTTTAGCGAGGCAGGGTGGTTGAGCCCATGAGGAATTCATCCACGGCGCGTGCACACTGACGACCTTCGCGGATGGCCCATACCACCAGTGACTGGCCACGACGCATATCGCCTGCAGCAAAGACTTTCTCGATACTGGTTGCATAGCTCTGGTCGTCGGCAGCCACATTACCGCGGCTATCTTTGGCAACGCCCAACTCTTCGAGCATGCCCTCATGTACAGGATGTACAAAGCCCATGGCCAGCGTCACCAGTTGTGCAGGCAGTTCGAATTCGGAGCCTTCGATTTCGTTCAGTTTCCACTGACCGTTTTCCTGCTTCCATTCAACACGAACGCATTCAATAGCCTGGACATTGCCGTTTTCATCACCGATGAAACGTTTGGTGGAAACTTCCCAGTCACGATTGCAACCTTCTTCCTGAGAAGTGGAGGTGCGCAGTTTCATCGGCCAGTTCGGCCAGGTGATCAACTTGTTCGGCACCGCTTCCGGTTTCGGCAGGATTTCAATCTGGGTTACGGATTCCGCACCATGACGATTGGATGTGCCGATACAGTCGGAACCGGTATCACCACCACCAATGACCACGACATGTTTACCTGCCGCAGATATAAAATCCTCTTCCGGGATATCATCACCCAGTACACGCTTGGTGTTCTTGGTCAGGAATTCCATGGCAAAATGGACACCGTTCAACTCACGGCCGGGAATCGGCAGGTCACGCGCCTTTTCAGAGCCACCGGAAAGAACGACTGCATCGAAATCGTTCAGCAGGTCTCTGGCCGATACATTGTCACCGACAGCAGAGTTTACGCGGAACTCCACGCCTTCTGCACGCATCTGGGCCATGCGGCGATCAATCACGGATTTGTCGAACTTGAAGTTCGGAATGCCGTATCGCATCAGGCCGCCAATGCGGTCATTTTTCTCGAATACAATCACATCGTGACCGACCCTGGCCAACTGCTGGGCAGCGGCCATACCGGCAGGGCCTGAGCCGACAACCGCTACACGTTTACCGGTTTGTTGCGCCGGAATCTGGGGTGTAATCCAGCCTTCTTCCCAGCCTTTTTCAACAATGGAGAGTTCGATATTCTTGATCGAAACAGCATCGCCGATCAGGTTGACGGTGCATGCCTCTTCACATGGAGCAGGACAGATGCGACCGGTAAATTCCGGGAAGTTGTTGGTGGAGTGCAGCACATCCAGCGCTTCACGCCAGCGACCGTGATAGACCGCATCATTCCAGTCAGGAATGATGTTGTTGATCGGACAGCCGTTATGACAGAAGGGAATACCGCAATCCATGCAGCGTGCGCCCTGCGTTGACATATCCTCAGGCAGTTTGGAAAACTCCTTGTAATGCATGATGCGATCCGCCACCGGGGCATAGCTCAGGTTCTCGCGAGCAAATTCTTTAAATCCGGTTGCCTTACCCATGGATAGACTCCTTTGCAGTCTCAATTTTTTCCGCTTCCAGTTCAGCCAGTGCACGACGGTATTCCACAGGTATGACTTTCACGAACTGGCCAACGTAGTTACTCCAGTTGGCAAGAATCCGTTTGCCCACTGCTGAATTGGTGTAGTGGACATGACGCTGGATCAATGCACACAGAATTTTCTGATCATCCTGACTCATGGTGTGTTTGATATCCACGCGGCCATGCGTTTCCAGATCCGGGCCCTGGTGGTCGAGCTCTTCCAGTGCATCAGCTTCGGATGCAACCGCTTCCAGAGCTACCTGCGCCATATTACAACGGTTCTCAAATGTGCCGTCGGTATCGAGTACATACGCGATACCACCGGACATGCCGGCAGCAAAGTTGCGGCCTGTTTCACCAAGAACAACGACGGTACCGCCGGTCATGTATTCACAACCGTGGTCGCCAACACCCTCAACAACGGCGATTGCACCGGAGTTACGCACGGCAAAACGCTCACCGGCAACGCCATTGAAATAACATTCACCTTCAGTCGCACCGAACAGTACGGTGTTGCCGACGATGATGTTTTCCTCAGCAATCAACTTCGATTCAGCCGGCGGATAGATGGCGATACGACCACCGGAGAGACCTTTCCCGACGTAATCGTTGCCTTCACCGGCCAGATCAATCGATACGCCGCGTGTCAGCCAGGCACCAAGCGACTGACCTGCAGTACCTTTGGCTTTAATGGCGATGCAATCTTCAGGCAGACCTTCATGCCCGAATCGCTTGGCTACTTCACCGGAAAGCATGGTGCCGAAACTGCGATCCACATTGCAGATCGGTGTGTCAATCACTACCGGAGTTCTGTTCTCCAGTGCAGGTTTGGCCTGTTCGATCAGTTTGTTGTCGATCAGTTTTTCCAGACCATGGTTCTGGCTTTCGGTGTGCGAAACGGATGAACCGTTGGCTTCGACCTGATGCAGGATAGGGGATAAATCCAGTCCTTCTGACTTCCAGTGCCTGAGCGCATCATCGGTATCGAGCATATCAGCGCGGCCAATCATCTCGGCAAAGCTGCGGAAGCCCAGTTCTGCCATGATTTCACGTGCCTCTTCAGCCACATACATAAAGAAGTTCACCACATCTTCAGGTTTGCCGACAAATTTCTTGCGCAGCTCGGGGTCCTGTGTGGCAACGCCGACAGGGCAGGTATTGAGATGGCATTTGCGCATCATGATGCAGCCTTCAGCAATCAGGGCGATGGTGCCGAAAGCTATTTCATCAGCGCCGAGCAATGCTGCAATAACAACATCGCGGCCGGTACGCATCTGACCATCAGCCTGCAACACGGTACGACCGCGCAGACGGTTGAGCACCAGTGTCTGCTGCGTTTCAGCCAGACCCAGCTCCCACGCGGAACCGGCATGTTTGATTGAGGTCAGCGGAGATGCACCGGTACCGCCATCGTGGCCGGCAATCACCACGTGATCGGCATGTGCCTTGACCACGCCGGCAGCAACGGTACCGACACCGATTTCAGATACCAGTTTCACCGAGATATCGGCGCGCGGGTTGGTATTCTTCAAATCAAAGATCAGCTGAGCCAGATCTTCAATAGAATAAATATCATGATGCGGTGGCGGGGAGATCAGGCCTACGCCCGGTGTCGAGTGACGCACACGGCCGATACGCTGATCCACCTTGTGACCCGGCAGCTGGCCGCCTTCACCGGGCTTCGCACCCTGTGCCATCTTGATCTGAATCTGATCCGAGTTGGCCAGGTATTCAGTGGTAACGCCGAAACGACCTGATGCAACCTGTTTAATGGCAGAACGCATGGAATCGCCGTTTGCCATCGGTTTGAAGCGGGATGGCTCTTCGCCGCCTTCACCGGTATTGGACTTGCCGCCAATACGGTTCATGGCAATGGCCAGTGTGCTATGTGCCTCATGAGAGATGGAGCCGAAGCTCATCGCGCCGGTAGCAAAACGTTGGACAATGGATGATGCAGGCTCCACTTCTTCCAGCGGAATGGCATTACTCTCTTTGAACCTGAACAGGCCACGCAGTGTTTTCAGTTTGCCGGCCTGATTATTTATTTCGTCCGCATACTCTTTATATAATGAATAGTTGGATGTGCGTACCGCATGTTGAACCTTGGCAATTACACCCGGAGTCAGGGTGTGCTCTTCACCGCGGACACGCCATGCGTAATCGCCGCCGACATCCAGTGCGTTTTTGTAAATCATGACGCCGCGGAAGGCATCGATGTGACGCTGCGTGGCTTCCTGAGCAACTTCAGCAAGAGAAGCACCTTCGATCTGGGTGGCTGTGCCGGTAAAGTACTTCGCCACAAATTCGGAGGCCAGACCGACAGCTTCGAAAATCTGGGCGCCGCAATATGACTGATAGGTGGAGATGCCCATCTTCGACATGACCTTGAACAGCCCCTTGCCGATGGCTTTGATATAACGCTTTTCAATTTCAGCATCGGACAGGTCATCCGGCAATTGGCCCTGACGTTTCATGTCCACCAGTGTTTCAAAAGCCAGGTACGGGTTGATCGCTTCAGCACCGAAACCTGCCAGGCAGGCGAAGTGATGAACTTCACGGGCAGAACCGGTTTCAACAACGAGACCGGCTTCTGTACGCAAACCGGCACGAATCAGATGATGGTGAACTGCAGAGGTCGCCAGCAGTGCCGGAATGGCAATATTCCGGGCGTTCATGCCGCGATCAGAGATAATAACAATGTTGTAGCGACCATGAACAGCTTCTTCGGCCTTTCTGCACAGCTCTTCAATAGCGGCCTGCATGCCGGGCGCATCCTGATCCGCCGGATAACAGGAGGAGAGGGTGATGGTGCGGAAACGGTTGTCAGTATACTGATCAATGTGGCGGATCTTCTCCACATCGACATTGGAGAGGATTGGCTGACGCACTTCCAGGCGCAGTTGTGGTTCACTCTCTTCCAGACCCAGCAGGTTAGGGCGCGGACCGATGATGGAAGTCAGGCTCATCACCATCTCTTCACGAATCGGGTCAATCGGCGGGTTGGTCACCTGCGCGAAGAGCTGACGGAAGTAGTTGTACAGGGGTTTAGCGCGGTTGGAGAGCACAGCCAGCGGACTGTCGTTACCCATGGAGCCGGTGCCTTCCTGACCTGAAACAGCCATTGGCGTCATCAGGAACTTGATATCTTCCTGTGTGTAACCGAATGCCTGCTGACGTTGCAGCATGGTATCGTGATCCGGCGTCTGCGGAGCCACTTCTTCCGGCAGCTTTTCCAACTGGATCTGGGTTTTAGCCAGCCACTCCTTATACGGTTTGGCTGAAGCCAGCTGCTGTTTGATCTCGCCATCGTCAATGATACGACCTTCTTCCAGGTCGATAAGCAACATCTTGCCCGGCTGCAGGCGCCATTTCTTGATGATCTTCTCTTCCGGAATGTCCAGTACACCCATTTCTGATGCACCGAGTACCAGATCGTCTTCGGTAACCAGATAGCGGGTAGGACGAAGACCGTTACGGTCCAGTGTTGCACCGATCTGGCGACCATCGGTAAAGGCAACGGCAGCAGGACCGTCCCATGGCTCCATCAGGGCTGCATTGTGTTCATAGAATGCTCTGCGCTGCTCATCCATCAGTTTGTTGCCGGCCCATGCTTCAGGAATCATCAGCATGGCTGCGTGCGCCAGTGAATAACCACCGGCCACCAGCAGTTCCAGTGCATTATCAAAACAGGCAGTGTCAGACTGACCTTCAGTACTGATCGGCCAGAGCTTGGCCAGATCGTCGCCCAGTAACTCGGATTGCATCGACTGGCGACGTGCATTCATCCAGTTGATGTTGCCGCGAACGGTATTAATTTCGCCGTTATGCGCCATCATGCGGAACGGGTGAGCAAGTTCCCATGAAGGGAAAGTATTGGTCGAGAAACGCTGGTGCACCAGCGCCAGCGCCGAAGTCATGCGCGCGTCGCGCAGATCCTCATAATAAGGCGATACCTGATGCGAGTGGAACATGCCTTTATAAACAATCGTGCGGCTAGAAAGTGAAGCGGTATAAAAACGGGCGGCATCATCACGGCCAAGCGCTGCAACAGCATTGCTTGCCACTTTACGGATGACAAACAGTTTGCGCTCGAAGGCATCCTGATCGGCACAGTTATCACCCTGAGCGACAAACAACTGGCGAATGAATGGTTCACAGGCAGTGACGCTTTCGGGAAGGTCGGCACGGACGGCATCAACAGGTACATCGCGCCAGCCCAGCAACTTCTGCCCTTCATCGATCACGGCCTTTTCAAAGATATTCTGGCAGCTTTTGCGATAGGACTCATCCTGAGGGAAGAAGATCATACCTACGCCGTAGGTGCCTTCAGCCGGAAGCACGAAGCCGAGATCGGCAGTCACCGCTTCAAAAAACTGATGAGGAATCTGCAGCAGAATGCCTGCGCCATCGCCTTCACGCGGATCAGCACCGGCAGCACCGCGATGGGTCAGGCGCTCAAGAATTTCCAGGCCTTTTTCAACAATATCATGGCTTTTCCTGTTTTTGATATGCGCGACAAAACCTACGCCACAGGCATCATGTTCATTTTTCGGATCATATAGACCCTGCTTAACAGGTTTTCCATTCACACTGGGATGTGACATATTCATACTACTAACCTCACAAATATGATTCGCATACCTGGCAGACCCGGCGCCACAATGTATGTAAATCGGAATGCTGGAAACATCGATTCAACAGCTTCTTTTCCCTTACTCCCCCGGAGAGCAAAAAGGAGGCGCAGACTAGCGAAAGTGGAGAGAATTCTCCAGCCTCAACAGAATGCGACTATTCTGCGGTTTTTTCAGGGCTGCAGGTGATTTTTCATCAGCTGCAGAGCAATGGCGCGCGGCGTTATTTTTTGCAGTGTAAACAGCAACTTATGGCGCCAACCCGGCACGCAGAAACCACCACCGCTATGCAGGGTTGCAAGCGATGCCGCAACAATTAACGGGATGGGCGTACGAAAAAAACTGCCCGGACCCGGTGGCATGCCCGAGACTTCACGGAAACCTGTCGGTGACGGACCGGGAGCAAGTGTGACCACACGCAGCTTTCCGGCAAGCTCTGTTCTTAACGCTTCGCTCCAGAAAGTCAGCCCGGCCTTGGCTGCTGCATAAGTGCTCATGTAGGGCAGAGGCGCTTCACCTGCAAGTGATGATACATTAATGATAAAACCGTTGTTTTTCAGCAATACCGGCAACAAGGCATGGGCGATTTCTATCGGTGCTTTCAGGTCGGTTTTAATGACATCGATCTGTGGCACGATGCCGGTTTTTTCAAACGAGCCCCAGATGCCGAAACCGGCATTATTCACCAGTCCCACCAGTGTTTCATCCTTGAGCGCCTCCAGTAGAGTCGAGATGCCATCTTTCATATTCAGGTCAGCAAGCAGCAGGCTATGGCGCTCGGGATGTTTCAGGCTGTCCAGTGTCATTTGCAGGCGCGGCTTGTCGCGGCCGTGCAGAATCAGGCGGTAACCCTGCGGTTCGATCTGCCTGGCATACTCAAGGCCGAAACCACCGGAAGCGCCGGTAATCAGTACTGCGTGCTGTTTTTTGGAAATCTCAGGCATGTTGTATGGCCACCATCGTACGCTGGCGCTGTTTGAAGCTGGCGATTTTCTGGATACCGAAGGACTCCAGCATACTCAGGCATTCATGCATGCCGTGACCGACTTCGTTTGGCGCATGCGCATCAGAACCATAAGAGAAGGGAATGCCCAGCTCAGCAGCGCGTTGAACGATATTGATATGCGGATAAATCTCGCCAACAGGCTTTCTCAGCCCCGCCGAACTGATCTCCAGTACTACATCAGCCTGTTTCACTGCCTGCAACATGGCTTCGATAGCTTCATTGACTCGTTGCGAGCCAGCCGGTGGCCGGTGACCGAACTTTTTGATCAGGTCGGGATGGCCAATGATATCGAACAGGCCGGATAAAGCCGACTGCTCCACGAGTTTGAAGTAGGCGCAGTAGGCGTCTTCGATTTTCCATGTGTCCCAAATCTGGATGGTGTCCGGATTATCAAAGCCCCAATCGCCGATATAATGGACCGAGCCGATCACATAATCCCATGCATAGGACGCAATCATTTCTGCAACATAGGCTTCTGTACCCGGATGAAAGTCTGCTTCCAGTCCGACGCGCAGGGATAACTGCCCGGACACTGCATCACGCACCTGTTCGACTTCCTGCAGGTAATCGGGGAGCTCGCTGCGATCCATGCGCCAGGGTTTGTCATAACTGGCCGGCATCGGTGAATGATCGGACATGCCGATTTCATGCAGCCCCGCAGCAATGGCTGCATTGGCATAGTCTGCAACGTTTCCGGTCGCGTGATTACAGCGTGGCGTATGCATGTGATAGTCGGGAACAGGTCGATAGATCATGCGCCGATTGTAAAGTTCCACTGCCATGCTGCAATGGCTGAATATGCCTCTGCAAGAAAAGGGTTTGACATGGCGGCATAAATTCGCAAACTTCGCGCCGCAACAGAGGCATGCCTCTGGGCAGTGCGCCTATAGCTCAGTTGGTAGAGTAGCGGACTTTTAATCCGTGGGCCGATGGTTCGAGTCCATCTGGGCGCACCATATACGAAAAGGCACCTGTAGAAATGCAGGTGCCTTTTTTCATCTGGTCTCGTATCTGGTTATAATACAGGTATCCTTATGCGAATATCAGCGGGTATCCCGTTACGATAATTACACTTGTCAGGATGAGCAGTATCACAATCATCACTGTTATCTTTGAACGGGAAGATGATCTTTTTATTGCATCGATTGTGAATGACAAAAGCGACAGCGCTAATATGGCAAATATTGCCAACCCAAAAAAATTAACTAAATCCATTGATCCACATCACGCCTGACTATGATATATGCCCGAAAAGCGACCATAAAACATATAGTGAATGCTTATGGTTTTAAAGGGCGCGTGTGAAAGCCTGTGTAAAAGAAGTCGCCATTTTTTATTGCGCTTTGTTCGCTTGTTCAGGTGAACGGGGAAGAGCTTCAACACAGATTGGTGAAATTCGTGTGCGATCAGCGTTTGCCGGATTGGTGTCCAGGCATTGCGCCGCAGCCGGAAGATATCAGATATTGTGCTTGGAACCGGATGCTTTACTGTTCCTTCAAATACCGGGGTTTGATGTAGCGAGGCGATGGCACGGCGCGCGATGGGTTGGCCAAAGGCTGCACTCCCGTGTGAGTTGACTCACGGTTTGCCGCCTCTGTTTGAATACACTGTTTCGCGCGCAGCGGCGACGCAATCTGGAAGGGGACTCATGAGAAACTCACATAAACCGGCAGGGAATATGAAAGTAATAAATAATGAAAAAATCAATGAGTTTGATGCTTTGCAAAGAAAACTTGATGAGTTTATCGAAGCTGAAAATGCAGCCGGTCTTGCTGTACAGAACGCTGAGTATACGCCTGACAGCCAACACCGGCTGGATCATTTTGTTGACGATCTGCAGAAGCAGATGGATGCATTTGAGATGTCGGCTCGCAGGCAAAAAACTGCCAAAGCAACTGCCGCAAAACAGACTGCAAGCCCGGCTGATGGTGTAAAACCGGCACCAGAGAAACGGCCTGAGATTAATAATGTGATTAAAGAACAGCCTGCCGAGGTTCAGCAGAAAGCTGCTGAAAGCGCCAGCGCAAGCTCAGTTCAAGCGGCAGGTTCTGCTAAACAGCGTTCAGGTTTATGGATAGGTGCCGCCGCAGTTATCGTTGCCGCAGTATGGTTTTCCTGGCCCGCGGCTACCATCATATCTCCTCCGGAACAGCTTGTAAGCGGACAGGAGGGGGTGCTGGTCGATGAGACTCCTGAATCCCGGCAGATGCTTGCTACAGCGTTGCCTGAGCCTGCTGCAGGGCCTGAGATAAAAGAAGCAGTGATCATTTTGCCTGAGTTAACCGTCACTGCCGATGTCGCAAATGCCAGAAGTGAAGCCAGCAGCAGCGCTGCAGTTGTTACCAGATTGAAACAGGGCGATGTTGTTGAGATGACAGGTGAACAGGGCGACTGGTATCTGGTAGGACTGCCTGATGGTTCCAAGGCTTGGGCGCATCATAGTCTGTTTGCCGGAAAAACCGACCCGGAACCTGCATTGACTGCCAAACAGGTATCCGATGTTGAAGCCTTAATGCCGACGCCTGCATTGGTTGCACCGGTTGCAACTGAAGTGATTGAGGCAAAGGTGCTGACCGTCACTGTCAAATTAGGCAATGTCAGAAGTGAACCGAATTCCGCTGCGGAAGTACTGTTCCGGCTGAAGCAGGGCACTAAAGTCCTTACGCTTAAACGTGAAGGCGACTGGCTGCAGGTTCGCATTAAAGATACTCTGGCCTGGGCGCACTACTCTATATTTTAAGCCCGGGCTTATTTGCGGGTCTCTTCAGGGAGTTTCCACTGCATGAGGCGGTAGATGTTTTGTTGCGCAGATCACATTTTATTTGATTGCACTCCTATAGTATTACGCCGGTAAGCCAAGTTTACGGGAAGAGTGCTAGATATGAGCCAGAAGACGAACATTGTTAAACAGATCGATCAGCTGATCAGCCAGGAAAAAAGTGCGCTGCTTGGCAGTTTGCGCGAAGGCGACAGGCTTGAAGATAAGCTGGCCCAGTTTATGGCCAATCTGCAAGAGCAGATTGATACATTGATTGAAAGCAAAAAGGCTGAACAACTTGCCGCTGTTTCCGAGATAAGCGATGAAGAGGCTGCCGTTCTGTTTGCGCAAACCGATGAGGCTGACATTGAGGCTGAAAAAGCCATGCGTTTGCTGGAAAAGGAATTCAAGACCTATAACATCAAACAGGCCAATGGCATCATGAATCAAAAACGTTCCACTTCCTATGTCGTTAAACAATCGTTGCTCGCTACGGCCGTTGCTGCAGGCCTGTTGTGGTTCTTCTTTCCGCAAGCCCAGCTGGATACGGTCGATAAAGCAGTTGAAACAACGGCTGTAATACAGCTTGAATCAGAAGCCGGTGCTGTTGCCTCGATGCCTGTGACCATGGAACCGGTTGTTGTAGCAGAACCTGAAGCGCTTGCGCTCGAACAGTCCGATGCGACTGAGTTGGCAGCCACTGCAGTTGAAGAGAGCAAGGCGATTGAACAGGAAGCAGCTGTCGAAGAAGGCAGCGCTGAGCCGATAGAAGCAGCAGCGCCTGTTCTGGCTACAGCTAGCACCGTTTCGAAAGTTGAATCTCTGCTTGATGATACACCCGAGATTAAACCTGTGGCCAAAGTGGCAGAACCAGAAACTGTGATCGGACAGAAACTCAAGGTAACAGCTCATGTGGGTAATGCGCGGAACATGCCGAAAAATGATGGCAAACTTGTTGCACGTGTAAAAATGGGTGATGTGGTGACCAAGCTGAATGAGCAGATGGGCTGGTATCAGGTCAAACTTGCAAATGGTACGGTTGCATGGGTATACAAAACCGTGTTTGCTCCACGTCTGCAGGTTTCAGTTGGCGTAGGGAATGTTCGTAGTGCGCCCAACGGCAAGTCCAGGATTGTATCCCGCATCAAACAGGGTGATTATGTAACCAAGCTCGAAGAGAAAGGTGACTGGTATCTGGTAAAACTGGATAGTGGTACCCAAGCGTGGGGTCATCACTCCATCTTCTGATCGAAATGCTGCATCCTTGAAAAGGCCGTTCTCTGGAGCCACTTGCAAAAGTCGGAGTAAAATTGAATGTCAGCGCCTAAGCCGTTGGATTTATCGTTTTAATTTTCGTTCTTCCTGCGGGTTTCTCCAGGTTGAGTTATTTTTCCGGCGTTTTCCGGTTTTCAGGGCGAGCCATGCCATGGCATTGATATCATCATGCCTTTTGATGCTTCAGGTTTGGCGTATAGACAGGTTATTGAATCATACGCATGAGTTGGTCCGCCGTAAGAGCCAGGATACCGAACATCAAATGACACATCGCC
>MNWZ01000135.1 GCA_001871925.1 Zetaproteobacteria bacterium CG1_02_53_45
CCAAGGCGATGTGTCATTTGATGTTCGGCATTCTGGCTCTTACGGCAGATCAGTTTATGCGCATGATTCAATGACCTGCCTATACACCAAACCCGAAGCGTCAAAAGGCATCATGATATGAATGCCATCGCATTGCTCGCCCTGAAAACCGAAAAACGCTGGGAAACGACTACTCCTGAAAGAAATATGCGGGTGAAACAAAAGTTGAAACAGTAAATCCAACTGCTGAGATGTTGCCCTTCAATCTATCTCAGACTTTTGCAAGTGGCTCCACTAAGCTGTCTGTGCGAGGGATAAATTATGGACCAGTCCAGGGCCAAGCAGGCCACCATCTATTTTGATGAGAATATTCATAAGGCGCTGCGTCTGAAAGCAGCCGGCACCAACCGCTCTATTTCCGATGTTGTGAATGAGGCTGTAAAGAGTCTGCTGGCAGAAGATCAGAAGAATCTGGAAGCTTTCGAAGCACAGGATTATGAACCTGTGGTCAGTTATGAAGACTTGCTTAACGATTTGAAATCAGAGGGGAAAATCTAATCCTTTACTCTGGAGTGATGTCATTTCGCGATGCATTGGTCTAATTAATTTTGCATGAAGTTTCATTAACTTGAGCACAGGGTGTGTGTGACTGTATAATGCGTATCGCTTGTCGGAAAACCGACCATTTACTTTGCACATGATCGGCTAACGCAACACAGCAAGGAGAGTCTTCATGAAGGTCAGGAATCTGGTTATTGTTTCTGCGGCACTGCTGCTTTCGATTCAAGGCGTGCAGGCAAAAAACCTTGCTGCGGCTGAGGAGGCGAACTACCCCGTGACGCCGCTCGTTGCAGTGAAAGGTGTGGAGAGTGTATACCCGTCTGTCGCCGGTGACTTTATGGTTTATGCCCAGCGCAAAGGGGGAGATTACTCCGTATTGCGTGTATCCAAGGAGTCGCCTGACTCAGGGGCTTACAGTTTAAAACCGCTGACCATGATTGATGATATGCGTTACGGCGTTGCTGTTGCCGATGGTTCTATCGGTTATGTCAGTAATCGCATGGGGCCGACTTCAGCCTGGATGTGGCAGGGGCGTGGCGATGGTCATGTTTCCATTGGTAACATGGCGACCTACAGAGGCGGTATGTCTCCGTATCACCTGAATGCTTCCAGTAATGGTCAGGTCTGGTGTTTTGATTCCACCTTTCAGAAGTTGCGTTATAACCAGATGATGAACGAGTTTGCCAGTCCTTCACATTGGGAGTTGCTCGGTCAGCAGTGGCGAACTTATAACTCGGACAATTTTCGTCAGAAAGTCGCTTATAAAGCCACAAAAGCCGGTGTGACTAATGACTTTGAAGCCCCTGTGCTGTTTACCTTTGCGCGCAAGAACAGTCAGTTGGTGATGATCCCCAATGCATTTAATGGCGCGATTTCACCGGATGGCAGCAAGGTTGCCTTTGTACGCGAAACCAAAGGTAACTATGATATCTGGATGCAGAACATTGATGGCGGTGACCTCACACAGTTGACCAGTTCACCCTATGGTGAGTTTGAGCCGGCATGGAGCCCTGACGGCAAAAAGCTGGTGTTTGTTTCCAACAGCGACTCGGCGGGCGATGTACGCAATACCTCTATTTATATGTTAAACATCGCGAACAATGGCATTCAACGATTGACCAATGCCAGAAGTGCTACCGATGGCGGCCCGGCGTGGCTGGATAGCCAGACGGTTGTTTTTCACTCCAACCGGGACCTTCAGAATCCTCAGTCTGCTACCTCTTCCACCTGGAATATCTGGCAGTTGAAGTTACATTGATGAGATCTGTGCTGCGGGTAGAAAAATGATTCACCGCCTGTCGCTTATAGCGCTGCTGTTGCTGGCATCACCTGCCTGTGCGGAGGATCTGCTCGACTGGCTGGATGATGTTTCCCGTGCCAGGGATTCTGCAAATGTAAGCCGGGACGCCGTCCCGCAAGAAGCTACATTGCTTACACTTGAAGATGGCGAGTTTGAGATGTACCCCAAGATTTCTCCGGATGGCAGGTACCTTCTGGTGAATTCAGGCAAGCGGAATAAAGCGGTTGTGAGCCGTCGCCTGTTAGAAAATGGTGATGAATTGAATATTGTCACAGATGATGTGATGGCTACCGGCTCATTTGCCTGGTATGGCAACAAGCAGGCCGTCTTTTTATCCGAGCGTGGTGGTGATCTGGGCATCTGGGCCGAAGCCGCTGATAGTCAGGGCGCGGTTACGCGGCTGCATCGTTTGACGGGGAAGTTTATTCAACCGGTGGTTTTGCATGACGGCAGTGTGATTGCTGTGAATCTGGTGGAAAAAAAGACACCGTATCAACAAGGCAAACCGGAGAGATTAAGTTTCTCCAACTGGCAGACCGACAGTGCCGAGACGCGGTTGATGCATATCCAGAAGTCCGGGGTGGCGAACGGGCTGGCCGCCGGCATTAATCCGGCCCTTTCACCGGATGGTAATAAAGTAGTGTTTTCAATGCAGGTAAACCAAAGCTGGCACCTGTTTATGATGAATGTGGATGGCACGGAACTGGTGCAGTTGACCAATGATCACAGTACCGATGTACAGCCGACCTGGAGTCCCGACGGCGAGTGGATCGCATTTACCTCCAATCGCGGTGACATCAGAATGGAGAGTGGCAGCAAGACCAACTGGGATATCTGGATGATTCACCATGATGGACGTAATTTGACCCGTATAACATATGATGAAGCGAAAGATGGCGGGGCTGCTATTGCGGCAAATGGAAGGCTCTACTTTCATTCTGACCGCAAGGTAAGTATTGCGGAACGTGACAGGCATGAGACCAGGAGTTCTGTTTTCGGATTTCATATCTGGAGCCTTGTCTTGCCTGAAAAGGTTACCGGCAGATTATAGCCGTTAGTTCTGAGCAGTGCTGGTTCAGCAGCCGGTATTTTTCTTCAGGGTTTGATGTAGCTGATCCCGCTGAACATCCGAGAGCCGTGCCTGGCCGTACTTTGTTTTCTCTATCAAATCCAGGGCATTCCTGATCAGTTTCAGGTTGTTGTCACAGTTTCTGCAGTTGACACATATAAATAGATGCATGCGAAATTTTAACTTTTCCCAAAGGCCAAGTTTGCGGTCCAGGCTGTCTGATGCCAGACGGCTGATCTCCTTGCATGCATGTTTCATGAGCGACTTCCTTCTCCAAACCAGTTCCACTGCAGGCACATTCTCAGTGCAAGTCTGGCCCTGTGCAGCAGGACATGCAGATGAGTCGAAGTCATGTCGCAACTCTTACAGATGGTGTCACTATCATCCCCGGTGATGTCGCGCATGCGAAAGACGATCTGCTGTTTTTCCGGCAGTTTACCGATGCAGCTTTCAAGTACGGCATGAAACTGTTCACTTTGACACAGCTCTTCCGGATTGTCCTGCCATGCTGATGGCGCTTCACTCCAGCTGCCGTTTTCATTGAAGTAAGCCGATGTCGGGTCATTTTCTACCGATTCGGCCAGCTTGCGGTTGCGGATATCCAGACGGATGTGGTCGATGATTTTGTGTTTTAAAATACCGACAAGCCAGGTTCGGATGGATGACTGGCCGGCAAAGTTTTCAAATCCCCTCCAGCCGGCCAACAGTGTTTCCTGCAACATGTCGGAAGCCAGATCCTCATTATGCAGGCGGGAGAGAGCATAACGATAAAGATAATCGCCATGGTCTTTCAGCCACAGGTGGGGATCGCTGTTCACAATTCGACTCTGCCAGAAGGTCTGGTGTGTAGCAAGTCTGAAATATCTTGCATGTGTATGGATTTGAAAGCTGTGTAGCATAGCTTGTGTCATATCCGAATGAGGTTAGAGGTTAATGCAAAGAAGAGAGCCAATAGGTGTATTCGACTCCGGGGTGGGGGGGCTGACTGTCCTCAAACATATTCATCAGCTGTTGCCGGCTGAGGATTTGATCTATGTGGCTGATTCAGCTTTTATGCCTTACGGGTGCAAGCCGGAAGCTGTTGTTGAAGAGCGCTGCGTGAAAATTGCCGGATTTCTTGCCGCGCAGCACTGCAAGGCCATTGTTGTTGCCTGTAATACTGCTACTGCAGCTGCAGTGCATCGACTCAGGGATGCCTGCAGCATACCGGTGATCGGCATGGAACCGGGAGTAAAACCTGCAGTGGCCAGAACCACTTCCGGCGTGGTCGGGATTCTGGCCACCAGCGGAACGGCAAACAGTAATAAGTTCAAGCTGCTGCAACAGCGTTATGCGGAGCATGCCGAACTGGTTGTGCAGCCTTGTCCGGGTCTGGTTGAGGAGATTGAAAAGGGTGAGCTTGCTTCTCCGCGCTTACTCAGCCTGCTGGAGCAGTATCTGCAGCCGCTTTTGCAAAAGCATGTGGATACGCTGGTGCTCGGCTGTACGCATTATCCGTTTATCATGCCCGTTCTTCAGGAGATGGTTGGTGAATCCGTGGTAATTATTGACACCGGCGCTGCTATTGCCAGAGAGCTGGAGAGGCAACTGCAAATGCGCGATCTGCTGGCAGATGGCGGGGGGGCGGGACAGACCCGATTCTGGAGCAGTGGACTGAATTCTGCAGATGCGCTGGCCCATTTATGGGGCGAACAGGTGAGCGTTGCCCACCTTGACATCTGACGAATATATGCAGCATGGATTTGTGTGTGTCAAAAACACATAAATCACTGAAAATGAATATTTTTCTTCTTGCATAGAGGTAGTGGCTGACTATCGTTCGAGTTAATCAAAAATAAGGATGATAAAACCATGAGCACACACAAAAAAATAAAGAAGAGCGATTTGCTGGCCAAGGCTGGTGAACTCGGAATGAAAGGTCTCTCCAAATACAAGAAGACTGAACTGGTTCATGCCATTCAGGTTACTGAGGGCAATGCCCCTTGCTTCATGACCATTACAAATTGTGCAGTTAGTCCTTGTCTGTTCAGAGGCGAGTGCCAGAGCTAAGCAACATTTGTTGTAATATTTACGGGCCCTTTCGGGCCCGTTTTTTTTATGGCCAGTAAGTGACTTTGGCAGTGCAGGTCTCGGATATTTCCACGCGTGATACACGCAGTCGATCATTATCCAGTCGGTTGCTCATCTCTTTATATAGCTCGCAGGCTACATTTTCACTGGACGGATTGATGACATCGAATGGTGCGACGTCGTTGAGGTTATAGTGATCCCAGGGCGTAAGCGCCTCTTTGAGCTCGGTTTTCATGATTTTGTAATCAATGCCGAGGCCCAGTTCATCCAGCTGCTCGCACTCCACATACAGCTTCACATGCCAGTTGTGCCCGTGCAGACGGGCACAGTCACCCGGATAATCACGCAGGCTGTGCGCGGCTGAAAAGTGGGTTTCTATTGAGAGTTCATAATGTGCCATGATCGACATTCCTAATTCCTTGCACCGGGTAAAAGCAGGGCAATCGATACAGGGCGACCTTCTGCTACCAGGATATTATAAGTGCGGGCAGCGGCACGACTGTCCATGCATTCAAAGCCGATATGCTGCTCTGCCATAAATGCCATGATCTCGGGACTGGCAAACAAAGTCTGGCGGCCTGTGCCGAGGATCAGTACCTCAGGGGCTGACTGTGTAAAAGCAGACAGGTCATCAATGTTCAGTTCACTGAAACGTTCCGGCCCCCAGGGAGCAGTAACCACACCGCTGTGAATGCTCAGGCCGGTGTGGTATTTCGTATGATTCAGCTTGATTTCGTGATCGTCATAAGCGGTAAACAGCAGGGTTCCTGCAGCAAGCAGCGGACTGATATCTCCCTTCACGACTGATTACCGGTCTGCAAAACAGTCAGGGCCTGGCTTCCATCTCTTTGATCTCGTCATCGTTTGATTTAAACCGGCCTGCCAGCGAGAGCATGACAGGGCTGGCGACGTAGATGGAAGAGTAGGTACCGACAAGGATACCGGCGATCAGCGCAAAGGCAAAATCGTGGATTACTTCGCCGCCGAGCAGGAACAGGGCCAGGACCACCAGCAGGGTAGTCAATGATGTCATGATGGTGCGTGAAAGCGTCTGGTTGATCGAACCATTGACCACATCAACTTCAGTTTCAGGTGTTTTGCGTTTGCGGTTGGCGGCCAGGTTTTCACGAATGCGGTCGAACACCACGATAGTGTCATTCAGCGAGTAACCGATCACGGTCAGCAGCGCTGCAATCACCGGTAGTGTGAACTCTTTGCCGGTCAGAGAGAACAGGCCGAGCACGATGGTAATATCATGCAGCAGCGCAATATCGGCGCCGAGTGCGAAGCGGAACTCAAAACGGAAGGTGACATAAACCAGAATAGCCAGCATGGCGACAAGCACAGCCATAATACCTGCACGGGTTAACTCTTCCCCGACTTGCGGGCCGACGAACTCAACACGGCGCATTTCAACGGCATCGGCCGTGAATGCTTCGCCCAGTCCATCGAGGATGGCATTGCTGATGGTAGAGGAGCTTTCAGCATCATTGTTCTGTACGCGGATCAGAATCTCTTCAGGTGAACCGAACTCCTGAATCATGGCATTGCCATAACCCTTGGGAGAGATAGCTGCGCGCACATCACCAATAGCCGGTGCTTTATCGAATTTTACTTCGACCAGCGTACCGCCGGTAAAGTCGATACCGAAATTAAGCCCTTTGCTAGCCAGTGCACCGAGCGAAACAAGCAGCATGACTGCAGAGATGACAAAGGCGATTTTACGCTTGCCGAAGAAATCATAATGGTGGTCGGAACTAATCAGTTGCATATCAGGGCCTCAAATGCTCAGTTTTTCAATGCGGCTGCGTTTGGCAGTCGACAGGGCCACGATGGCACGGGTAACAGTAATGGCGGTAAACATGGATGCCAGAATGCCTACGGAGAGGGTGATGGCGAAGCCCTTGACCGGCCCGGAACCAAACTGGAACAGTACGATGGCTGCAATCAGTGTGGTGATATTGGCATCCACGATGGTGGAGAGGGCTTTATCGTAACCGCCGTCAATAGCAGCTAACGGTGTTTTACCCAGCTTCAACTCTTCTCGTATACGTTCAAAGATCAGTACGTTGGCATCCACCGCCATACCGATGGTCAGAACGATACCTGCGATACCCGGCAGCGTCAGGGTGCCGCCGATAATGCTCATAGCAGCCAGAATCAGCAGCATGTTGAATACCAGTGCCAGATTGGCAACGAGCCCGAACATGCGGTAATAAACAGCCATGAAAATCAGTACCAGAATCGAGCCGATGATGACCGAATTCATGCCCTGATCAATCGAGTCCTGACCAAGGCTGGGGCCGATGGAACGCTCTTCAACCACTTTTACAGGGGCCGGCAGGGCACCTGCACGCAGGATGATGGCCAGATCATGGGCCTCTTCCGGAGAGAAGCTGCCGGTAATCTGGGCGCTACCGCCGGCAATACGTTCGCGGATCACCGGAGCGGAGTTGATGGTGCCTTCAAGAATGATGGCAAACCGTTCTCCGACATGGGCTTCGGTCAGCTTGTCGAACTTGCGTGCACCCTTGCTGTTGAACTTCAGTGTTACGGCATATTCATTAAAGCGGGAGTCGATGGAAACGCGTGCATCGGCAATTTCACTGCCTGATAGCTCGGTGTGCTTTTTCAGCAGGTAGGGCTGACGATAGCTCTGGCCGTTACGGGTCTGTTCAGGGCCGTACATGATAATGTCACCCGGCGGCAATTGCCCCGACAGAGCCTTATCAAGACTGCCTTTTTCATCCACCAGCTTAAACTCCAGCTGTGCCGTGCGGCCGATCAGATCCTTGGCGCGGGCGCTGTCTTCAAAGCCGGGAATCTGCACCAGAATGCGGCGCTCGCCCTGTTTGACGATGATAGGCTCTGTGGTGCCCAGCGCATCGATACGGTTGCGAATCACTTCAATGGCCTGATCCACAGCAAACTTGCGTGTTTCTTCGGCGGTAGCTTCTTTCAGGGTCAGGGTGAATGTATTATCGCCGCTTTCGCTGATCGTATAGGTGTTGAATGACTCGGCCAGCACCTTGCCTGCTGCCGTCATGTCGCCGGCATCTTTAATGGCAACAGTCAGTATATTACCTTCAGCCGAGAGGTTGCGGTAGCGGATCTTCTCCTTGCGCAGTGCCTGGCGGGCCGAGTCAATATCTTCTTCAACCCCGTGTGCCACAGCTTTATCCACATCCACATCGAGTACCAGATGAATGCCGCCCTTCAGGTCCAGACCCAGACTCATCGGGTTGCTCAGGGCAGACGGCCACCAGGATGGCGGTGTCATGACATTTGGCAGCGCCCCCATCAGGGATACGACCAGGATGGTTAGAATTAACCAGTTTTTCCAGCGTGGAAAGCTATGCATGTATGAAATCCTTTAAAAACGTAACTTGGTATTGGCTGATTTACTCGGTCAGGCCGGCAACGGTATCGCGTTTCACCTTGATCACGACGCCATCGGCGATTTCTACCTTGACGATATCATCTTTAACTTCGGTGACCTTGCCGAATACACCGCCACCGGTAAGGACCTTGTCACCCTTCTGCAGGGCATCAACAAGGTTGCGGTGTTCTTTCAGCTTCTTCTGCTGCGGACGGATAAGCAGGAAGTAAAAAATAACCATAATCAGCAACAGCGGGATCAGTGAGGCAAAACCGCTATCCTGACCTGCTGCAGCTTCAGCATAAGCCGGTGTGATAAAGGTGATCGCAGAAGCAAAAGCTGCGAGTGAAAAAGAGAGTGTTGATTTCATGTGGGGTATAGCTCCTGAAAAAAGTTCGGTGGATTATAGTTCACTACGGTAGCGTTGTAAAAACCGGTCGCGGAATTCCGGCCAGTTTCCCTGTTCAAGCGCAGTTCTGGCCCGGCGCATAAGATCGCAATAGTAGTGAAGATTGTGCAAGGTATTCAACCTTGAGCTTAATATTTCTTTCGCCATATACAGATGGCGCAGGTAAGCGCGTGAAAAGTTCTTGCAGGTGTAACAGTTACACGTTTCCATGATCGGACGTTCATCATCGAAGTGTTTGAGGTTTTTGATGTTGATCTTGCCATCATCAGTAAACAGGGTGCCATTGCGGGCATTCCGGCTTGGCATAACACAGTCAAACATGTCGATGCCGCGATCGATGCCTTCGATCAGATCATCCGGTGTGCCTACACCCATGACATAATGCGGTTTGTCTTGCGGCAGATGCGGTGCCAGTGCATCCATCATGGCCATCATCTCTTCCTTGGGTTCACCAACCGACAATCCGCCGATGGCAATGCCTTCAAAATCGATGGCTGAGATCGCCTCAAGGCTTTGCAGCCGCAGTTCGGGATACATGCCGCCCTGTACGATGCCGAAAAGCGCCTGGGTCTCATTGGCCGGCAGATGCTTGCGGCATTCAGCTGCCCAGCGCATGGAGAGCAACATCGACTTTTCAGCTTCCTCATAGGTGGCCGGGTAGGGGGTGCACTCGTCAAAGGCCATGACAATATCACTGCCTAACTGGCGCTGAATTTCCATGCTCTCTTTGGGGCCGAGAAATACCTCTTTGCCATCGATATGGGAGCGGAAACGTACACCGTGTGCTTCGATTTTACGCAACTCACCCAGTGACCAGACCTGAAAGCCACCGGAGTCGGTGAGGATCGGACGATCCCAGGCCATGAATTTATGCAACCCCCCCATCTTTTCAACCAGATCGGCACCGGGGCGCAACATCAGGTGATAGGTGTTGCCAAGAATAATGCTGGCTTGGATATCATCGGTTAGGTCGGCCGGCGTCAGGCTTTTTACCGTCGCCTGTGTACCAACAGGCATGAAAACAGGTGTTTCCACAACGCCATGCGGCAATTGCATGCGACCACGACGGGCATAACCCGATTCGTCTTTAGCCAGAATTTCAAAGGAGAGAGCTGCCATGGCGGCGCAGACTGACGTCTGTGTCTCATTGCAGCAAGGAATTCACCTCTTTTTTGTTGCCAGTGAGGAGACGCGGGTGAAAATCAGGACAACGGCGAAAAGAATCAGGGATGAGAACAGGGCAAAATCGATAAAGCCCATGAATGAGTAATGTTCATTATTTAATGCCACACCGATTCGGTCAAGCGCATGAATCCATGAAAACTGATAAAAGATGATCAGCAGAAAGAGGGATACGACTTTGGCGCCCAGAATGAATGCAGTTGTATTGCCGCCGGGGATATTACGCTCCGGCCTGTAGAAATAAGCCTGCCACTGAAATGTTTTCTGCTCCTGCTCTGATGCCGCTGCGTTGTAGCGCGGAAAAACGACACTTTTGGCATGATAGATGGCGCGAACCACTGGGACGTGCAGTACGATGTAGGCAAGATAGATGATCGTGCAAACCAGGCCTCCCCACTTCAATAGCGGAATAGCCAGATCTGCCAGCGCCTGCGGATCCATCGTGGTGTGATTGTAGGCGATGTATGAAGTCATGGCGATGGTGGGCAGCCAGAGCATTAGCCAGATGATATTTTTCAGGCGTTTGAGCAGGAGAACCTTCTTGTAGATTTGGCTGTTCTCTTCAAGAAACTGCTGTAATTCGCCGGGTGTCGTAGCTTCGTTCATAAAATCCTCGTTGCTAGCCAGATTGGGCCGAAGCCTATCTTCGAGGTTTGTTACAGCAAGTCCGCAGCAGTAGTTATACGGCAGGCACTGAATAAATCAGTGCCTTTAAATCATTGGTGTCTGATTGCTCACTGGTCAGCTGGCGGACGGTGTGCTGAATCGGCAATACGCTGTTTCTGTCTGCCCAGTGCGCCAACGCGAACAGCAAGGAGCACAACAACGAACAGTACTATGCTTGAGAACAGCGTTAAATCCACCAACCCCAGGAAAGCGTAATACTCGTCGAGCATCTCTTTGCCGCTGATCTCCAGCAGATGCATCCAGGAAAACTGGCAGGCGAGAATGAGTATAAAAAGAGTCGTGATTTTGATGATCTTGATAGTAATCACGGTTGCTGCACCTTTGCTTTGCATCTCAATGTCAGTGGTGTGTTTTCTGAAATAGCTGTGCCAGTGAAACGGGCGCTGTTCATCCGGGTGTAAAAAGTCATTCAGTCTTGGGTGAATGACACTATGTGAATGATAGATTACCCGCACACTGGCGAAGTAGAGCAGGATAAAAACAACGTAACCGGTTGTGATCAGCAGTGTCGTACCCATCAGGATTGGCAGGGCATCAATGGACAGCTCTTCGAGTGTCATCTGGTAGTAAATTTGACCCATAGCGAGTCCACCGAAAAATATGGCTGCAAGAACAATGCAGATTACCCATATGATATTCTGGATGCGTTTGGTGGCGGCTACTTTTTGACGTACTTCGGCATCTTCCTGTTCGAATCTTGCGTATGCTTCTGAAAGTGTTTGATCGTCCATTGTTCCCTCGATAGGCCTCTGTTCTTGGGTGGTCTTGGTTCCTGAAAGGTTAAAAGTATTATAATAAGCTAATAAGTCAAGCGTATTGTCTTGTGTTGTCATGATCAGGTTGGGCTGTGGTGCTGAATGAATCAGTGCCTGTTCATGCAGAATGTTATGCTGGGTATCACTGCTGTCCGGTTAAGCATTGATCAGGCTCAGTTGGTTTAAATTTCGGGTTCGTTGCCGTTTTGGCAGGGGCGAAAGTTTCATCACTAATTCGAGGATATCTCTTCGTTGCATGAGATTAACTGAGACCAATCTTGCGAGTTGTTGAAGGGTTAGGCTTGAGTTGACTGCCTTGTTCACCAGATGCAATAACAGGTATGCAATCATGGCGATAATGATCTGGATTTTAACTGCGT
>MNWZ01000082.1 GCA_001871925.1 Zetaproteobacteria bacterium CG1_02_53_45
TATATCGCTCTGAGTTCCATTTTTCCTCCTTCTCGCTATCCTTGAGATTGGAAGGTGGCGGTTGCCAGGATGATCAGCCTGAGGGCAATGTGAAATCGCCAACGGCCCTTTTAACATTCGCTCTTATAGAGGCAATCCGGGGTACGAGTCATCCAAGGCGGGCTACGTTAGCTGTCGGGCTCTATGGCTCCAAAATAAAGCGCAGTCTCTAACCGTCACCTTCCACCATGAAGCTTACATTTCATCATACGGGGGGGGCGACTCGCGCGATGATCGTTAGTGTGAACCGACTCAAGGAGATTGAAATGAAACTATTGAAATTATGTCTGCCCGGCCTGCTGCTGCTGTTTCCCGTACTGGCCCATGCAGAAGTCCATATCGTTGCCACACTGCCCGCACTGGGGCAGATCGCCGCTGCCGTTGCCGGTGAGGATGGTGAGGTGCAGGTATTGGCCAGAGTGGGGCAGGACCCTCATTTTGTGCCGCCCAAGCCGACCCTTGCCCGCCACCTGGCCGATGCCGACCTGCTGGTGACGGCAGGACTGGCGCTGGAGGGCGGCTGGTTGCCGCCGCTGGTTGAGCTTTCGCGTAACAGCCGGATTCGGGTGGGGCAGCCGGGGCGCTTTGCCGGTTCCGATGCCGTAGAGGTTCTCGGGGGCATGGCAAAGGTGGACCGCTCGATGGGTGATGTGCATCCGGAGGGTAATCCGCACTGGTGGCTGGATCCGCTACGGGTGGCAGCGGCTGCATCAGCTCTGGCCGGGCGACTGGCCGAACTCGATCCGGTTCATGCCGATGCTTACCGGCAGCGGGCAGTCGTGTTCAGCAAGCGCCTGCAGTCGCTGGTGCAGGAATGGAAACCCCGTCTGGCAGCCGGATCGCCTGTGGTCAGTTATCACGACTCTTACCGCTACTTCAGCGAGTGTTTTGCCATTCCGGTGATCGGGTTCATCGAACCCAAACCAGGTGTGGAACCGTCGACCCGCCACCTCGATGAGTTGGTGGCGCTGATTACTGCACGGAAGGTCTCGCAGGTCTGGGTGGAGCCGTACCATCTCGGGCGTATCGTGAAGCGGGTTGCTACGCTTTCAGGTGCGAGCGTGGCCACCATGCCCGATGCTGTGGAGGGCGAGGGCGCTGATGGATATATGACCATGATCAAACGACTGCTTGAAACTGCAGCAGGGGGGCAACCTTGATTTTATGGTTTAGTTTGATTGCCTGCCTGCTGGTCTCGCTCTACCTGCCGGTTCTCGGGCAGCAGATACTGCAGCGCAGAGTTATCTTTATAGATCTGGCGCTGGCACAGGTGGCCGCTGTCGGTTATGCCATCGGTATGGCACTTGATGGCAACGGCATGCTGTACGCGGCAGCGATCACGGCTGTCGTTGTGGTACTGCTGGCATTATTGCCGGAGCAGAGTGACCTGCCGAAAGAGGCTGTGATGGGGGCGCTCTATGCGCTTGCAGCCTCGCTGGGCATGATGGTGCTGGCGATGCTGCCGCATGCCGAAGGCCAGATGATGGAGTTGCTGTTTGGCAGTGTGCTTGGTGTCGATGAAACAGAGCTGATCATTATAGCCGTGGCCGGGGCGACTGCCCTGTTTTTGTCGAAGCAGCAGTGGGGGAACCACTTTCCCGGGCGTCTCGTCTTTTACGGCGCCCTTGCGATGGCTGTGGTGCCCGCTATTTACGCTGTGGGCGTGATACTGGTGTTTGCCATGCTGGTGATGCCCGGACTGGCTGTCTGGCGGCATGGTCATAACGGATCCGCACTGCAGGCAGTGGCGATTGCAGCTCTTGCAAGTGCATGCGGGCTGTTCTTCTCCAACCAGTTCGACTTTCCCCCCTCATCGGCGGTCGTCGTATTTATGGCTGCATTGGCATTGCTGTGGCGGGGGTTCTGTCACTGGAGGCTCTGTTTTAGCCGTTAACGGAGAGATAACCCCAGCCGGCAAGTAGCAGGGCTGAGCCGAAACAGAGAAATGCGACCCAGGCCATGGCAAAGACAACATTTTTTTTGCCCACCTGATAGGCCTTCCAGCCGAACCAGCTGGCAAAACAGCCGATGGGAATCGAAAACAGAAGAAGGAAGGCCAGCATGGTATGCCAAGCCTAACGGGCTGCCTGACATTGCCAAGAGGCGTGAGTAGGTTGTCGAATCTGAAACCCAGAGGTGTTATATGATTAAAAAGCTTCAGCAGATGTGGAAGGCCGCCGCAGCCAGCCCGAAAGAGGGACGGGGCCATGATGTTTCTCTTGCTGTAGCCGCCTTGATGGTTGAGGTGATGCGCATGGACGGCCATCTGGATGAGGCCGAGCACAGCACCATGATGGTTGCACTGGAAAAGCGCTTCGGGCTTTCCTATAGCGAGATTCATGCGTTGATCGAGCAGGCTGCTGATCAGGTGGACAAAGCGCTGGATCTGCATCAGTTCACTTCCATCGTGGTGAAAGGTTTTTCAACGCCGGAACGTGTTGAGATTCTGACCGAACTGTGGGCTGTGGCGATGGCCGACGGCACGGTTGACCCCTATGAAGAGCAGATCATACGCCGCATGGCCGATCTGCTGGGCATTCATCATACGCAGTTTATTGAAGCGAAACTGGCTGCTCAGTTGCAGTTTTAAAACTCAGCGTGTCCGGGGAGGCGGAGTCAGGATCACCCAGATCGAACCGACCTCATTGGAATGATCTCTGGCTGTAGGCCAGGCCGGATAAATGTTTGCTGCCGGGAATTTTTGATGGGCGATAAAGCGTTCGATCAGCTGCTGGGTGTAGCGGATGCGTTTGATCGTTTCATCATCCACCTGTTCCCCCGGCCACTTTGGCGTCAGATCCAGCAACCACCCCGGTTTTTTTGAAATGTTGCGGGCCACGCTGCGTAAGCGGATGCGTTCATTGTACGACAGCTGGCCCAGCGAGCGCAGACGAATGCGTGTCCCGACAACGGGTGCCGGCTGGGTAGCAGTTGTTACCGGGCTGCCGGTTTTGCGGCCCGATTTGGCAACCGCGGCCTGATGCAGCGCCTTCTGCATCGAGATGCCCAGTCGATTTGTATTCAGCGGCTGCTTATCCCAATCACCCTGACTATCGAAAGCCAGCGAGATGATTTTGTCGTTGTCGCTTAAGCGCTCGATCAGCCCGGGCGTACTGTAGCCGGTTCGCTTGATCATGGGGTCGTTGGGGGAGACTGTCGTATCTGCGACAACACGAGCCAGCTTCATCTCCACATGGCTGTCGTAACTGTTCTGCTCTGCTCCATCCTTGACGGTAAGCTGTGCAGACAGGCGTCCGCGCACCAGCCTCGGCATGCCCGAGGCATGCATCCAGTCATGCAGGAAAAACGGCAGGCTGTTATCAACCGACAGCTGCCCCTTGAATCGTTCGTGATCTGCCAGTGCCAACCAATCGCCATTGAGTCTGACCTGGCCGTGATCCAGTCGGCCATCAGCGCTGATACTCGACCACGCGCCTGATTTAAGCGGTGCAATGGTGATATTCAGCCGGTCGATCCAGGTCTCTTCGCTGTTGCCGATGCTTACCATGCCATTTGTCCATGTCAGCCGGTCAATTTGCCAGTTGAGATTACGCAGGTCATTTTTCCACCAGCTGGCTTGCGGAAGGGCACCGTCAGACGTCTCCAGGCCGCTGGCGGTTGTATAGGCGGGCAGCGGTTGCAGCGCACCGATATATTGCCAGCCATCGGCTTTGAATTCGCTGATCTGCTGGCTGGCAAGTCCCATGCCTACCGGGCCGAAACGTGTTTCGATCTGCTCGGCTTTCCATGTCTCGCCTGCACGGTTGAGCTCCACATCGGCAGCGCTTGCTTTGCCGCGGGCGCGCCACTCACCGTTTGTGACCGTAACATCCATATGCAGATAACTTTTACCGGCAAGGTTCAATGATGTGCCTTCGCCTCCCTGCAGCGGCAGCAGCGGGCGCAAACGCGCCAGATCAATATCGTTGCCGGTGAGCTTGAAGGCTGATTTGCTGATGTCGCCATGCTTGTATTCAGCCTGACCGGCCAGACGCCAGCCTGCAAACGGGGCACGATCCTGCGCCAGCGCGGAATCGGCATCGACCTGCATGGTGCGCAGGTTGAAATCTACAGTGTTCGATTTGCTCCAGCTGCCGCGCCCCTGAAGAGCGGGCAGGAGCAATTCGCCATGCGGCAACGACAGTCCAACCGTCATGTTTTCTATATCTATTTTGTCGACACTGATGTCCCAGCCCGGTTTGTTATCGTGCTTGCGGCTGCGCTGTGCGGCTGCGTTTTGCTCCGGCCCGATGACCATGGAGGAATTTTCTGTACTGATGCGCGAGGCCTGCAGCTTGCGACGGCTGAAATTCAGGCTCAAACCTTCAAGGTTGATCTGTTCCCATTGCCATGCATGCTGTTCAGGCTGGCTGGTGTCGGCATATAGCACATCACTGAGTTTGGCCTGCTCGGAGGAGAGGCTCCATTGCTCTTTCTGTTGCTGCCAGTGCAGCTGTGCATCAAGCAATCCCCGTGTGAATTTATTGCCCGCAATAAGCGGCAGGTTTTCGCTCCATGGCTGTACAGGCCAAGCCTTTGCCACCACATCGAGCTGCCAGCCGCGATCTTCCCGAAGGTTGCCTTGCCAGGCAAGCTGTTGGGACGATGTTGCGCCGGACTCACCGCTCAGCGCTGCTTCTCCCTCAACGGTGATCTCACCGCTGTTGCTGATGGTCAGGTCTGCCCGTCCTGATAGCAGGCCGCCGGTCTGCAGCAGCCCGAAAGCATCAGTGATACGACTGTTTTCTATGTCCTGCCAGATGAGATTGCCTTTTGCGGTCCACTCACTCTGGCTGTTCGGGGTGTCAAAAGAGAGCCATTGCCACTGCACGGGAGCGCCGGCCAGAAGGGCCGTGGCAGAAACCCTGCGGCCCGTTTTCTGTATCTGCTGCTGCACGGAGAGGGCATCTAGTTTGACCGGTGGCGTGAATTCATCTTTGAGATGCAGGGTCAGGGAGCCGTTGACGGCCAGAAGCGACTGTGTGGCGTGCCAGATAGACATCAGGCGTTGGTCATGCTGCCAGGCGGCTTTACTGTCGGGATTCCAGATGACCGCATCAAAGCCGGAAATTTCGACACGGCCGATTTTTGGCGTCGAGCCGGTCAGCAGTCTGGGATTGGCCCGGATAAGCATATGATCAATGGTCAGTGAATCCCGTTCCCGTTCTAGGCTTACCTTCTGAAGGATCAGGGCGTTTCTGAGCAGGTGATAGCGCACATCCCCGATTTTAATGCCGGCCTCTTCACTCCACTGATGAATCAACGCTGCCGCCTGTTTCTGTGCATTGATCTGAATAGAAAGATGCATGGCGACACAGAGCAGCGAGATGATTGCAATGGCGGCCAGATACCAGCGGGCACCCGGCGGGAAAATGCCCACCGGGTGCCGGAACAGATGCGGACCTTTCAGAACAGCCTCATGCAGGAGGCCTAAGCTTTACCTGGTTGCTGCAGTTGTAGAACGACCGACTGATCTTCCAGTGTGGAGATATCAGAGGTAATATCGCGCCCTGCGGCGATGTCCCGCAGCAGTCGGCGCATGATTTTTCCAGAGCGGGTTTTCGGCAGGCTGTTGGCAAAACGAATATCATCCGGCTTGGCAATAGGGCCGATCTCTCTGGCGACATGAACCCGCAGTTCAGCTATCAGTTTATCACCGGGTTTACATTTGAGCACAACAAAGGCACAGATGGCCTCACCCTTGAGCTCATCCGGACGGCCGACGACTGCCGCTTCTGCAACAGCCGGGTGCGATGCCAGCGCGGACTCGATCTCCATGGTGCCGAGCCGGTGGCCGGACACATTGAGCACATCATCCACACGGCCCATGAACCATATATAGCCGTCTTTATCCTTGCGGGCGCCGTCACCGGCAAAATAGTAGCGGCCGTCGAACTTCTTCCAGTAGGTGTCGATATAACGCTGATCATCGCCCCATATGCCGCGCAGCATGGCCGGCCAGGGCTGGCGAATGACCAGCATGCCGCCGCCTTCGCTGACCGGTTTGCCGTGCTCATCCACCACTTCCACATCAATGCCGGGCAACGCCAGAGTGGCAGAACCCGGTTTGGTCGGCGTGGCAAACGGTAGCGGTGCAATCATGTGGCCGCCTGTTTCAGTCTGCCACCAGGTATCGACAATCGGGCAGCGGGTTTTGCCGATCACATCGTGGTACCACATCCACGCTTCGGGGTTGATCGGCTCTCCGACCGTGCCGAGCACGCGCAGGCTGGAGAGGTCATGTTTGTTCGGCCATTCGTCACCGGCCTTTTTGAGTGCGCGAATGGCGGTCGGGGCTGTATAAAAAATGGTGACGCCGTGATCGGCACAGATTTTCCACAAGCGGCCCGGATCGGGGTAGGTCGGCACGCCTTCATACATGACGGTGGTGCCGCCATTGGCCAATGGTCCGTAGACCGAATAGGTGTGGCCGGTAATCCAGCCGATATCGGCCGTACACCAGAACAGATCGGACTCAGGCCTGAAATCAAAGCTCCAGCGCATGGTCAGACTGGCCCACAGCAGGTAACCGGCCGTCGAATGCAGGATGCCCTTGGGCTTGCCGGTTGAGCCGGAGGTATAAAGTATGAATAGCGGGTGTTCCGAATCCACTGCCAGTGGCGGGCATACAGCAGGCTGGAATTTCAGCGCCTGATGCCAGTCGATATCGCGGCCGGCATTCCACTCAATCGCATTGCCGGCATGACGCACGACAAGCACATGTTGCACGCTGAGGCAGGTGCCGGACAGGGCTTCGTCGACGCCGGGTTTCATGGCATGGATGCCGCCGCGACGGCCGCCGCCATCCGCGGTGATCACCAGTTTGGCCTCTGCATCCTGAATGCGGTCATGCAGCGCCTGCGGGGAGAAGGCTCCGAACACAACCGAGTGGATGGCGCCGATACGGGCGCAGGCCAGCATGGCGATTGCAGCTTCCGGAATCATCGGCATATAGATGATGACACGATCGCCTGCTTCAACGCCGATCTCTTTGATCACATTGGCAGCCTTGCAGACATCGTCCAGCAGCTCCTGATAGGAGATGCGGCGCACTTCTCCGGCTTCTGCCTCCCAGATAATCGCAGTGCGATCACCGAGCCCGGCTTCAACGTGACGATCCAGACAGTTTTCGGAGAGGTTGAGCTTGCCGCCGTCAAACCAGCGGAAGAACGGTGCTTTGCTGCGATCGAGTACGCGTGTGAACGGCTCACTCCAGCTCAGATGCTCGTGAGCCAGAGTTCTCCAGGTTCCATCAAAATCGCTTTTGAATTGCTCGTGTATGGAGAAATATTCATCCAGTGATGAAATATGACCTTTGTGTCCCTGGGGAGGATTAAAGCTGCGGTTCTCTTCCAGAGTACTCATGATGGTTTCTGACATGGTTGCTCCCTTTGAGTCATTTCTAGCAGGCTGGAGCTCTCTCTACAACATGCTGCCAATTGTGCTTCCGATTGTGTCGGAACAGGTTATCATGGCGCATGGTAAAAATCTGCGTCATTAAGACCAGTGTGCGTTCGATCGAGCAGGCCGACATGCTTGCCGACGGACTGGTCGCAGCAGGCATTGCTGCCTGTGTGCAGATTTTCGGACCTGGCATGTCTGTCTATCGCTGGCAGGGTAGGGTGGAGCAGGAACAGGAATTTTATCTCACGATCAAAACCAGCACGGAGCTGTGTAAGGTTGTTGTGGATTGGCTGACTGAGTCTCATCCTTATGACACTCCCGAAATTATCTGGGCTGAATATCAGGCGAGCGATGTTTATGCCGACTGGCTCGCCGGCGCTGTGAAGTTGGATTTTTGACCGGACATGATACAAGCATGGAGCATTGAATGATTGAAGTTACATATGCAGGAGCGTTGCTGGCCGGTCTGTTATCATTTTTATCCCCCTGCGTTTTGCCGCTGGTGCCGGCCTATCTCTCCTATATTTCCGGCGTATCGGTCAATGAGTTGCGCCAGCACGATGATCGGGGTGATTCCGCTCGCCGCCATGCCCTGATCCAGTCGCTCTGGTTTATTGCCGGTTTCAGTCTCGTGTTTATCGTATTGGGGGCATCGGCATCGCTGCTGGGCCAGTGGATGCTCTCCAATATGGCCATACTGGCCAAGGCAGCCGGTATCATTATCGTTATTTTCGGCCTTCACTACGCAGGCATTATCCGTATCCCGCTGTTGATGATGGAAGCGCGCTTTGATGCCGGAGGTGTTAATGCCAAACACGGTATTGGCGCGCTGGTGCTGGGCTCGGCGTTTGCCTTTGGCTGGACGCCATGTATCGGCCCGATTCTCGGCGCCATTCTGGCCGTTGCCGGTGCGCAGGCGGAAATGATGCATGGTATCTCGCTGCTGGCTGTCTACTCGCTGGGTCTGGCAATCCCGTTCCTGCTCGCAGCTCTTGCGACCGATTCATTCCTGCGTTGGTCGCAGCGTTTCAAGCATCATTTCGATATCGTGGAAAAGCTCTCCGGTGTGCTGCTGATTATTGTTGGTGCCATGATTTTTCTTGGCAGCTTCAGTATTGTTTCAGGCTGGCTGATTGAATGGTTCCCGATGCTGGCTGATGTCGAAGGCAGCTTCGCCAAATGAAACCCTTATTTCAGGCCAAAACGTTCAGGCTCAGCGCTATTATAGTTGACCCTGATTGCCGCAGGTGATTCAATATGAGCGTTATGCAGCAAACTCCGCAACAGGCAATTGAATTACGCATCGAGCAACTCACAGGTCATCTGTCCGAGATCCGTCGCAATATGGAAAAAATCATTGCAGATAATCACCGCATGCGGGAAGTCGTACGCATTGCCGAAAGCGAATTGCGCAAGCGGCGCGACCAGGTGCAGAAGCTCGAAAGCGAGCTTGAGGGTTTGCAGAACAACAAGCTTGAGGCCCGCGCGCGAGTCGAACACGCTATGGAAAAGCTCGATGATCTGATCTCACAGCAGGGAGATGCATCATGAGTACGCCGGTTGAAGTCTCTGTCATGGGACGCAGCTTCACCATTCTTACCGACGAGAATCCGGACGATGTTCTGGCTGCGGCGACCCTTGTGCAGGAGCATGTGGAAGAGCTTCGTCAGATGCGGACAACAGTTGCGTCAGATCGGCTGCTGATACTGGTTGCCTTAAACCTTGCCGGAGAGCTGTTGAAGAGTAATCAGTCCAAAGTTGACGGGGTGGACGGCTTGATCTCGGCCCTTGACGGTGTAGTGTTACAAGCAGAAGGTTTAGCAAAAGCGCCCCTGCGTTGATCGAACGGCATCATGTTGCCTGAGCCGATACTTGTCGAATGGGAGCTTACCTACTCTGGCTGTGAGCATCTCCTGATGGAGATACCTGAAGCCGGGGTGCGGCGCCCACCTCTTGTTAGAGGGTTCGACGACTTTTTGCCTTTATACCAGCGCGGGGGCGCCCTTTTTGCGGGTCACTCCAGCTTGAATACACAAAAGGTTCTCTGATGGATAAGGCGCAAATTCGTGCTGCAGCGTTGCAGCGCCGCAAGTCATTAACAAGGCAGCAACGCACTGATTTTTCCCGTGCCATTATAACATCGCTGTTTGATTATCTTTCAGGCCAGCCTGAGCCGTCACAAAACCTGTTGATCTACCGCTCCCTGCCCTCGGAAGTGGCAACCCAAGCACTGCTGGCGGTTGATAGTCACCGTCTGTTTGCGCCTGTGACCCACCACCATGAATATATGGAGTGGCATGAACTCTCCGAAACCACCGTCTGGAAAACAGGCCTGTTCGGCATTCTGGAGCCCGAAAGCGGAGACTTGTGGGACGGGCAGCAGGGCGTTACCACGCTGTTGTGTCCATTAACTGCCTTTGACCGCTCGGGGAATCGTCTGGGCATGGGCAAAGGCTGCTTTGATTACTGGCTGGCCGGTCAGGCTAAACATATTAAACAGGTGATAGGCCTCGCTTTTTCATGCCAGGAAGTCGCGGAAGTCCCTGCACAAAACCATGATGTGCCGATGGATTGTATTATTACTGAAAAAGAGGTTATAACATGTCCGAAGCGCTGAATATTCTGGTTATTGGCGATGTTATCGGCAAAGCGGGCCGGCGGGCACTGGCTGAGCATCTGCCGACATTGATAGATATGCACAGGATCGATTTCGTGGTCGCCAATGGTGAAAATCTGGCGCATGGCTTTGGTCTGAATGAACGCGTGGCCGATGAAATGTTCGCACTCGGCGTGCATGTATTGACCAACGGCAATCACTGCTGGGATCAGCGCGAGTTCCTTGAGCTTATTGATGAAGATGACCGCTATGTGCGTCCGATGAATTTTACCGAGTTCGCACCGGGTCGCGGCTGGACTGTGCAGGAGACTGCCGGAGGCCATAAAGTCGCCGTCATCAATTTGATCGGACAGACCTTTATGGGGCCATGGGATTGCCCGTTTGCCGCAGTGGATCGCGCCATGGCCGAGATTCCTGATGATGTCAGCGCAATTCTCGTCGATATGCATGCCGAGGCCACCAGCGAGAAGATGGGCATGGGCTGGCATATGGATGGGCGCGCCTCATTTGTCTACGGTACCCACACCCATGTTCCGACCTGCGATGAAATCATTCATGCTTCGGGTACGGCCTACCAGTCGGATATCGGCATGACCGGCTCCTATCAGTCGATCATCGGCATGAAGGTGGAGGGTGCGCTCTACCGTATGGTGCGCCGTCTGCCACAACGTTTTGAAGCGGTAGAGCGGGGAGGTTCCATTTTCGCCACCATAGTCAGCATTAACCCGGCCACACGCATGGCGACGTCTATCGAGCGTATTCATATTCCACCAGCCTGAAAATCCCGGCTCATTTACGGGCAGATTAGCCTGTCACCCATTTGGGGGACAGGCAGTTCCGGATGAATGTGAATAATTGAATCCAATATGAAACAAGATATGAGTGGGGCTGTTTCCGACCCAAAGCATCGATAATCGAAAGCCCGATTACCGATGCTTTTGGCCGAGGTTGCCCTTGGTGACAGTCCGTATGCAGCCACACCCGGCCATCCAAAGTTCCAGTAAGCTGGTGGCAATTCACTACATTTTTAGGCTATAATCATTCTCCAGGAGGCTTTGGGCGGATCTCCATTCACTCAAAGTCGGGTAAGGGGGATGGAAGTGGTGCGCTATTTCACTGCAACAAAACTTTGTTTCTTACGCTGCTTTTTACAAAGATTGAATCCACGATGTTTGAAAGAGGTGAATCAATGCAAATGCTGTTTTTCCCGCTGTGTCTGACATTATTGTTATCAAGCCATGCCTGGGCTGGCGATGGTTATGGAAAGACAGTTACTGTTGATCTCTTGGCCAAAACGAGTTCCAGCTGGGATGGCGGTGTCTTGCCCTGCTACTCAACAGGTTCACCAGAAATAACAATTCTAAGAATTATCATTCCGCCTAAGGTGCGGTTGCCGATGCATAAGCATCCTGTAATCAATGCAGGGGTCTTGTTAAAAGGCGAATGTCAATCAGCGTCCAATTTTGACCCCCTGTCAGCGTCCAAAATTGACCCCCCTAAAGGTGCCCGAAATCATGCTCGATTGGTAAACCTCCAGCTCTGATTTCCGGTCTCAATAATGTCGCAATGATGGGTGATCCGATCGAGCATTGCGGTTGTCATTTTGGCATCGCCAAATATCTGGGACCACTCGCCGAAACTGAGGTTGGTCGTAATGATCAGTGACGTAACTTCGTAGCAGCCGCTGACAAGATGGAATAAGCGCGCTGCGCCAGCCTGTGAG
>MNWZ01000053.1 GCA_001871925.1 Zetaproteobacteria bacterium CG1_02_53_45
CGGTGGACACCCTTGCATAGACGGTTGCTTCCCATCGACTGGGCGCAAAGAGGGACTTCCACCCTCCTGAACGTGCGCCATGCCCGGCGCACAAAAAACAAAGGGTGCCAACAAGCACCCTTTATTCATTCAGTTTCGATAAAAACGCTGCTGTTAACCAATCAGGGTAACCGGTTCACCATCACGCTTATGCACTGAGCCGATACGGTAGGTGGTTTCACCGGCGGCTTTCAGCACGGCTTCTGCCTTCTCCGCTTCGCTCTCAGACAGGATGACTGCAAAACCGATGCCCATATTGAAGGTGCGGTAACGCTCGTCGCGTTTCACATCGGCAAAATTGAGCAGGTATTCAAATGCAGGTGGAACAGGCCATGATCCCACATCAATAGTGACTGCCAGATCTTCGGTTAACAGGCGTTCAAAGTTGTCGAACATGCCGCCACCGGTGATATGCGAAAAACCATGAATCTCGGTATCGGATTGCATCAATGCGTTCACAGCCGGAACATAGAGCCGGGTCGGTGATAGAACGCCATCCACAGCCTTGCGACCATCGGAAAGTATATCGTTATTCAGATCGGCATTGCCCAGTTCCAGCAGCTTGCGCACCATGGAGAAGCCGTTGGAGTGCGGACCATTGGAAGCCACACCGATGATCACATCACCGGGTCTGATCTTGCTGCCATCCACCATTTTCGGCCGATCAACCACACCGACACAGAAACCGCCGATATCGTAGTGACCCGGCGCATACATGCCCGGCATTTCAGCCGTTTCGCCACCCACCAGCGAGCATTCGCAGGTACGGCATGCATCAGCAATACCTTCCACCACTCCGGCCAGCGTTTCACCGGCCAGTTTTCCGGTTGCCAGATAATCCAGGAAAAACAACGGTGTCGCGCCAAGCGCAGCCAGATCATTCACACACATGGCTACAGCATCAATACCGGCAACATGCGGACGATCATACTCCTGTAGTAGCAACAGTTTGGTGCCCACACCATCGGTACCGGAGACCAGAACCGGCTCCTGCATGCCTGAAAAGTCCGGTTTGAACAGGCCACCAAAACCACCCAGGCCAGACAACACTTCCGGACGCATAGTACTGTTTACGGCCTGCTTGATGCGGCCAACAAAGGCGTTTCCGGCATCGATATCTACGCCGCAATCGGCATAACTCAGAGATTTTTTATCACTCACGGCTCTTTCCTATACGTCGAGATTTTGAACTTTCAGGGCATTGTCCTGAATAAAACGGCGGCGCGGTTCAACCGCATCACCCATCAGAGTGGAGAAGGTCTCGTCGGCATTGACCACATCTTCGAGCGTGACGCGTTTAAATATACGGTTCGCCGGATCCATGGTGGTTTCCCAAAGCTGCTCGGGGTCCATCTCTCCCAATCCTTTATAGCGCTGGATATTCAAACCCTTGCGCCCTTCAGCTTCAATCGTGCCGGCCAGTTCATCAAAGTGGGTGATTTCCCAGCGCTTGTCACCGTGTACCAGATATGCGCCGTCTTCCACCAGATTCTGCAGCGTAACACACAGTTTCTGTGCCTCTCCGAATTCGGCAGTGCCAACCAGATCCTTGTTCAACCTTGAGATCATCACGCGACCATGATCGCGACGCTGGAACTGTATCCAGAAGCTGCCGTCTTCTTCATCCTCGTGAATCTTGTAGGTTAATGTCTCATCCACTCGTGTAGCGCGTTTAAATGCCGCATCCAAAGCAAGCATCCGCTCACTTAACTCTTCACGGTTACGCATCATACTGATGGTCGTATTGCCACTCTCAACCAGATACTTGAGTACCTTGGCATCAATACGCTGGGACAAACGACTCTGTAAATTCTGTAAACGATGGATACTGCGAATGGCTGTCTGCAGGCGTTCACCGGACATGGCAGTAGCAGTACTGCTGCTGAAGTACTCTTTGCCTTCGGAACCATGCTCAAGCAGGAATTCAAACAGTTCGTTATCGTTGGCAATATAGCGGGATTTTTTGCCTCGCGTGACACGGTACAGTGGAGGCTGGGCGATATAGAGATAACCGCGTTCGATAATTTCCGGCATCTGACGATAGAAGAAAGTCAGCAACAGGGTCAAAATGTGCGAACCATCGACGTCCGCATCCGTCATGATGACAACCTTGTGATAGCGGAGCTTGGCGATATCAAAATCTTCCTTGCCAATACCGGTACCCAGTGCAGTGATCATGGTGCCGATTTCCTGTGAAGAGAGCATCTTGTCAAATCGGGCTTTTTCTACATTCAGAATTTTACCTTTCAACGGCAAAATAGCCTGTGCCTTGCGGTCACGTCCCTGCTTGGCTGAACCGCCAGCAGAGTCTCCTTCCACAAGATAAATTTCAGACAGTGCAGGGTCCTTCTCCTGACAATCCGCAAGTTTTCCCGGCAGATGCGAGATATCGAGAACTCCCTTGCGACGGGTCAGGTCGCGCGCTTTTCGGGCCGCATCTCGGGCAGTCGCAGCCTCGGTAACCTTGCCAACGATACGTCTGGCTTCTTTCGGATTCTCTTCAAACCACTCCGCCAGCTTTTCATTAACCACACTTTCCACGATCGGACGCACTTCTGAAGAAACCAGTTTATCCTTGGTCTGTGATGAGAACTTCGGATCAGGCACTTTCACCGAAAGCACGGCAGTCAGACCTTCCCGGCAATCTTCGCCGGTAAGACTCACCTTGAGCTTTTTAGCCAGGCCGTTGGCCGTAGCGTAGTTGTTGATCGTGCGAGTCAGAGCACCGCGCAAACCGGCCAGGTGGGCACCACCATCGCGCTGCGGAATATTATTGGTGAAGCAGAAAATATGTTCCTGATACGAGTCGGTCCACTGCATGGACAACTCAACGACCACATCATCTTTCTCCATACTCATACCAACGCAATCACTGTGCAGCGGGACACGTGTACGGTTCAGATGTTTTACAAAAGCGGAAATACCACCCTCGTAGGCAAACACAACTTTATTGTCGGTGCGTTCATCGAGCACTTCGATATGCACACCGCTGTTGAGGAAAGAGAGTTCACGCAAACGGGAGGCAAGGATATCAAATGACATGTTGCGGTGAGAAAAAATTTCCAGGCTTGGCAGGAAACGTACTTCAGTACCTGTTCCTGTCGCAGTACCAATTTCCTTCAACGGCGCTACCGGCTCTCCCAGTTGATACTTCTGGTAATGCACATGGCCTTCGCGGCGGATCACCAGCTCCAGAGTTTCGGACAGGGCATTAACCACCGAAATACCCACCCCGTGCAAACCACCGGAAACTTTATAAGAGTTACTGTTAAACTTACCACCGGCATGCAGCACAGTCATAATCACTTCTGCAGCAGAACGATTCTCCTCAGTATGGATGGCCACCGGAATGCCACGGCCATTATCGCGTACGGTAACTGAATCGTCGGAGTGGATAATTACTTCAATCTTGTTGCAGTAACCTGCCAGCGCCTCATCGATGGAATTATCCACCGCCTCAAACACCATATGGTGAAGCCCGCTACCATCATCCGTATCACCGATATACATACCCGGGCGCTTGCGCACCGCATCAAGCCCTCGCAGAACCTGGATACTATCGGCGCCATATTCTTCCGGTTGCTCAGTAGCACTCATGCAGCTTCCTCCATTACAACTATTATCTCATCTTCCAAAACCATTGAACGAGTTGCTTCAGACAAGCCATTTGCATTCAATATTTGAATCCTGATATTGATATCAGATGCGATATTTGCCCCATCCGGCGCGGTCATTAAAACCTGGGCAGGACATTTTTCCAGCCGCTTTAACACTTTAATCTGACGACTGTGATCCAGCGCTTCAAGACAGTCATCCAGCAATAACACCGGAATCAATCGCCGATAGCGACTCCACATGCCGCATTCTGCCATCTTTATAGCAATGGCCGCCAGTTTTTGCTGTCCACGCGAACCGGCACTGCGTATTTCCCGCTGCTGAAATGCGATTTTCATCGCATCACAGTGAGGACCGAAGCGCAGACCGCCTGATTTCAGATCACTATCACGTTTTTCTTTCAATCGATCCAGCCAGAGTTGCTCGTCATAATCTGTATTTATTGCCAGACTAACAGGGGTTTCTGTTAATTCCAGCTCATCAGCCAACAAGACATTCATCTCCTGAATCAATCGCTTGCGTGCCTGAACAATGGGCAGGCCATGCAGGACAATCTGATGCTCCCATACATCCAGTTCATCCGATCTGGCGTGTCGCCTGAGTAAACGACCGCGCTGCATTACCGCGCGCAGATAGGAGGTGTACTGCAGTGCAATTCCCTGAAAACAGGTGATTACCAAGGCATCAAGCCAGCGCCTCCTCTCTCCGGCCACGCCATCGATGATTTTTCTACCCTGTGGCGCTTCCACCAGGACAGGAAAGCTTTCGCTCACATCTTTGCGTCGCTGTACATCCCTGCCCTGCAACCGCACGGTTGTTTGCCCGTGACGTCCAGCCACCGAAATATTCATCGGACCAAAGCGCTTCCAGCTGCCATGGATATAAAATCGTTCTTCACCGCGTTTGAGCAGGAATGGATCGCGTGCCTGCCTGAATGAGCGCCCGTGCGCCATCAGATAGACGGCTTCCAGTAAACTGGTTTTTCCACATCCATTGGCACCCAGGACAAGATTCAGACCCGGCGAACAGGACCAGAGCAATTCATCATGGCAACGCAGCTGTTTCACCTTCACTTCCTGAATAGTAAGCGGGGTTGCTGACAACAGTTCTGCCCGATGCACTGACACCTGCTGCTTAAATCCTCATGGGCATGATCACGTAACGCGATCCATCGCCATCATCACCGCATACCAATACCGGTGAAAGCTCATCTTTTAACTCAATACGAACCGAAGCAGAGCGAATTGCACCCAGCGTATCCCTCAGGTAGCGGCCATTAAATCCTATGGCCACCTCCTGGCCCGAATACTCAGCCGCAAGATGTTCTTCGGCCTCTTCCTGCTCAGTATTATGGGCAGAAACATCCACCCCCTTATCAGAGAAATTCAGGCGTACGTCATGGGTAAATTCATTGGCTACAATCATACTGCGACGCAGCACCTGATCAAATTCGCCCCTGGCCATGATAGCTCTTGCAGGGTTTCCGGTTGGAATCACATCCTGATAAACAGGGAAGCGTGCATCAATCAACTTGGATGTCAGAATATTGGAGCCGGCAACGAGCCGAACCTGGCGATCACCCAGTGACAGTTCAATCTGACCAGGACACTCATCGCACATCTTGCGCATCTCCATGATCGCTTTACGGGGCACGATACATTTTCCGGGTTTCACTGCCTGTTCAAGACGAATTTCCGACAATGCCAGCCTGTGTCCATCAGTGGTAACCAGTCTGAGCATCTGCTGATCATCCACTTCTATCAGTGTGCCGGTTAAATATTTACGTGTCTCATCACTGGACATGGAAAAGCTGGTTGCAGCGACCATGTCGGATAACATCGATCCGGTCAGTGCTATCATGGCCTGACCCTGATCTTCACTCATGGCCGGATATTCACCAGCTGCCAGCGTGGAAAGGCGAAAACGCGAACGGCCACTGCGAATAGCAATAAAGGCATCGCCTGCTTGCAGACTGACATCCTGCTCAGGATCGAGCTCTTTGATGATATCAAAAAGTTTACGGGCTGAAACAGTCACTGATCCGGTACTTTTCACCTCTGCTTCAGCCTGACTGCGAATTCCAACTTCCAAATCTGTGGCTGTAATATGCAGTCTGCTTCCCTCTGCTTGCAGCAGTACATTCGCCAGAATTGGAATGGTATGGCGTTTTTCCACAATGCTCTGGCAACGCTGAACAGCTTGCAATAAAGCTGCCCTGGACAATGTTATGTTCATACCTACTCCCTAATCCCCTTTTATTTACATAAATCTATTCATCATCATAGGTGTTGTGGATAGTGTGGAGAACTGCTGTTTGTCTAGTAATCCCTTTGTTTATCCACTCACTGATTGTGTGAGTTAAATTCGTACACTATGTGAACAGTATGTGTATAACTTTTTATGTTGAGTCGAAGTTTACCGTTCAATCACTTTATACTCAAATTATCCACAGGCTGTCAGGCTACAGACTCACACCTTTTCAGCCTGCAAGTTCTTTTTCCGAATTACTGCTTCAGAAGAGCTATAATACGTCTCATTTCATCATCAAAATCATCCGACTCTTTCCGCATTTTTTCAATTTTTCTCACTGCATAGAGGATCGTTGTGTGATCCTTTCCGCCGAAGTGGCTGCCGATTTCCGGTAGCGACATCGTTGTCAGATCTTTACATGCATACATCGCGACCTGACGAGGGAAAGCTACCGTACGTGTCCGTTTGCTCGAAGACATCTCGCGCAAATTTATATTGTAATAGGAGGCAACTTTTTTCTGGATATCCTCAACAGAGATGGCGCGTACTTCCTCATGCAGCAGGTCACGCAGCACATGTCTGGCAAAATCAATATCGATAGTACGTCCGGTTAGTGTCGCATGCGCTGTAAGACGTGTCAGTGCACCCTCAAGCTCTCGCACGTTATTGGTAATACGCGAGGCTAGCAGGTGCGCTACATTCTTATCCAGATGAACACCTGCCAGTTCCGCTTTACTGGATAAAATTGCCAGACGTGTCTCGAGATCGGGCGGCTGAATATCGGCTACCAGGCCCCAGTTAAAGCGCGAGCGCAGCCTTTCCATAAGGTTGGTCAACTCTCTGGGGCTTCGGTCAGAGGTCAGAATGATCTGCTTTTTGATTTCATGCAGGGCATTGAAGGTGTGGAAAAACTCTTCCTGGGTACGGTCTTTACCGGCAATAAACTGGATATCATCGATGATCAGCACATCGACCTGACGATACTGGTTCCTGAATGCATCGGTGGAGCCATTGCGAATGGCCTGAATCAACTCATTGGTGAAGCGCTCACCGGTACGATAGGCAATGCGGGTGTGGTCTCTTTTAATCAGTTCATTAGCTACAGCATTAATCAGATGCGTTTTACCCAGCCCTACACCACCATAAAGATAGAGCGGGTTATAAATCTCACCCGGCTTATCAGCTACGGCCCTGCTTGCCGCATGACAAAACTCATTACCGGAGCCAACGACGAAATTTTCAAAGGTGAAGCGCGGGTCAATGAAACCATCAACACTTGAAGATGTTGATGATATTTTTTCACTCACATCCTTTTTTTCTTCCCGCATAGACAGGGTGGGATCTATTTCATAGTGAACCTGAGTGTTCTCACCAAGTAGTTCACTACTGATCTCTTTCAGGCGGATCCCGTAATGGGTTTTAAGGCCATCGAGAAAAAATCGGCTTGGCACCTTGATGGTGAGAATTTGATCGTTAAATTCAGCCGCAAGCGGACGAATCCAGGCATCAAATCGTGATGCTGGAACTTCATCCATTAATTTTTCCGCAACGATATTCCAGTGCGAATGATCAACTGTGTCTGTCATTGGCTGAATAGTACATGCTTGCTGACCATCATCCAGTACGATTAATACTATATATGATTCCTTGACACTGCTTGCAGGCTATTTATCATGCGCGACCCTTTTTGAATAACTGCTTTTCTTGAATCAGGAGATACACCATGAGCTTCACATATAAGCCAAGCCGAATCCGCCGCGCCCGCCGTCACGGTTTCCGCGCCCGTATGGCAACCCGTTCAGGACGTGCGGTGATCAGTCGCCGTCGCGCTAAAGGCCGCGTTCGCCTTTCAGCTTAATTGATCTGAACCAGCAGTTTCCTAATACATTACGGTTGCGCTCCAAAGCTGATTTTTCTGCCATGCGAAAGGGCAGAAGGATCAGCTTTGGAGCTTTTCGTTTGGTTTATCGATTAAACCAGTTGGGAAATTCGCGTTTAGGTCTGGCCGTTTCGCGAAAATATGGTAACGCTGTGCAACGGAATCGCTTGAAGCGCCAGTTGCGAGACGTTTTCCGAAAGAGCCATCTCACTGCTGACATTGATGTTTTGGTGATTCCCTGTGTGAACGCCGCAGAGATGAAACACGCAGCACATGACTTTTCTGAAGCTTTAGCCAGTATTAGCCAGCAAACTAGCAAATAGGTTTACTCATGCGCAAACTGGTTCTTATACTTGTCCGATTTTATCAACTCTGTATTTCACCAGTGATGCCTGCGCATTGCATCCACATACCAACGTGTTCGCAATATACCATTGAGGCTGTTCAGACCCATGGTGCTTTGCGTGGTGTTTGGCTTGCTGTGAAACGTCTGTTACGTTGCCACCCGTTTTCAAAAGGTGGATATGACCCTGTGCCGGAAGTGGCTCAAAACAAGGGACTCAATAGCTTTAGGGAGAAATAACATGGATCAACGGAATATGATTCTGGCCTTCGCATTATCAATGCTGGTTATGCTGGGCTGGGGCGCGATGTTTCCAGAACAGGAAGCTAAACCGGTTGTCGCTCAGACTGAGTCAGCTGTCCTGCCAGAACTGACGCCGGCTGCTGAGTTACCGGGCGTTACTACTGAAGCTACACCTGTTGATGATGCCATCAACCCATCTGTTAATACGCCAACTGCTGCTCCAACCGCTGTCACTACTACAGCGGCTTCTTCAGTCAGCACGGCCAGCTTTAATATTAATAACGACCTGATGAAACTTACCATCAACGATCAGGGCTGGTTTACGCATGCATCGTTGAGTAAATTTAATGAGACTCTGGATGCTGACTCGGGAAATGTTGCTGCACTGAACATGGGAGAAGGTCACTCGGTTTATGCTAATGCCGGTGTACTTGGAAGGACCATTGCGAAGCCATTTGTTGTAATCAATCAGGCTGGAAACAGTGTGACGCTGCAAGCCACCCTGGATGACGGGCGACTATGGCAGCGTCAGGTCAGCCTGGCAACTGGCTCTTACGTTATTGATATTAATGATCGAATCATTGATGGCTCCGGCATGAAGATGTATCGCCAGATTGTCGAGCGTCACCCGGATAAAGATGCCAGCACCTTTTATGAGCATATGGGACCAACCGCGCTGCTTAATGGTAAGCTGATTGAACCTGATTATAAGGATCTGGATGAGAAGGGGGCCGAACGCATGGCCTCCATGGGTGGTTGGACTGCAATTATGAGTCGCTACTTTATTGCTGCCCTGATTACCAACCCTGAGCATGACTACCCTTATTATTTCAAAGGTGACGGACGTTCCTATCAGGCCGGTTTGATTGATGATGGCGCTGTTGAAGGCAGGGATGCTGTTTTTGCTGCCAAGTTATTTGTCGGTCCTAAATCCATTCCTGTACTCGAGGCGGCGGGCAATGAGCTTGAGCGTTCAGTGGATTTCGGCTGGTTCTCTCCTATTTCCAAGCCTATGCACTGGTTCCTGATGTATCTCTACCAGTATCTGGGCAACTTTGGTTTTTGTATTATCGTGTTGGTGATCTGCCTTAAGATACTCTTCTTTTATCCAACCCAGAAATCTTACGAATCAATGGCTTCCATGCGTAAACTGCAGCCTGAGATGACTCGCCTGAAAGAACAGTATGGCGATGACCGTCAGGCTATGGGTCAGGAAGTCATGCAGCTGTACAAGAAGCACAAGGTAAACCCGCTGGGTGGTTGTCTTCCTATCATCATCCAGATTCCTGTATTCTTTGCGCTGTATAAAGTGTTGCTGATGTCTATTGAGATGCGTCAGGCTCCATTCATCGGCTGGATCCATGACATGTCGGTTCAGGATCCATATTTTGTACTGCCTGTGCTGATGGGTATTTCCATGTTTATTCAGCAACGTCTGAACCCTCAGCCACCTGATCCTATTCAGGCCAAGGTCATGCAGTTTCTGCCATTCCTGTTTACTGCGATGTTCCTGTTCTTCCCGGCCGGTCTTGTTCTGTACTGGGTTGTGAACAATGTACTTTCTATTATCCAGCAGCGCCTGGTGATGAAGAGGATGAACGTCGATTAACTCACTGGATCACACAACAATTGCGGCTATTGCCACGCCGGCTGGGCGTGGTGGAGTCGGGGTTATACGTATTTCCGGCTCCCGTGCTTTGAGTGTTCTTGAGGCTATTGCAGCATCACAACGAAAAGTTGCGCCCAGAGTCGCCCAGCTTTCCTCCTGGCTTGATGAGGATGGTGATGTGCTTGATCAGGGGTTGAGTCTCTATTTTCCCAGTCCTTACTCCTATACCGGTGAAGATGTGGTGGAGCTTCAGGGTCACGGTGGCCCAGTGATGTTACGAGCTCTGTTAAGCAGGGTGTTTCAACTGGGCTGTAGACCCGCTGAACCGGGAGAGTTTACCCGTCGAGCGGTAGAGAACGGGAAAATCGATTTATCGCAGGCTGAAGCTGTTGCAGCATGCATTGATGCGGCAACAGTGCGGGCCGGAAAGCAGGCACAACGCCAATTACAGGGCGCTTTCGGCCAATATATAGAAGTCTTGATGCAAAAGTTAACCGGGCTTGTTGCCCATGTCGAAGCAAGTCTCGACTTTCCTGAAGAAGAAATACCAGCTCTTTTTTTTGACCAGATAGCGAATCAGATGCGGGATGAGTTGATTCAACCTATTGAGCAACTACTTGCCACTGCGAAGTTGGGCGAGCGCCTCTTCGACGGAGCCACAGTAGCCATTGTAGGGGCTCCGAATGTCGGAAAATCGAGTTTGCTGAATGCTCTGGCTGGTCGCGATCGTGCTATAGTTAGTGATGTTCCGGGCACCACGCGCGACGTTCTGGAAGTTGATTTTGAAGTGCATGGCATTCCGATTCGTCTGGCTGATACCGCCGGTTTAAGACTGAGTGACGATGCGATTGAGCAGGAAGGGGTCCGCAGAGCAGAGCAGGCTGCTATGCAAGCCGATGTCATTATGTTTGTAGCCGATGCCAGCAGGCCTGATACTTGGGAAACGCCTGTCGTCCATGCTGATATCTACCTGATGAATAAAACTGACCTTAAGCAGGACGTTATCCCCGAACGTTTTTTTTCGCTTTGTGTGAAATCCGGTGATGGCTTGGATGAGTTGAAAGACAGGCTTGCAAATCAGCTTGGGGATATAAGTTTGGCTGATGAGGGTGTCCTGGTTACTCGCCAACGCCATAGGACTATCCTTCTTGATACTATTACTCACTTGAAATGCGGTTTGCTCACTGTTTATAGTGAAGAAAAGCTAGACCTTACTGCTATGGAATGGCGTCGAGCTTGGTCACTGCTTGGTGGTATTATAGGTATTGGTGACGTCGAACATATTCTTGACCATGTCTTTTCTGAATTTTGTATAGGAAAATAAATTGTAACTATTCAGCAAAATAAATCTTGACAGGTTTTTCGGGGGAAAGTTGTTGTTTTTGGTTCCGGCAGTTATTTCTCCGGGAGTGCTGCCATAAGGCATTGCAATGGCCGCCACCTTGTTTTCATGTGGTTTTTCCCGATTGGCTACCGGTAAAATATTCAGATTGATCTGCTGCCATTATGTGGCGAAAAAATCGGGGTTGAAAAGCTGTGTTATGATTCCCCCATGAGTAACATAGAGATTGAGCAATCGATTCAACAGGCCCGCGAACTT
>MNWZ01000159.1 GCA_001871925.1 Zetaproteobacteria bacterium CG1_02_53_45
CTCTGGCCATCCGGCGCGGCCATAAACGCGCCATCGTTGCGCTTGCTCACAAACTCTTGCGGACATGCTACTTCATGATCAGTCGCGGCGAGCATTACCGGGATTCGACCGTCGATTACGAAGCAATGGCAGTTAAACGCAATGCGCCTCGCTGGATCAAGGCGCTGATTAAGTTCGGCTACATGCCTCAACGGGCCTGAGCCTGTTATAAATCCAGCTTGCTATGCAGCCTGCAATGGCTGAGGGATGCTTGCGATCTGAATCGGGATCATTTCATGTTAAACACACATCCACAGACCACCCTGTTACACTCACAGCGGAAGATCCCGGAACAGCCTGTTTTTTTTTGACACTTACCACCTAGCACCGGACACCTGAATACAGCAACAAAGCAAGCGAACAGAGGATTTGGCAGTGCCGCATCCTGTCTGGACAGGATGCCCAAATCGATGCTGCTTACTCAGCGCAGCCTTCGGCATGAAACTTGCAAACAGCAGATATGATTCGCATCTTTTTCACATATCTTGCACTCACCCTGCTGCTGCCCGCAATCAGCCAGGCTGAAGAGAGCGACCGCATCAGCGCAGCTCGGATTTATCTCAACAGCGGCAATCCCGAACAGGCTATCCGTACAGCCGAACGGCATCTGAAAAGTGCAGACACACTGCCATCGGAAAGACTCGGTCTGCTCAGACTGATTGCCGATGCAGAAGTGATGCAGGCAACACACAAACACTTTGAAAATATCAAGCCGGCCGTGCGTGCCATAGAAACCCTGAACAGGGAGTTTCCGAACAACCCGAAAGCTGCAGAATTCAGGTGGCAGATGGCCTGGCTGCAGTGGCAATCAGGCAACAGTAAACAGGCAGTCATCTCAACGCGTGAAATCATCGCCAAAGACCAGCAACCTGAAAATCTGCGCCGCGCCTGGCTGTTGATGACACGCATTCACCTGCAACAGAACAATTTTGCCTACGCCCGCAGTGACCTGCTGCAATACGGACTGCAGGTCGATCACCAGAGCCGCGAGCAGGCCATCGGTATGGCTTGGCTGGCCATTGTTGACCAGGGCGAATCGCGCCTGGAAGTAGCATATAAAAGTCTGCAAAAGGTTTATCAGCAATGGCCCGATATTATCACCGGCGAGCCGCTGCTGTTTTCCGCCTATATTCACATCCTGTATGCGTTCGATAAACCGAAGCAGACCTTCACTCAGACCGAAGCCTTTCTGGATCGGTATATCAGCACCCCGGAGGCTGCGTCGGTGCGGCTGATTCACGCCGACCTTCTGGCTGCTCGTAAAGAGACAATGCCGGAGGCCATTAAAGAGTATGGCATCCTTGCCAGCAGCCAGGCTGAAACCGCCATCGGCCTCAAGGCATTTATCCGCAAACTGATGCTGGATGTCGGTGACGAGCAGCAACGGGAAAAGCTGTTGCCGGCCATGGTGGCACTGAAAAAAATAGCCGACACCAATCAGCTCTCGCTGATCGAGGATGAGGCGATGCTTGCGCTGGCCAGGCTATGGAGCCGCATCGACGAGCCCTCGGCCGACAAGCTGAACTCACCGGCTTTGCAGACATATGCCCGAGCAGCCCTGTCGCACGACACACGTATTGCCGGAGCTGCATCCGAAGAGGGATCCCACTGGTTGCACAAAAGTCTGCAGGAGATGCTCAACAGGGAAATGTGGCTGAAAGCGGTCAGCATCTGGCAGCAGTATCCGCAGCTGCGCCCGGACAGCCTGAGCTCTCAGGACCTGCGCCTGGGCGTTGCCCATGCCATGCGTATGCTGATGTTGTTCGCCGGTGCCGAAGAACTGCTCAATGAACTGTATCAGGACAATGGTTCCAACATCCGCGGCCAGCGTGCCAAGATGGAGCTGGCAAAGCTGTGGATGGACCGCCAGGACAAAGATGGCGTTGAGAAAATCATGCATTGGCTGAATCGCAATGAATTCACCATCTACAGGCCCGAAATGCTGGTTACCGTCGCCCGTATTCAGTTTACACAAAAGCGGTATGAAGCCGCACGTCAAACCATAGACACCGTCAATGCCGGCGACATTGCTGCCGAATCGCGGGCCAACTACTGGCAGATCAAGGCGGAAATATCAGAAGTTCTCGCACTCTGGCATGGCGCAGCCACAGCCTGGGGCGAATACCGCCAGAGCAACGATGCGGATGCGCTTGCCGGGCTGAAAAATCAGGCCCGCAGCCAATTTGAAGCAGGCGAGTTTGCCGATGCACGCAAACTCTACAGCGCCATGGATGAGGCCAGTCGCGATGCATCATGGCATTATCATATGGCCATTTGCGAGCTGAAAACCGGCGCGATTGCGCAGGGCACCGAACGTTTGCAGAAACTGGCCACACAAAGCGATGCCGGCACATATGGCTCTCTGGCCAAGCTGGCGCTGGCCGATCAGCAGGCCAATTCTTTACTGGGAGAAAAACCATGAGCTTATCCAATATTGTTTTGATTGGGTTCCCTCAGCATGAAGACAGTGAGTTGCGCGTACAATTGGGCAGACTGCTCCCCTCCACCCCCATTGAATCCCCGCCAGCCGAAGCATTTGACCTGCAATACAGCAATGATGCCCTGATTTTCATCTGGGATTCTGTCACCTCCACCTCCATGGTCAGACGCCTGTTCGATCACAACCCGCAGGCCAATATTGTGGTACTGGCTCATAACGGCCAGAGCGAGCGGGCAGCCGACCTGATGCATCTGGGCGCCATCGATTACCGCATGCTGCCTGTGCCCGATGATGTACTTGAAATTTACATCCGCAAAAGCGGCCACCAGAGCGCGCTGGCACAACAGGCCAGCGAACAGCAGTCGAGTGCGAAAAGCAAACAGGATGTGTTTGTCACCGAAGATATGGATACCCGCCGTCTGCTCGACCGCGTTGCGCTGATCGCCCCGAGTAACGCCTCGGTACTGGTGATCGGCGAGTCGGGGACGGGCAAGGAGCGCCTCTCCCGTTATGTACATGCCTGCTCCAATCGCAAGGATCAGAACTTTATCGCCATCAACTGTGCCGCCATCCCCGAGGGGGTACTCGAAGCGGAACTGTTCGGCCATGAAAAAGGCGCTTTTACCGGCGCCACGACAGCCCGGCCGGGAAAATTCGAGCTGGCCCATGAAGGCACACTGCTGCTCGATGAGATCACTGAAATGCCCGTTCACCTGCAGGCAAAGTTACTGCGCGTACTGCAGGAAGGCGAAGTGGATCGACTCGGTGGAAGCAAACCGGTAAAAATTGATGTGCGGGTGATTGCCACCAGCAACCGCAACATTACCCAGGCCGTACAGAACGGCGAGTTCCGTCAGGATCTCTATTACCGGCTTAACGTCGTTACCATTCAGCTGCCGCCGCTACGCGAAAGAAAAGGCGACATTCTGCCTCTCTCCAACCATTTTCTTGAGCGCTTCGGCCAGATGTATCACCGACCGCCGCCACAACTCTCCCAACAGGCGATCAACCAGCTTGTGGCGCACCCGTGGCCCGGCAATGCGCGCGAACTGGAAAACTGCATGCACCGGGCATACCTGATGTCCACTGACAACAGCGTCCAGCCCGAGCATCTCTCACTGGATTACGTACCTGCACATCTGGAGGGCGCAGGCGAGCAGTCTGGCGCTGCCGTACAGGCCGGTGTCTCCATCCGTGACATGGAGCGCGCCCTGATTGAAAAAACACTGGTGCATGTGCAGGGCAACCGCACCGAAGCCGCCGAATTGCTCGGCATCAGCATCCGAACGCTGAGAAACAAGCTGCATGGTTATGAGTCTGGCATGTCACTTGCTGAGTAATAGAGCAAGTCTGAGGAACAGCGGCAGAATTATGACAGGAGGCGAACATCATGATCGACATGTTTGGCAGTGGTTTTCAACGACTTGAATCAGCCCTTGTGGCCAGAGAAAAAGCGCAGGGCGTACATTCCAGCAATGTCGCCAATGCCGACACCCCCAATTACAGAGCTGACGGCCGCACTTTTACCGACTTCATGAACGAGCAGCAGTCCGGCAAAAGCGCAGGCCCCGTCGCCACGACCAATGCGGCTCACTTTAAAGACGGCAATAACGGGCACTTGTCCGGCAACAGCCTGTACGATGCAACACCTGCGCGCCGCATGGACGGCAACACCGTGGACATGCAGAAAGAGATGGCACGCATGTCTGAAAACCAGCTGATGCATGAGTTGGCCATGCGCCTGATCAAAGGGCGTCTTTCTACCCTGACCAATGCCATCAAGGAAGGTAACCGCTAATGGCCAATGATCTGTTAAGCTCCATGCATATCAGTGCCTCAGGCATGTCTGCCCAGCGGACAAGAATGGACATCGTGGCGGAAAATATTGCCAATGCCGAATCAACACGCACACCGGAAGGTGGCCCATACCGTCGCCGCCAGGTTGTTTTTCAGGCCTCGCCTGAGCAGCAGCAGTTTTCCGGCATTTTTAACAGTTCATTTGCAAACGACCGTCATCAATCCGTCAAGGCGGCTTATGTCGCTCAGGATCCGACGCCATTCCGTCAGGTCTATGACCCCTCACATCCCGATGCCAATGCCCAGGGTGTGGTCAACCTGCCCAATGTTAATTCGGTGGAAGAGATGGTGGATATGAATTCAGCCGCACGCAGCTTCGAAGCCAATGTCACTACCATGGAAGCATCCAAGCGCATGTTTCTCAAGTCACTCGAACTACTGCGATAGGAGATTGTTATGAATATTCAGGGATACCAGCCTGTATCAGGCCTTAATGCCGGCAACAGCCAGCCTGTCGGAGAAAAAAATGCCACCGCAGGTGGTGAAAACTTCGCCTCCATGCTGAAGGCCTACACCGAACAGGTGAATCATGATCAGAAAGCCGCCACTGCAGCAGGCGAGTCCCTTGCAGCCGGTGAAAGCGTCAATACATCGGAAACCCTGCTGGCCATTCAGAAAGCCAGCCTCTCCTTTGAAATGATGCTTGGCGTACGCAATAAACTTGTCGATGCATACCGCGAAGTGATTCGCATGCAGGTATAGAGGAAATAAATCATGGCTGACTCACTCACGCCACACAACCCGATGCACCCGAAAACCATCGAAGCCACGGCCCAGTCTGCGGGCGGTGCAACTGCAGGCGCAACGATTCAGGTGCCGCAGGTGCTGGCCAAATACAGGCGCATTCTTCTCTTTGCTGCCGCAAGCCTTATGCTTACAGGCTTTATCAGTCTGGTGCTGTGGTCTTCGGAGAAACCGTATCGCTCGGTATATGCCGGCATGGCCGAAAAAGATGCCGCCACTGTTGTTGAAATGCTGCAGAAAGAACACATCCCCTACCGGCTCGAAGGCGGCGGCACCATCATGGTACCGGAAGATCAGGTCTATCAGGTGCGTCTGAAACTGGCCGGACAGGGTGTCACTCCAAGTGGCACAACCGGCTTTGAAATTTTCGACAAGAGTAACGAGTTCGGACTGAGCGATTTCACCAGAAAGATTAACCTGCAGCGCGCACTGCAGGGTGAGTTGGCACGCACCATTGAAGTGATGCCGCAGGTCAGTGCCGCGCGTGTACATCTGGTATTGCCAAAGGAATCCGCTTTTGCCGAGCGTGATCGCAAGGCTACAGCTTCAGTGATGTTGCAAATCTCCGGCGGCCAGCGGCTGCCGAAAAAGTCGGTTATGGCCATTCAGAATCTGGTCGCGGCCAGCGTACCCGAACTGGATCAGAATGATGTCACTGTTGTCGATGCATCCGGCTCCTTGCTCTCCAGCAGCGACAAAGAGGCTCCGATGTCTGAAGGACAGACCATTCAGGAGTATCAGAGTCGACTTGAGCAGCGCCTTGAAGAGCGTTTGACCGGCATGCTCGAACAGATTGTCGGTGAAGGCCAGGCTGTTGTGCGCGCTTCGGCAGATATAGACCGCGAATTTATCGACCAGCAAAATACCCGCTACAACCCGGATGAGCAGGTCTTGCGCAGCCGCAAATCCATTGAGGAAAAACGCAACTCCAGTGGCGGATCAGCCCTGGGCGTACCGGGCCTGGCATCGAACACACCCGGAGCCAATCCGGTGACGGCCGATGGTTCCGTTGCCCAGCCGACGACGCCGCAGGATATGGCCAGCCGCATTGAAGATGTAAACAACTATGAGATCAGCAGCACCACTGAGCATCGCATCGTACCGTTTGGCAGCATCAACAAGCTCTCTGTCGCTGTCATTGTCGGTGGTGCAGCAACAACCTCTGCAAGCGGTGAGCAGAGCTTTACACCGAAAAGCAAGGAAGAGCTGGCCGGCATTCAGAAGCTGGTTGAACGCGCCATGGGCTTTAATGAAGACCGCGGTGATTCGGTTGACGTGCAGAGCATGCCGCTGGTGGACATCGCAAGCCCGGCCGATGCCGATGCACTGATAGCCGCTGAAAGCCAGTCATTCTATATGCAGATTGCCCGTTACAGCCTGGCTGGTCTGGCGCTGTTGCTGCTGGCCTGGTTTGTCTTGCGGCCACTGGCCCAGCGCATTCAGGAATCAGCTGATGCCCAGAAAAAATCACCGCTTGCACTGGGCAAGGTTAATCCGAATCAGCTCTCGGATGAATCTTACGCACGTCTGGCCAATATGGAGCAGGTGAGATACAACATTGCGACAGATCCGGATCGCGCTAATAAAGTACTGCGCGAATGGGTGGATCCGGCATGAAGGGAAAAAATCAACTAACCGGTGAAGATAAAGCCGCCATCCTGCTCTTTGCCCTGGGCCCCGAAGCCTCTGCCCCGCTGGTACAGGGCATGGATGACAAAATGCTCGGCCGTTTGGGCCGCCGCATGGCGGATCTTGGCAAGGTTGATGCCGATGTACTGAACAGTGTCACCGAGGAGTACCTGGCGCTGCACCGCTCTGAAGATCCGATGCTCCGTTCAACGCATAAAGATGTGGTTTCGCTGTTCAGATACGCCATCGAAAGTGACCGCGCGGATCGTCTGATCAGTGAGCTTTCCGCTCCGAAAACGCTGACCATCTGGGAAAAGCTTTCACGTCTGAAACCGGATATGATCGCCTCATCCATTTCCGATGAACACCCGCAGACTATCGCCCTGATTCTCGGCAATATCGACAGTTATATCGCCAGTCGCGTCATTGCACTGCTGCAGGAAGATATGCAGCTGTCTGTGGTGATGCGCATGTCGAAAATTGAATCTGTGCCGCGCGAGCTGGTTAAAGATATCGAAGAAACGCTGGAGAAAGAGCTTGCCGACATGCAGGGCGACTCCGGCATCAGTTTTGACGGTATGGTCAGCGTGGTAGACATTCTCAAGGGTCTTGAGAAGGACGTCGCACGACCTATTCTTGACCAGCTCAGGGATCGGGATGAGAAACTGTTTGCCCAGGTAGACCGTCTGCTGCTTGTTTTCGAGGATCTGAAAGATCTTTCCGACCGCGATATCCAGACCATTCTCAAACACATCTCTTCAGACGACCTGGTGAAGTCGCTCAAGGGTGCATCCGAGGAGATCGCCGAACGTTTCTTCAGCAATATGTCACAGCGGGCGGCGGAAATCATGCGTGAAGACATGGAAGTGATGGGCCCGATGAAACTCTCCGATGTTGATGATGCGCAGCAGGCCACCCTCAAAGTGATTCGCAAACTCGACGATGAAGGGGCCATCGCCTTAAGCAGCACTGATGATATGGTCTGACCATGACCGGCATGAAACCGTTATCTTTTCCGCAAGGCGTAAACAGTCCTGAAGAAAAAAAAAGTCACTTTCCGTTTGCTTCAACCCCGCCGGCACAGCCTGATCAGCCCCCCGCTCCACGCCCCGTAGACAGCGCCACACGCATGAAGCAGTTGGAAGTGATGCTGCAGGAGGCTCAGGGACGGGCTGAAATTGTAGAAAAAGAGGCCTATGACAAGGCCTATCTGGCAGGTGAAAAAGCCGGCATGGCGCTGGGCAAAAAACGCGCCGAACAGATTCTCGAATCACTCGAAGTCTCACTTCAAGACGTGGAAGGATCACTGACATCCATTGAACAGGCCTTTGCTGAAGCAGCCATGGATATTGCCAGGCATATCGCGGAAAAAATTATCGGCAGCGCCATAGAACAGGATCAGGCCAAATTACTGCAAATTGCCCTGCATGCAGCAGCGCAACTGCCGGATACAAGTGCATTGAGAATCGCCGTATCCAGTGATGATTACGCCTCCTTTAAACGGCTGCTCGATGAGAGCGAAAGTATTGCCATACTGACTGCCGATGATTCCACCGCCAGTGGCAGCTGCCGCATAGTCTCCGAGCAGCAGGATATCCTGATTGATCCGATAGCTGCAGTAGCCATCTACATGGAGCAGCTTACTCCGGCCATGCTCAACGAAATGAGTCAGCGGAGTGAAAAAAATATACAACGGCCTGAAGATGACGACACCATCGTCGACTAAACTTCCACTCTGGGATAAAACACTCAGAAGAGATCTGTTATCGCAACAACATTACCACAACCCGTTTCCGGTGCGCGGCAAGGTCTATAAAGTGCTTGGCCCCATGCTTGAGGCGACTGGCCTGAAATCCAGCATTGGTCATGTCTGCGAAATCAGCTGCAACGCCAGTCAGGCCATCGAAGCGGAGGTTGTCGGCTTTCGTGGCGAATATACCCTGTTGATGCCGGTAGGAAGCACAATCGGCATCGCACCGGGTGACCCGATTCGTCCACTTTCCAGATTACCCACTATCCGCACCGGCGATCACCTGCTCGGACGCGTCCTCGATGCGCTGGGCAACCCCATGGATAACCGGCCGATGCCGGTAACCGGCAAAGAGACCAATATCCGCGGCATAAAACTCAATCCGTTTGACCGCCATATCATCGACCAACCCATGCAACTGGGTGTGCGGGCGATGGACTCCTGCCTGCCCATGGGGCGGGGACAACGACTCGGACTGTTTGCCGGAGCCGGCATCGGCAAAAGCTCGCTGCTGGGTATGCTGGCCAGAAACTCTGATGCTGAAGTCAGTGTCATTGCCCTGATCGGTGAGCGCAGCCGTGAGGTACGCGAATTTCTTGATGTGGCACTCGGCGCAGAGGCGCTGAAGAACAGTGTGGTGGTCGTGGCCACATCCGACATGCCGCCGGTGCTGCGTGTGCGGGCGGCCTACATTGCCACCACCATTGCAGAAGCGTTCCGTGACGAGGGCAAAAATGTGCTGCTGATGGTGGACAGCCTGACCCGTATCGCCCAGTCGCAGCGCGAGATAGGACTGATGCTGGGGGAGCCGCCGGCCAGCAAGGGCTATACGCCATCCTGCTTTTCCATCATGGCCGAACTGCTTGAGCGCTCCGGCCCCGGTGTCAATCCGGGCGATATCAGCGGGCTTTATACCGTACTGGTTGAGGGTGATGATCTGCAGGCTGATCCGGTCGCCGATTCAGCCATGTCAATTCTTGACGGTCATATCATTCTTGACCGCAAAATTGCTGAGCGGGGCCAGTTCCCTGCCATCAACCTGCTCAGAAGCATCAGCCGGCTGGATAATCAACTGCTGCCCAAACAGCAGATGCAGGCGGTACGCAAATTCCGCAAAAAAATGTCCCTGTATGAACGCATGGAGGACATGATTTCGCTGGGCGCATACGAGCGGGGAACCAATCCGGAACTGGATCAGATCATTGCCCTGATGCCTGAAATCCGCAACTTTTTACAACAGGAGCTTCACTCTTCCAGCAGCCGCCAGGAATCGGCACAGGGATTGCTAGAACTGGTTAGCAAGATGAGTAATGAGGAGAGCTTCCATGAAACTCGAAACGTCCAGAATACTAACGCAGCTCAGCGAACAAGAACGCAATAAGGTAGAAGCCGAACTTGCTGAGCTCAATGGACGCAAGCATCTTTTCGAACAACGGCAGAAAAAATCAATAGAGTGTTGCCGCCAACTCAATCAACAACGGGATCAGGCCATGCGCAACCGTAACAGTGCATCCCTGCTACAGGTTTTTGACACGGCATTTCGTGAACAACAGAATATCCAGGTTGCTATCCAGGCCTCAATTGTCACATTGGAGCAGTATAAAGAGGATATTTTAAAACGACTTGCAGATGCACAGCGCACCCACCATGCCTATGATGACCTGCATCAGAAAGCGGTGCGCAAACAATCCCGCACCAACGAACTTAAGTCACAGCGTCAACTTGATGACATTGTTGCCTCACGCAAGTCGGCGGCTTCGGCTTAATCATGGCATACCGTAAAATATCCATTCTCCTGTTTGCCATGATCGGCATCCTGCTCGGCGCCAAAATCGGCATGCATTTTCTGCTGCCACAGACAATTCAGGGCCAAAGCATGGCCATGGGTCCCATGCCCGCAATCGCGGCAAGTGCTGAACTGTTGGAGATCAACTCCATACCGGTCCAACCCGAGCCGGCGCAAGCCGCCGAAATGACAGTGGATCAGTCGCTGCTGTTGCTGGAAAACTACATCTTCCCGCAGGCCGAAGCGGCCGGCAGCGAAGCTGAAGCTGCATCAAACGCACTGGTGTACGAAGATGAAACGCTGACCAAATTGCGGGAGTACAAAGGCGAACTGGATTCGAAGAAAACACGGCTGGATCAGCGTGAAAAAGAGATTCAGGCCGCAGAAGAACAACTCAAGCTGCGCATTAGCGAACTTGAACAGCTTGAGGCCAGCATCCAGCAGCGCCTGAGCGATGAATCCAACATTAAAAGTAAAAAAATCAAACGCCTGACCGCTGTCTATGAGGGCATGAAACCTGAAGCTGCAGCACCGGTAATTGCCAAGATGGAGCTTGCCACAGTGGTAAAAGTATTTCTGCTTATGGATGAGAAAAAAGTCGGCAAGATTCTCTCATTCCTGCCACCGGACAAGGCTGTAGCGATCTCTCAGGCACTCACCAGTCAGATCAGCACCGTCAAATAAATCCGGCTCTGCTGCACAATCAAGCAAGCAGATGACAGAACACAGAACACAGCACCTTCGTTGGGGAAGAACATGAACAAGAGTAACCTGAAATCCGTCATCAGCGACAGACCGCTCTTCTATCATCACATGGAGTGGATACTGATGCATCCGCGCTTCGGTTTCATGATGATGGGCTTGATCGCGCTGTCGTTCACCCATAACCAGATCCTAGCCGCCGTTCTGTTCGCCTTCTTTATTGCTGAATTGTCCATGCGCATTGCCATCATACTGAACAAGCGCCGCACCAATCCCTACCGCTCATCGATGAACCAGAAAATTGATGTGCTGTGAGCCTCTTGCAAAAGTCTTCAAACCTGCTGAATTCAGCCTTTGAGAAGAGGCGAAAAAACTCCCTTCTGGTAGGGTAAGTCATCGACGACAACCAAACCAGAAAGGAGATCAAAGATGAATCATCTTCGAGAGGGATTATCACAGAGCTGGCTAATAATTCAAGGATCGCTGTTTCCATGGCTAGAGGAAGAGCTTGGACCGCTGACTGAGAAGCAGCAGCAATTTGTGACCATCCTTGAACTTATCCGGATTGAAGAGCATCTGAATGATTACTCTGGCGGCATGGGTCGCCCA
>MNWZ01000015.1 GCA_001871925.1 Zetaproteobacteria bacterium CG1_02_53_45
GCCATAGTAATCATTCAGATGCTCTTCAATCCGGATAAGCTCAAGAATCATCACAAACTGCTGCTGCTTCTCAGTCAGCGGTCCAAGCTCTTCCTGTAGCCAGGGAAACAGCGATCCTTGAATTATTAGCCAGCTCTGTGATAATCCCTCTCGAAGATGATTCATCATTGATCTCCTTTCTGGTTTGGTTGTCGTCGATGACTTACCCTACCAGAAGGGAGTTTTTTCGCCTCTTCTCAGAGGCTCAATTCAGCAGGTTTGAAGACTTTTGCAAGAGGCTCTTTATACAGGCGCATTCTTTTACGTCAGCGTTAAAGATTTTAACTACGCAGGCTGATGCTGAGCGATAAGCCTTGAATTATCTGTCTCACGTCCCTATACATAACTTATGTTAAGACTTTTATTTATACTTTTTATTACTATGCCGCTGCTGGAGCTCTGGCTGCTGATCGAAGTGGGTAGTGGCATTGGCGGCCTCTCGACCATCGCGCTCTGTCTGCTCACCGCTGCTCTGGGCGGCTTCCTGATTCGCTATCAGGGGCTTTCTACACTGCTCGATGCCCAGAAACGCATGGCCCACGGCGAAGCACCGATCGACCATGGCCTGCACGGTCTGATGATCGCACTGGCCGGCCTGCTGCTGTTCACACCGGGTTTCATCACCGACAGCATCGGTTTTCTGCTGCTGTTCCCGCCATTTCGTCGATTCCTGATCGGCAGGCTGCCTATTCAGCAGATCAATGCTCCACATCAACCGCATCAGGGCGGCAGCACTCAATCTGACATTATTGATGTTGAAGTAATCACCCGGGACAACCACGTTTCATAAACATGGTTCGGGGCCAATTCACTTGACCTGACCTGTCACACCCTTACATTACGATTTACTTTTTGGAGGTAACAATGAACCCAGCAACAATGACATCTTCTGTCCAACTGGCTGACGAACGCATCAGCTTTCTGGGCAAGACCTATGGCATGCTCGCGCTCTGTATTGCAGCAGGCAGCATCGGTGCCTATATGTCGATGGGCCTGGCATTCCCCTATGAACATCCATGGATGATGCTGTTTATCATGATGGGCGGCATTTTCGCCGTTCAGGCCGTGCGCCATATTAAAGGGCTGAATTTTGTAGCACTGATTGGTTTCGGAGCGATTACCGGCATGGCTATCGCACCGCTGGTCGGCATGGTTGCAGCCAAGTCCCCTGCGCTGGTAGCTCAGGCATTCATGACTACGGCGGTAGCTTTTGTAGCGCTGACCGCTTACACCTTCATCTCCAAGCGCGACTTCTCATTCCTCAAAGGTTTTGTCTGGACCGGACTGATCGCCATGATCGTGCTCGGCCTGTCCAACTACTTCTTCTTTGAATCCCCTGCTCTGGCTTTAACCCTGTCCGGTGTCGGCGTACTGCTGTTCTCTGCTTTCATTCTGTATGATACCTCCAGCATCCTGCGTACATACCCGAATGACGAGTATATCTCGGCAGCTTTAACACTCTATCTGGATGTGTTTTTGCTGTTCCAGCACCTGCTGGCCATGTTCGGCATCCTCGGCGACGAATAAGCTACCAAGAACAGCAAATATATTTAATTGTTGATGCGGCCTGTTTTCGGGCCGCATTTTCGTTATGATTCCCCCCTGTCCTATCAGGATAGCAGCAGTAAACATGGAGATGACTATGTTGGATAAAGCTTTGATGGAAATTCTTGCATGCCCGAAATGCAAGGGAGAAATCCGTTATAACGATTCCAAAAACGGACTGGTTTGCGACACCTGCAAACTGGAGTACCCGATCCGTGATGATATCCCGGTCATGCTGATCGACGAGGCCAAATTACTCTCCCGCTGATCATTAGCTGACCGGGTCGCCGCATTGGCTTTCCTCATTAAATTTTTCTTTTTTCTGGCGCAACTGCTGCCGGTCAGGCTTGTCGGTGCACTGGGTGCCGGATTAGGTCGTCTGTTCTACCTGATCGACAGCCGCCACAGAAATATTGCCCTGTATAATCTGGACCGCATCTATCCGGACAGGGACGACGCCTGGAAAATCCGTATCGCCCATGAATCGTTTGCAGAACTCGGCCGAACCATGATGGAAACCCCGCATGTGTTCATGCGTTCAAAACAGTACATGCTCTCCCGTATCGAAGTAGAAGGTGAAGAGGCTTTCAAATTCGCTGTTGAAAAAGGGCATGGCGTGATCCTCACAGCCATGCACCACAGCAACTGGGAACTTGGTGCCCTGTGCATCTCCATGCTGGGTTATGAATCGGATATTATTTACCGTCCGCTCAGGCAGACAGCGGCAGACCGGTTTGTTCAACGCGCACGAAGCCGTTTCGGCGCCCACCTGCAATCTCGTTTCAAGGGCTTACGCTGGCTTCCCCGCGCACTGAAAAACGGGCACACTATCGGGGTCATGATCGACCAGCACCTTTCCAACGGCACTCCGGTTCCATTCCTTGGACATCCGGCCAACACAACTACGCTGCCGGCCACCTTTGCCAACAAATACAACACGCCTCTGTTCGGTGTACAACTCAATCGTATCGGCAGGTCATTCCGTTTTAAATTACAGTTGTGGCCAATTGCTTTGCCTGAAACTGGCGCTGATGGAATCGCCAGCGATACCGAAACCATGCAGGTGATTTGCGATTCGTTTGCACCCGTCATCCACCGCCGCCCGGAACTATGGCTGTGGATTCATCGCCGCTGGTTATATCTCGATGAGCAAGAGCAGGCGGGCATATGAACAGGCACAAACAGGCTTCCCGCTTCCTCTGGCAGGCCTCACAAAAAAACATGCTCTACCGGTGGCGGAAAAAAAATCTCAAGCTTGAGCGGGCTGAAATGGAGTTGAGCATGTTGCCGCTGTTACAGCAGTATGCAAAACAGTATCCCGTTGATGCAGCCGTCATGGAAATCGGCTGCGGTCCGACATGCATCAGCCACGCACTGCCCCAAAAATACAAGACCTATCTTGATCCGTTGATCAATGAATACAGGCGCATGTTTCCCGGTGAGTTACCCGAAGACGGCGAGCAGCTTGCCACAACTGCCGAGCGCATCAATAAAGAGAGCAGCAGTTACGATATCGTGATCTGCCTGAACACGCTCTCTTTTTCGTTAAACCCGGAATTGATCGTCAATGAGGTTGAACGATTGCTCAAACCCGGCGGCATCTTTATTGTAGAGATGCGCACACACAGCGCTCTGGAGGCAAGGCTGCACTACTGGATACTGAGGTTTTTACCTAAACTGACCAGAAGTCCGCGCCCCTATTATTACGCCTTGCAGGGAATCCGCAAAACACTGAAACGCCACTTCAACATAAAAGAGGAACAGGTGATTAAAAAGAAACTGCTCTGGATCCCTTTCTTCAAACGGGAGCAGCGATTTTTTGTCTGCACCTCACTTGGAGACACCGCTTTAAATCAGGTAAGCCCATGAAACGTCCACCACACCTGTTGCTCATGCCGCCGAACTGGATCGGTGATGTTGTTATGGCTCAACCGGCCATGAAAGCCATTGCCGCCCATTATCGCGACCGTCTGGGGTGCGAACGCATCACTGTATGTGGTCGTGGCTGGCTCAGAGATTTACTGCCCTACCTGAACATTGAAGGCGCGCAATATGCCCGCGACATTCCTGCTGCTGATATCGCCTATCTGTTCCCCAACAGCTTCCGCTCGGCCTGGCAATGTAAAAAGGCCGGTGTAAAAGAGATTATCGGCTATCAGGGACAATGGCGCAGCCTGCTGCTCAAACGCGCCTTGCCCCATCGCCTCAGCCTTAAACACGAACATCACCGCCTCTCTTATCTCGATATTGCAGAACAGGTAAATATCATTCCGGCTGAAAATGAAGTTTCACTATGTCTGCCGGACGGGGATCTGGATGCAGGCCGCTCATTGATGTATCAGCATGGCCTGAATCCGCAGCGCGTGGTCTGTCTGGCTCCCGGTGCCCAATTCGGTGGCGCCAAATGTTATCCGACTGAAAGTTATGCCGAGATTGCACACTCTCTGGTGGAAGCAGGCTGGCAGCCACTGGTACTGGGCATGAAAGAAGATAAGCAGGTGGGCGACATCATTCTGCAGGATCTGCGCGGGCCGCACTGGAATGCGGCGGGTCTGACATCACTGGCGCAGGCATTGCAGCTGATCTCGGCCTGCAGGCTGATGTTATGCAATGATTCCGGCCTGATGCATGTGGCTGCAGGACTCGGCATTGCGACTGTGGCTCCGTTTGGTGCAACCGATCCGTCCCGCACCGCCCCCAGCGGCCCGTCCGTGAAAATCATTTACCGGCCGGCCGAATGCAGCCCGTGCCTGCAACGCGAATGCAGTGTGCCGGGGCACCCGTGCATGACCAACATCAAGCCGCAGATGCTGCTCGACGCCTGTCTTGCAATGCTGAAATGATTGCCCTGTTAGAATGAAAATACTGGTCGTCAAACTTTCAGCTTTCGGTGATCTTATTCATGCCCTGCCCGCACTCGATGACATTCTGAATCAGCCACTGGTGGAAGAAGTTCACTGGCTGGTGGACAGCCGCTATGCATTCGTCACCGATATCTTTCCATCCCGGGTACAGGTGCATCAGGTCGACTTGAAAGGAAAGCATCCCGTGCAGGCGGCATGGTCTGCAATCAAAGAGCTGCGCCACATCGGCTTTGATGCCGTTATTGATCTGCAGGGACTGATCAAGTCCGCCGTTCTGGCGCGCGCCTGCGGCTCACCGGTCTACGCATTCGACAAACGCTTTGTGCGCGAAAAACCCGCCGCCCTGCTCACACGCTGTGTACCTTTCCACGACCGCGACAAACATGTAGTGCAGCAGTATCGCCGCATTGCAGCAGCGCCGTTTGCAACTGATTACCACAATCCTCAAAGCCCGATTGCCTACGCGCCACCGCAGATCAATCTGGCAGAGAGTCGTTGCACAGCCGATGAAACGCTGCTGGCAAGATTACAGCTGCAGGATCGCCCTTATGTCATTCTGCATGCGGCAGGCGGCTGGGAAACCAAGCAGCTGCCTGAAAAAACATGGTTGACTATTGCCCGAGGGCTGGCTGATAGAGGCATTTTACCGCTGTTTAGCTGGGGAAATGCTGCAGAGGCTGCTCAGGCGCAAGCGTTTGCCGCAAAGAGTAACGGCTACGCTTTGCCCGAACGGCTGAATATGTCAGCATTGTGTGCACTTATCGGAGGCGCACGCGCCGTCGTTGGCGCTGATACCGGACTGCTGCATCTGGCAGCGGCGCTTAATCAGCCGACCATCACTTTCTGGGGCCCATCAGCCTCGTGGAATTCGGCTCCGATAAGTATTGAAGAAAACAGCACTTTGGAAGGAGTGAAGCATTGGCATATCGAACCAAACCCGACTTGCGGCCCCTGCTTCAAACGCACATGCACCGACTTCGTCTGCATGGACGCCATTCAAGCTGAATCCATTTTAAGGATATTACATGAGCTCTGAAAAACAGACATCCGCTCAGAAGTTGCATAAAACTTTCCTGCGCGCCCGTATCCCCGCCAGCATCCTGATGGCGCTGGCTATCATTATTTTTGCCAAACCGACCCAGTCCAGCTGGCTGATCGGTCTTGGCGTCATCATACTCGGTGAGGCACTGCGCATCTGGGCATCCGGCCATATCCACAAGATGGCAGAAGTGACACAAACCGGCCCTTATGCCATGTGCCGCCATCCGCTCTATCTCGGGCATCTGATCATCGCCAGCGGTTTCTGCATCGTGGCTGACAGCATGCTTGCCTTTATCATCGTCACCATCTCCTTTTTCATTGTTTATATGCCGACATGGAAGAATGAGGAGAACTATCTGACCGAACAGTTCGGCGAGACCTACAGCGCATTCATGAAAGTTACACCTGCCCTGCTGCCGCGCTGGAGTTCAAAGGTATTCAGCGGCTCATTCAGCTGGGCGCTGGTCGGCCAGCACAGGGAGTGGAACCATGTCGCAGGCCTGCTTGCCGGTGTGGTAGCCATGGTGATTCTGGGCTGGTGGCACGGCAGCTGGTGAAGTTCCCGCACCTGTTCGCGCTGATACTGGTTGGCCTGTGGCTGCCGGCAGCATCCTTTGCCGATGATATTTATGATGAAACACCTGTTGCGGCCCCTGTCGAAACAGTCATTGAAGCCACGGCTTCTCCTCCCCCTGCCCCCCCGCCTGTAAAAAATGAAGCCTCATGCATGCCCTACATTGGCGAGCACATGGGCTTTGATGTCGGCTGGGAGTTTATCAATGCAGGCTCAGCCACCATGGATATTCTGCCTATGCAAAATGGCTGGCAGGTAAAAACCTATGCCAGGACCAACAAGGCGCTGGATATATTCAGAAAAGTGCGTGATTACATTACAGCCGAGGGCATCTGCATCAACGGGCATATGCAAAGCACGCTGTTTGATGCCAACCTGCAGGAGCGCAAGTATTCGGCTGTAAAGCGGACAGAGTTTCTCTGGCAGAAAAATGAAGTCACCCATACTCAGAATCAGGTGACAGAACATTTCGACGTGCCTGCCGGCCACCTGAGCGTCATTGATGCCTTTCTTGCCGTGCGCGGCCTGGATCTGAAACCCGGATTAACAGTGAACATCCCTGTATTTGACTCGCGCAAACGCTACGAGATCGAGGTCAATATTGCTGCGAAGAAAGAGATGATGGGAGCGCCATGGGGAGAAAAAGTGAGCTGTATCATCGTTCACCCCAAGCTCAAATCAGAAGGTATTTTCACCGACAAGGGTGAAATGACCCTCTGGATGACGGATGACAAACGCCATATCCCCATCAAGATGGCTGCAAAAATCAAGTTCGGCAGCATCATTGCGCAACTGACTGCATACAGTAATCCCACTGCGCCGTTGCAAAAGCAGAAAGCGGCTGTAACAAACAGGTAGCGAGACCGTTGCCGCATTGGGCGTTTGGCTCGCTTGCTGGTAACATTCGCCAACGTTTTGAATACTTTGTAAAAACCTTGAACCGAGGAATGGACTGCAATGGCACGATTATTTGACCACCCGATAAAACGCAAAGCCCGATATGAGGCTGAATATGCAGGCAGGAAAGTGCTGGATGTCGCCTGCGGATGTGTGAAATTCAAAGGTGCTACCGGTCTGGACTACAATGTCCGTTCCTATATGCCTGCGGAACTGCAGGCTAATGTCACTTACGACCTGACACAGTTTCCCTACCCGTTTGAAGAGAACAGCTTTGATATGATCTGGTGCTTCCACTTCCTTGAGCATTTTCAGGATCTGCCCAAAATCATGGATGAGTTTTACCGGTTGCTGAAACCGGGTGGAAAACTGATCATCAACACCCCTCACTTTTCCAGCGTCGAAGCATATCGTCACTGGCAACACTGCCACTTTTTCGCACGCGGTTCGTTTGACTACTTCTGTGAAGATTCCCATGAGTGGGAGTTCTACAACTGCCGCTTCAAGCTGACCGACAGCAAGATTTTCTTTGATGACCTGAGCACGGCTCTCGGTATCAGTCTGGTTGCCAATGCCTTTTCCTGGCAGTTTGAACGCCGTCTGTCGTGGATTTTCCCCGCCTCCAGCGTCTATTTCGAACTACAGGCAATCAAGGACTAAGCTGCAGTGAATCACCCTTTTTCAGGCAGAGGATAAAGCATGATCATACTTGGCATTAACGATATCTCCCACCATAACACCTCTGCTGCGCTGATCAGGGATGGTGAAGTGGTTGCGGCCATTGAAGAGGAGCGACTGTCACGGGTTAAACTGGACAACAGTTACCCGCATGCGTCCATCAATGAGGTGCTGAAAATTGCCGGTATCACGGCTGACCAGATTGACCATATCGCTCTGTCCGGACTCGATCATGCAGGACAACGCCCTGCGCTGGATCGCCTGTATAAACATATTGCGGAGCTGGCCAAAGAAGATTCCGACATCCGCAGCTTTTACCGTAAACAGCAGCTCAACCGCTATACGCGCCAGTTGCGCTCCCGCCCGAAAATGCCCAAATCACTCAACGGAAAACCTGTCACAGTGGTTGAACATCATCAGGCTCATGCCGCCTCTGCCTATTTCTCATCACCATTCAAGGGTGAGAAGGTCGGTGTGATCTCCATGGATGGCTCAGGCGACTTTTCCTGGGGTTCGGCCTGGGTCGGTGAAAATGGCAAAATGCGCCATGTTGAACATCTGCATGCCCTGAACAGCCTCGCCCTGCTCTATTCCGCTTTCACTATTTTTCTGGGTTTCAAGGCTACCCGCCATGAAGGCAAGGTGCTGGGGCTGGCCGCTTTCGGTAAACCTGAACCATTATTCAGCCGATTGATGGAACTGGCCAACCCCGCTGACTGGAATCATCTGCTGCATGCCAAACTGGCCAAGTGCACGCTGCGCCAGCATGGTGATATGGCACAGAACAGCATTGCTGAACTGACCGAAGGATTGAGCAAGGAAGATATTGCTGCCGGTTTGCAGGCTTTCACTGAAAAGCTGGTATGCGACAAGGTGGCGGCCTATGCCGCCGAACTGGATGTACGCCATCTGGCACTGGCCGGCGGCATCTTTGCCAACGTCAAACTGAATCAGCGTATTCTTGAACTGCCCGGCATCGATAACATCTATATTCACCCCAACATGGGTGATGGCGGTCTCTCGGTTGGCGCTGCACTGCAGGCTTATGCCGACCTCAAACCGGGCGAACTGCCCCGCTTCATGAATAATATTTATCTCGGCACAGCCATCACCGAAGAGAGTGCAGAAGCTGCACTGAAAGAGCATGGCATCAGCTACCTGCGGCCGGACAACATGGCCAAAGCCGCAGCAGAACTGCTTGCCAACGGCAAAGTGGTAGCCCGTGCCTGTGGCGGCATGGAGTACGGACCGCGAGCACTGGGTAACAGAACCGTTATGGCGCCCTGCTCTGATGCAAAGATTAACGACTGGCTGAATAAAAAGTTTCAACGCACCGAGTTTATGCCGTTTGCGCCGGTGATTCTGGAAGATTACTGCACAGACTATTTCCCGTACTGGAAAGCCGGGCACAAGGCAGCGCGTTTCATGACGCTCACCTATGATGCGGCCGATATTGCCAAAAAGAATATTCCTGCAGCTGTTCACGTTGACCAGACCGCCCGACCACAGGTGATTCTGCGTGAAGATAATGAGGGTTACTATGACATCCTCAAGGAATTCTATGCCCTGACCGGTGTACCCAGTGTCATCAATACCAGCTTCAACATGCACGAAGAGCCTATTGTCTGCACGGCATCCGATGCCATCCGCGCCTTTCTCGATGCAAAACTCGATGCGCTGATTCTCGGCCCGTTCCTGATACACCTGCCTTAAATGAGCCTTGCCGGCAAACTTCCGCTCAGCGTCACGATCATTGCCTGCAATGAGGAAAAACGCATTGCCCGGTGTTTGAGCAGCGTCCAGTGGGCAAACGATATTGTTGTGATCGACTCCGGCAGTACAGACAGAACGGTGGAAATTGCCCAGGCGCATGGAGCACGAGTGTTCCATAACGACTGGCCGGGATATGGTGCCCAGAAGCGGTTTGCCACCAGTCAGGCTAAATACGACTGGATTCTCAATCTCGATGCTGATGAATATGTCACCGATCAACTGGCAAACAGCATCAGCAGTGCCTTTCACACTGTACCGGAATCCGTTGTCGCCTTTGAATGCAATTTCGAACATTACCTCTTGGGACGCTGGTTACGCCACGGGGAAGCATACCCCGACCCGCATATCCGCCTGTTTAACCGGCAGGCAGGCGACTGGAACACGCGCCCGATTCACGAACATATCGAGATCAGCGGCCCGACATCCAAACTGGAGGGCAGCATCCGCCACAAAACGGTTGAATCGCTGGCTGAGTATGTTGACAAAATCAACCGCTATACCGACCTGCAGGCAGAGTTGATCGTAAAATCCGGCAAAAAGGTCACGTTTACCCAGCTGTTCTCACGCTCGCTGTGGCGTTTCCTGCGTGGATATATTATCCGCTTAGGCTTTCTCGACGGCATTGCCGGGCTGACGCACAGCATGACCTCCACACTCACCTCATACCTGAAATATGCCAAGGCTTACGAGCTGCAGAACAAACAAGAGAAATAAGCGGAACTGTGAACGTTTTACACGTTGTTCGTCAGTACGGTCCGGTCGGTGGCATGGAGCGTTATGCCTGGGAAGTGAGCCGTGCTCAGGCTGAGCTGGGAGTGCATGTACAGGTATTGTGCGAGCAGTGCCATGTGCCCCCTGCTGAAAACATTCAGGTTCACATGCTCGGTCAGGGTTTGCGCAAACCGCGCTGGTTATCCGCCCTGCTTTTTTCACACAGGGTTACAGCATGGGTCAATGGACATCCGCAACCGGACACAGTCATTCACAGCCATGAAACGACCGGCGTACACCATATCACCACCTTTCACGGCCCACCGTTTGCCCGCATTCGCCAATCTCCGTGGTGGAAACGGATCTCCCTGCGTGTTTATGCCAACCTGTGGCTGGAGGAGCGTGAACTGTGTGGTCCGCAGGTACAGAAGATCTCACCCAATTCTGCACTGATTGCACAGGAGTTGTTATCTGCCTACCCGCAGATTAAACAGCGTTTAACCGCACCTGTTGTGCCCGGTGTTGAGGCCGGAGTTGCGCGCTCGGAGCGGGAGATTCCGGCCAGTGGCGGCATTATCGCTTTCATCGGCAAGGAGTGGAAACGCAAAGGGCTGGATCGTGCAGCAGCCATTGTGGAACAGTTGCGTGAGCAGCGCCCTGAATGCGAACTCTGGGTACTGGGACCGGAACCTGAAAAGGTAGCCCACCTCTTCAAACAGTGGCAAGGCGGCTATCGCCTGCTGGGTTTAAGCGATACACGTGCAGTGTTGCCGCAGGTTGACCTGCTGCTGCATCCGGCCCGACGCGAACCGTTCGGCATGGTCATTACCGAAGCATTAGCCACACAGGTGCCGGTTGTTGTATCGAACCAGTGCGGTGCAGCAAAAGAGATTGGCGAGTTACAGGGAGTGGTACTGGATGAAAACGCAGCTTGTGAAGCCTGGGTTGAGGCATGCAACAAACTGTTAAACCGTACTGCACCACCGCCTCTCTACCGTCACAGCTGGCAGGATGTCGCAGCTGAATATCTTGCTGTCTATGCCACCATCAAGCTGAAATAAACAGTCTCATGAGCCTCTTGCAAAAGTCTTCAATCCTGCTGAATTGAGCCTCTGAGAAGAGGCGAAAAAACTCCCTTCTGGTAGGGTAAGTCATCGACGACAACCAAACCAGAAAGGAGATCAAAGATGAATCATCTTCGAGAGGGATTATCACAGAGCTGGCTAATAATTCAAGGATCGCTGTTTCCCTGGCTACAGGAAGAGCTTGGACCGCTGACTGAGAAGCAGCAGCAGTTTGTGATGATTCTTGAGCTTATCCGGATTGAAGAGCATCTGAATGATTACTATGGC
>MNWZ01000042.1 GCA_001871925.1 Zetaproteobacteria bacterium CG1_02_53_45
CCTGGAGAAACCCGCAGGAAGAACGAAAATTAAAACGATAAATCCAACGGCTTAGGCGCTGACATTCAATTTTTCTCAGACTTTTGCAAGTGGCTCATCATAATAAGAAATTAATCATAATAAGAAAGCCCCTGAAAACGAGGGGTGCAAAGATTTGGTGATGTGGCTAGACTGCGTCGCTGTATTTCGATGGAGGTCAGGCATGCCCTGGAGCAACAACGACAATAATCAAAACCAGAATCCGTGGGGTAACCGCGGTAACGGTGGTAATGGCGGGGGCAACCAGATGCCACCCGATCTTGATGAAGTGATTCGTCGCCTGCAGGAGCGCTTTGGCGGCTTCTTCGGTGGATCCGGTGGTGGCAACAATTCAGGCGGCACTCCGAGCATGAGCAAGGGTGCCCTTACCGGTATTATGGCAGCGGTATTTGTTGCCTGGGGTGTTTTCGGCGGCCTGTATATGGTGGCTGCTGATGAAGAGGCTGTGGTGCTGCGTTTCGGTAAACATGTGGCAACCAAGGGGCCGGGCCTGAACTGGCATATCCCTTATCCGATTGAAACAGTCGAGAAAATTCCTGTAACACGCGTACAGCGTCTGGAAATCGGTTTCCGTCAGAGCGAAGATGGATCAGTGCGTAAACGTGTGAATGAGTCACTGATGCTGACCAGAGATGAAAATATCGTTGATATTTCATTCATCGTGCAATACAAAATCAAGAGTGTGGAAAATTTCCTGTTTAATATCGACAGTGCCACCAAGACTGTGCGTGATGCGGCGGAAGCAGCCATTCGCGAAGTGATTGGTCGTACCCTGATCGATGATGTGCTGACCACCAAAAAGGCCGAAGTGGAAGTCGAAACACAGGACCTTATTCAGCAGATTCTCGACAGCTATGAGGCAGGTATCTCCGTCAGTACAGTGAAATTGCAGGACGTACAGCCGCCTGAACGTGTGATCAAGGAGTTCAAGGACGTAGCCAGTGCGCGTGAAGACAAGGAACGCGCCAAAAATGAAGCACAGGCCTATGCCAACGATATTATTCCTAATGCGCGTGGTGAAGGTAAGAAGATGGTTCTTGATGCCGAAGCCTATGGCAAGGCAGTAGTAGAACGCGCCAAGGGTGAGTCGGAGCGTTTCGAAAGTCTGTTGGCCGCCTATAAGATGGCACCGGAAGTGACCCGTAAACGTCTCTATATGGATACCATGCAGGATGTCTTGGCTCGCGCTGACAAGATTATTGTTGATAGTTCGGTTGCCGGAAAAGTATTGCCGTATCTGCCGCTCAATAGAGCCGGTACCAAGGTGGAGGTGCAGAAATGAGCCCGAAACAGACTATGATGGCAGCTGTTGCAGTTCTTCTTGCATCCGTGATTGGGATGAGTGCGTTTGTTGTTGATCAGCGCGAACAGGTGCTGGTATTGCAGTTCGGTAATCCCAAGGCTGTTGTGACTGATGCGGGCCTGCATTTCAAATGGCCATGGCAGAGTGTCGAGCGTTTTGACGCTCGCTTGCTGGAAAGCGATGTGCCACCCAATGAAGTGATTACCAAAGACAAGAAATCGATCATGGTGGATAACTATGCCCGCTGGCGCATTATTGATCCTCTCAAGGTTTATCAGGTAGCCCGTACGCAGAATGGCGTGGCTGCGCGTATGGACGATGTGGTGCGCGGTAAGGTGCGTGAAGTACTCGGTCAGCATACCCTGTATGAAATCGTATCCGGTGGTGATCAGGCGAATCTGCGTGTTGAGCTGATGCAGACGATTCGAGACCGTTCCGATGCAGGCGTAAAGGATTACGGTATCTCCGTGCTGGATGTGCGCATCAAACGTGCAGATCTGCCGCAGGAGAACTCTGAGGCTGTGTTCCAGCGTATGAAGGCTGAGCGTAACCGTATTGCCAAGGAGTATCGCTCCGAGGGTGAAGAAGCTGCCAAAGAGATTCGTGCCAAAGCTGAAAAAGAACAGAAGACCCTGCTGGCCGGAGCCTACAGGGAGTCGGAAATTCTGCGTGGTAAGGCTGATGCACTGACGACAGCAATCTATGCCACGGCTTATAACAAGGATCCCAAGTTCTACGCCTTTACCCGTTCACTGGAAGCATATCGCAAGTCGATTGATGCCAATACACGGCTGGTGATTTCACCGGACTCGGAGTTTTTCAACTTCTTCCAGCAGTCCAAACAGTAAAGCAGCAACATCATGGATGATCTCTGGGCCGCATTGGGTCTGTTGCTGGTGCTGGAGGGCGCAATCTATGCGCTCTTTCCGCGCCGGATGATTGAAATGATGCGCCAGCTTCCTGCGATTCCACCAAGGACAATCCGCATGGCCGGCCTGAGCGCTATCGCGCTCGGCTGGCTGTTGGTGAAATTCATCCGCGGCTGACTTTTTACAGGTCTATGGATACTCCGGAATACTCAGAATATCCGTGAGCAATAGAATTACACTTTTGTTTTGGCGTGCTGAAAAGCTACGGGAACGTAGTTTATTCAGTGATTCCTTATATCTGCTGGGTCTGGAATTCGTTGAGTTTGCTCATCAGCTGGGCCCGCTGCTGTGCCGCATTGGCAAACAGCGCATTGCGCAGCGGCGGGTAGGCTTCGACCACCGTTTTAAATGCATCACAGGGGATATGTACAATGGCCAGGGCTGCTGTGGCAAGCATATCGGCAGGGCAGCCGCCGTCCCGAATGGCTGCCGTATCGCCAATCAGTGAGCCGGGCGGTAGTGTTTTAAGCTCTTTAAGTTCTTTGAGCGACTGGCTATTCTGTAGCTGGAAACAGGCTTGGCCGCGCACGATCAGGTCGACATAGTTCAGTTTATCACCCGACTTGTGAATGTTTGTGCCTGCCGGGTACTGCCGGATGAAGCTCTCTTGTGCCAAATGCTGGCGCATATCCAGCGGTATGTTTTCCAGCAGTGGGCAGGATGAGATCAGCGCTGTCATGCGGCGGCAATCGGCCTTGCGCTGCAGGGCGGATTTCAGGCTGGGGAGATTGGCCAGTGCTGCTTCCATCTTGTTGCGTGGCAGCCTGGCCACAATGCTGTTTTTATTGGCTACGACATCGGTTTTATGCGGTCCCGGAACCAGCAGGTTACTTTCGCCCACCACATCACCGGCCTGAATCAGGTTGAGCAGTACAGGTTTGCCGTTGCTGCCCTTGATAAACTCGGCCAACTCACCTTCGCAAACCAGATAAAGCGTATCTTCAATCTCGCCACGCCGGAACAGGTGGCGACCTTCACCCACGCGCTTCTGATGCAGTTTCAACCACAGGCGGTTGCGCATGACTGAGGGCAGCAGTCTGGTAATATCCTCGCGCTGCTGGCTGTCGGAATTTGTAATGCGTCCGATCTGGGGGAACTGCCGGGCCAGGCTGTCAGCCTTGCCTGTTTCACCCTGTTTAAGTAGCAGGTTATGCAGGTGTTTCAATATTTCTGTCGCGGTTGAAAGCTGGCCGTCATCAAGCAGCAACTCTGCATATTGTCGGATATAGGCCCCATTCTCCGGATACAGCTTGACCAGATCTGCATAGACCTTGAGTGGGCTGTTTTCATTCGATGATGAGGAAATGTTTTGATCTGACATGATAAAGGCGACGCTACTGTTAGATTTGCTGGGCGGGAACAGGAATTTATCAGAAACCGGTCGAATTGTTTTCGCATTCATCGCCATTTCTTATTAAGATTCGATTTCCGGGAGTTTTATAGATGGCTTTAACTATTACAGATGACTGTATCAATTGTGCGGTGTGTGAACCTGAGTGTCCGAATCTGGCTATTTTCGAGGGTGAGGAGATCTTCGAGATTGATCCTGATCGCTGCACTGAATGTGTGGGGCACTTTGACGAGCCGCAGTGCCAGATGGTTTGTCCTGTCGATTGTATTCCACTGGATCCGAACCTGGTTGAATCAAGAGATGAGTTGCAGAAGAAGTATGAGCTGTTGACGGGGAAGGCAATATGAGCGGTCGGCTGTATATTGTTTCAGGCCCTTCGGGCGCCGGAAAATCGAGCCTGTGTGCTGCACTGCTGGAGAGAAGTTCGAACTTGAATCTCTCTGTCTCCTGCACAACGCGCAATCCGCGTCCGGGCGAAATCAACGGGCGCGAGTATCATTTTCTCAGTCGCAAAATGTTTGAATCCCAGCGTGATCAGGGGGCTTTTCTCGAGTGGGCCAATGTTCACGGCAATATGTATGGAACACGCCAGTCCGATGTTGAAGCCATGATGGCTGTCGGTTCCAATGTGCTGCTGGAGATAGACTGGCAGGGGGCCGCACAGGTAGCTGAGAAGATTCCGGCTGCCGTGCGCGTGTTTATTCTGCCACCATCTCTGGATGAATTAAGGCGGCGCCTGACATCGCGCGCCCAGGATGCTGCCGATGTGGTTAGCTTGCGTGTAGCCGCTGCAGAGGAAGAAATGAGCCATGCCGGCGAAGCGCACTTTCAGGTGATTAATGATAATTTTGATACGGCGCTTGAGCGTCTGCTGGAAATATTCCAGTAAATCAGTGAGTTGGTTTTTGATCTCAGTGTTTATATCAGTTGCATTTTGTGCAGCCACTCCTAGGTTTGGAAATATTAGATGCGGATAGTCTGAGTAATGCTGACTGTTCGTGCGACCCACGATGGGTTATCTGTTGAAGAATCGCAGAGATGCGATTTTTCATTTGTTTAAGATTTGGAGGAAGCCCGCATGGCTCGCGTAACCGTAGAAGACTGCATCCGTTATTATCCCAACCGTTTTGAGATGGTTCTGTTGGCTTCCCGTCGCGCCAGGCAGCTGCTCAATGGCATGCCTGCAGTGCTGGAAACAGAAGGCGACAAGCATGCTGTACAGGCATTGCGTGAAATGGGCGAAGGCTATGTTTCATGGGAATCGCTGTTTGAGGGCGACGAACAGGCTCGCCTGCGTGCCAGTCAGTTCGATGAAGATGAGGCTGGCGCTGCCTGACTGGTTGCTGGCTCGCGTCGTATGAATTCCATTCAGCTATAAGCTGTGAGCCGCATCTTTGAAATTACCGAACGTGTTGCTACCTATGCACCAAAGGCAGATCTTGACCGTATAAACCGCGCTTATGTTTTTGCGGCGCATGCTCATGCCGGCCAGGTACGTATTTCCGGTGAACCCTATATTACACATCCATTGGCTGTAGCCGACATCCTTGCCAGTCTTGGCATGGATGAAGCTACGGTGATCACCGGCATCCTGCATGATACCGTTGAAGATACGAGTGTAACACTTGAGGATGTCGAACAATACTTCGGCAAGGATGTTGCCACGCTTGTCGATGGCGTGACCAAGATCGGTAAAATTCATTTCAACTCAACCGAACACAAGCAAGCTGAAAATTTCCGCAAGATGATTCTGGCTACGGCCAAGGATCTGCGTGTGTTGATCGTCAAGCTTGCCGACCGACTGCATAACATGCGCACACTCGGCTTTATGCGTGAGGAAAAACGTCGCATGATCGGTGAGGAGACGTTGCAGATCTATGCGCCGCTGGCACACAGGCTCGGTATCCACTGGATCAAGCAGGAGATGGAAGATCTCGTGTTTTCCCATCTCGAAACCGATGCCTACAAAGTACTGCTGGAAGAGATGCAGGGGCGACTGGCAGGGTTGAATAAAACACGCGAAAGGCTGGAGTCTATCATTCAGGAGGCGTTGCAGCGCCAGGGCCTGAAGGCACGCGTACAGGGACGCATGAAGCACCTGTACAGCATCCATGAGAAGATGCAGCGCAAGCATGTGAACTTCGATGATATTTTCGATCTGGTGGCATTCCGCGTTATTGTTGATGATATGAATCAGTGTTATCAGGCGCTCGGTGTGGTGCACAGTCTCTATCGCCCGGTGCCCGGGCGCTTCAAGGACTATATTGCGCTGCCCAAACCTAATGGTTACCAGTCGCTGCACACGGCCGTGATCGGGCCGGAAAACTTCCGTATTGAGGTGCAGGTCAGAACCGAAGCCATGCACTCGTATGCTGAAGATGGCGTGGCGGCGCATTGGGCTTATAAAGAGGGGTCAACCGAGGCTGGTGAACGTGAAAGCTTCAAGTGGCTGAAGCAGTTGACCGATCTGTTGAAGGAAGCCGACAACCCCAGCGAGTTCCTTGAAAATGTACGTCTCGACCTGTTTGTGCAGGAAGTTTATGTGTTCAGTCGCGACGGCGACATTTTTCCGCTGCCCAGAGGGGCGCGACCGCTGGATTTTGCCTATGGTTTGCATACTGATATCGGGCATCATTGCATCGGCGTGCGCATCAATGGTGAGATGGCCGATTTTTCCACGCGTCTGAGAAACGGTGATCAGATTGAGATTATGACCAGCCCGGACCAGTCGCCGAGCAGGCAGTGGTTGCAGTATGTGAAAACACCACGCGCACGCCAGTCCATTCGACAGTGGTTCAGGCGTCAGGAGCGCGAAACCTGCATTCGTGTGGGCCAGAAGATTCTCAGTGAATCCATTGGCAAAAAAGATCTTTCCGCCGAAGTGCTCAAAGGTTTCAAGTGTGAAGATATGGAAGAGCTCAAGATTCGTCTGGGCCGTGGCGAGATACCCATTCATGCGCTGCTGGAGATTTCAGATCATGATAAGCGGGGGCTTCCGCTCAAGCTGAAAGGGTTGAAGCGGTCGATGATGCATGCTGCAGAATGCTGCCATCCGATTCCTGGTGATCCGCTACTTGGCCTGTTTACCACCGGAGAGGGGATCATGTTGCATCATCGCAAGTGCTCTGAAGTCTCTGATCAGAGCACTGGCGACTGGCTGGAAGTGGAATGGGAGTCACAGCCCGGACAGCTGTTTAAAACCGGCATTGAAGTGCGTTCACGCAATGAACGCGGTATGTTGGCCAGTGTGACGCGCAGTATTGCCGATGCCTCATCCAGTATTGAGGATCTGAAGCTGCGCCAACGCGGAGGTTCAGTTACCGAACTGCTCTTCCTGGTGGAAGTGGAGGATCGTAACCATCTCGCGGCAGTATTGCGTTCGATCAAGTCTGTAGAAGGCGTGGTCAGTGTCGCGCGTAAAAATCGTGTGGGTCTGAGCGGCAAGCCGGAGAGCCGGGCGCTGGGCGAAACATTACGTGATTTTTTCAGTCGCAAATCATCATAAAAACAACGTAACAAGGATATGTGATATGAGTTCTATTCAGGTTATACATTCGGATGATGCGCCCAAAGCTGTGGGGCCATACAGTCAGGCAGTGGTTTCCGGAGGTGTGTTGTATGCCTCAGGTCAGATCGGTCTGGTGCCTGCACAAGGCAAGCTGGTCGCAGATGATGTCCAGTCACAGGCAGGGCAGGTGACGAAAAATCTTTCTGCGGTATTGAATGAAGCCGGAGTTTCACTGACCGACATTTTGAAGGTAAATATCTTTCTTACAGATATGGCTGACTTTCCGCTGGTAAACGAGATTTATGCTGCATGGCTGGGAGAACACAGGCCGGCGCGTGCAACGGTTGCCGTAGCGGCTCTGCCTCTGGGTGCGAAAGTGGAGATGGATCTGGTTGCCAGAATCGGCTGAGCGGTTTTTTTGTTTACAAGCATAACAAAAAGGGCGCCTTCTCAGGCGCCCTTTTTATAATTGAAAGAGTGGTTGTTTAGGCAGCTTTTTCGATCTTGCCGGAACGCAGGCAGCTAGAGCATACCTTTACTCGACGAGGCTGACCTAATACCAGGGCACGAACCTGCTGCAGGTTTGGCAGAAAACGACGACGAGTCGTATTATGCGCGTGACTGACATTGTTGCCGCTCATCGGGCCTTTTCCACATACTTCACAACGTTTTGCCATGATTAAATACCTCCGAAAACGGGGCGCACTTTAGGTGAATGTTTCGGCGCATACAAGTAAAAACTTCGCTCTTTTTGTCGTTTGGCTGAATCACAGGGTATCATGATTCAGTTTTTTTCTGAAATGTTGATTTGAAAGGTGTTTTTTTCATGCGCCTGTACCGTGAGGTATCTGTGTTGCAGATGGGTTTTCAGAGTGAACAGTCGAAGCTGTCGCGAACGGATTCGCACGCCTTTAACCCGGATGTGGAGCCCAATGTTCCCATGCTCTGTTGAGCAAGGCTGTGTAATCGGTCAATATCAGCCCATGTACGATCTGTTTGCCAAATCGCTGACTGTTATTCCCGGTATCGGTGGCACGCTTGAAAAGCGACTGATGGGACGCGGCATAAACTGCATCGGAGATTTTCTTCTGCATCTGCCCAAAGATTACATCGATGACCGTTTTGTACGGACGATCAATCAACTGGGCGAGGGCATGAGTGCACGCATCTGCGGACGCATCATCAGTAAACATGCCCGCGGTTTTGGCCGCAGTCGGCAGGTGATGCTGAAACTGGCTGATGAGACCGGTCAGATCAGCCTGAACTTTTTCCACTCCGGTTATATGATGACCGATGCCCGTCTGACCGAGGGGCGTGAAATTTCCGTGCGTGGTGTGGTGGAGCGCTGGAGCGGTATTCTGCAGATGAATCATCCGGAGTGGTGTGTCTCTGAGGCCTTTCATCCGGGCTTCCAGCCGGTATATGCATCGCTCGCCGGTCTTGGTGGGAAACGTATAGCCACCATGATCCGGCAGGTGATGGGTTTACTGCCGGTGCATGCAGGCAGCCTGCTGGACAGGCGGCTTGGCGATGAGTGTCATCTGCCGACATTGAAACAGGCGCTCAGGCAACTGCACTGTCCGGATGATGCGGACCGACAATTGCTGGAGAAAGCCGCTGTGCGGCTGAAATCCGAGGAGATTATTGTTTATCTGCATCTGATGCGTGAGAAAAAAGTGGAGGCGGATTGTCCTGCGCTTTGTCTGCAACAGGAGTCGCAGAGCGAAAGGTTGAGAAACAGCCTGCCATTTCCGCTGACCGAAGCGCAAACGCTGGCCTGGTCCGAGATTGCCGCTGACCTGCATGCCGGCAAACGCATGCACAGGCTGTTGCAGGGCGACGTGGGGGCTGGCAAAACATGGATTGCAGCCCTTGCCATGGTCAAGGCTGCGGGCTGCGGTTTTCAGGCGGCCCTGCTGGCACCAACTGAAGTATTGGCCAACCAGCATGCACAAACACTTGCTGAGCTGCTCTCACCACTCGGATTTAAAATCGCTCTGCTCACAGGCAGCACAAAGGCCAAAGCCCGACGCGAGATGCTGGCTGAGTTACACAGCGGAGCATTGAAGCTGATTGTCGGTACGCATGCGTTGCTCAGTGAGGATGTGGTGTTCAATCATCTGACACTGGCGCTGGTCGATGAGCAGCACCGTTTCGGCGTGCGCCAGCGCTGGGCATTGGCCGACAAGAAACGCGACGGCCATGAAGCGATTCACCTGCTCGGCATGACCGCAACACCGATCCCGCGCACACTCGCACTTGCACTGTATGGCGATATGGACCTTTCGATTATGCGTGGCATGCCGCCGGGCCGTAAGCCGGTGGAAACGCGCGTGATTGCCTCCAATAAAATGCAGCCGCTGGTCGGCGGCATGCAGCGTATTCTCGACGTTGAGGGGCGTATCTACTGGATTGTGCCGCGCATTGATGAGGATGAAGAGGATGGGCTGTCAGTGGATCAGCGTGTGGAACTGCTCAAAGGCTATTTCCCCGCTGCCAACGTGATCGGTCTGCACGGACGTATGAAATCCAGAGACAAACAGGCGGCTCTTGATGCATTTACATCAGGGGCGAGTCGGATTCTTGTTTCCACGACAGTGGTCGAGGTCGGCGTGAATGTGCCCGAGGCGCGCCTGATTGTGATAGAGGCGGCCGAAGGTTACGGACTGGCGCAGCTGCATCAGCTCAGGGGGCGGGTGGGTCGCTCATCCGAGCAGGGCTACTGCATGTTGATTGCCGGCGACAAGGCCTCTGAGACCTCCATGGCGCGTTTGAAACAGATGGTGAATAGCCATGATGGCCTGGAACTGGCCGAGGCCGATCTCGCCCTGCGTGGCGGTGGCGATGCCGTCGGTACGCGTCAGCACGGTGATGCCGGTTTCCGCTTGCTCAACATGTCCGAAGATGCCTCCCTGATCCGCCAGTGGTACGACAATCTGCCTGATTTCTCGCCCGATGAATCCATGCTGCGCTTCTGGCGTCCTTTCGCTGAATCCACGGATTAGAAATAACAATCAAAAAGCGCGGTTTTGGTCTGTGTAATCAAACACAAGCTCTATGCTTTTGCTTTGTTTTCGCTTAACTTTCAAAATAGCGGAAATCATCTACAATATAAGCCCGACCCGTGTTGATGCCAGTTATTGGATGGACAATGCGGTTACTGTTTCATGAACGGGTGAGGAGGGGATTATGGTCTTGATTAAACTGAACCGTTTTAACGGCAGTGTGGCGGGAGATGCGGTGTATAATATTCCTGTCGTAGTGAATGAAAATGGTATCGCCTACGTTGAAGATTATACGGATCATATGATGCTTACACTTTTGTGTGGCAATACGATCCGCATAGAAAACATGGAAGATTTTTCTTCTGAATTTATTTCAGGGCTAGCCAGATATGAAAAGAAGAATGCTGTTCAGTATAAGGATGTGCATGTCTGCAGGAGTAACATCACTGCCATACTTCCGGCGCAAGGCAGCGGTTATAACATTGGCTTTGGCGGCAATCAGGTCAACCTGACCGTGAAAACACTGGATCCGCTGTAACTGCTCTTCAATCAGCTTTAATCGTTCTGTATAACTTACTGAAATAACGGGGGAAATATTATGCTTGGCATAGTGTTGGATATTGGCTGCGGTTATCTCATTTCACGCCATATCAATCGCATGTGGCTTGCCATACTGGCATCTGTCATCGGCGGCATTGTCATCGCATTCGCTGCCAATATGTTGCTGAGCACTCCACCTGTCGATCAGGCTGCTGCTGATGCATTCATGAAGAAAGTTGCTTCCGGGGTCATGATCAACCCGCTCATCATACTTGCTGTACTGATGGTGTTCCGAAGAACAAATGAGGCACTGCCGAAGCAGTAGAGCCACTTGCAAAAGTCTGAGAAAAATTGAATGTCAGCGCCTAAGCCGTTGGATTTATCGTTTTAATTTTCGTTCTTCCTGCGGGTTTCTCCAGGTTGAGTCATTTTTCCGGCGTTTTCCGGCGTTTTCCGGTTTTCAGGGCGAGCCATGCCATGGCATTGATATCATCATGCCTTTTGATGCTTCAGGTTTGGCGTATAGACAGGTTATTGAATCATACGCATGAGTTGGTCCGCCGTAAGAGCCAGGATACCGAACATCAAATGGCACAT
>MNWZ01000033.1 GCA_001871925.1 Zetaproteobacteria bacterium CG1_02_53_45
CCTGAAAGAAATATGCGGGTGAAACAAAAGTTGAAACAGTAAATCCAACTGCTGAGATGTTGCCCTTCAATCTATCTCAGACTTTTGCAAGTGGCTCTATGGAGTGCAGGATTGCAGAGGTGATGACCTCACCACTAAAAACACTCGATCAATATAAACCACTGGCCCTTGCTTCCCAGACTATGCAGGAAATAGGTACCAGGCGCCTTGTGATTGTAGATGATGAAGAGCGACCGGTTGGAATTATCACCCAGTTTGATGTGATACGTGGACTTGAGGGAGCCAGTATCCGGCATTTTAAAAAGCTTTATTCTGATGTAGAGCAAAAGCTGGAAGAGAAAAACAGACTGTTGGTGGCAAAGTCCGAGCTGGAGCGAATTGTCGCTGTTTTGCCCGGACTGGTATATCGCTGCAGGTGGGACGGCGATTCTGAGTATGGCGAGTTCCATCCGACCTATTTTAGCCCCCAAATCAGAGATATACTGGGCTATGAGCCTGCTGAACTTCTGTTTCCAAATTGGTGGAAACAATATGTGCACCCGGAGGATCAGGAGGCTGTTTCCGGGTGTTTAAAGAACAACAAGGAGTCTGGCGAAAGAAATCTGACATATCGTGTAGGCACCAGGTCCGGTACCTGGTTATGGATTCTCGATCACGCCCGCGTGACTATGGATGCAGATGGGAAACCATTGGAAATGGTGGGATCGTGGTTGGATATTACCAAGCGCAAGCTGGCAGAAAGCGATTTGCAGAAGTCTGTTGAAGCCCTGGAAATTAGTGAAGGTAAACTAAAATCAATTATTGATTCGATTCCGGATTTGATATGGATGAAGGATGGTGAAGGTGTATATCTGAGTTGTAACCCGCAATTCGAGAAATTCTTCGGTGCAATTGAGGCGGATATTGTCGGGAAGACAGACTATGATTTTGTAGATAAAGAATTGGCGGACTTTTTCCGCGGCAAGGACCTGGACGCAATTGCAGTTGGTCGTCCTTCAGTTAATGAAGAGTGGATCGAATATGCAGAGGATGGCAGGCGAGCCTTGCTGGAGACAATCAAGACTCCGATGTGGGATAGTAAGAAGAACTTGATCGGTGTGCTTGGCATAGGACGTGATATTTCCGATCGTTCTGTCGCTCATCAACAGCTTGAGAGGGAACGTGCCGCTATGCGCGCAATTTTGAATAACCTTCCATTTATGGCCTGGTTAAAAGATAAATATAGCCATTTCCTTGCAGTGAATGATCAGTTTGCCACGGTCTGTAATGCCAGAAACCCGGAGTCGTTGGTCGGCAAAACTGACCTTGATCTCTGGTCAGAGGATGTTGCCTGTGCATACCGCTCCAATGACCGCGAGGTGATGGAGAGCGGAAAATCCAGGCGATTCGAGGAAACAGTTGAGGTGAAGGGTGAACCACGTTGGCTTGAAACCTTCAAGTCACCGGTATTTGGTGCTGATGGGGCTGTTATCGGCACAGCAGGGATGGCACTGGATATCACTGAGCGCCTCCATAGTGAGGAGCAGATGCGACTGCTGGAGAGCGCCGTCGCTTCGGTCAATGAGAGTATTATCATTACCAACGCCGAAGGTGTTATTGAATACGTCAATCCCGGATTCAGCCGCAATACCGGCTATGCGGCTGAAGACGCTATAGGTAATACACCGGCTATGCTTAACAGTAAACAGCAGACGCAAGGCTTTTATGAGCAGTTCTGGCAGACTATCAAGGGTGGCAGTCCATGGTCAGGCCGTATTCTCGATCGCAAGAAAAACGGTACCATCTTTCCTGTTCACCTGTCAGTTGCGCCTATCTTTGCCAAAAATGGAGAGATCACCCATTTTGTTGCCGTGCATGAGGATCTGACCGAAGCAGAAATCCTGCAGAAGAAGATGATGCAGTCGCAGAAGATGGAAGCGGTCGGTACCATGGTTGGCGGCGTGGCCCATGATTTCAATAATCTGCTGGCCAGTATCGTCGGCAATCTTTATCTGATGCGCAAACACCATCATGATGACGAAAAAACCGTCAATCGCATCAAGGGCATGGAGTCATCCGTGCAACATGGTGCGCAGTTGATCCAGCAGATGCTCACCTTTGCCCGCAAGGACAGAACCGAGATGCATGCTATGGACCTGAAAGCCTTTATAAAGGAGGCGCACAAGCTCGCGGATGCAGGTATCCCTGAAAATATCAGATTTAAGCTCGATTACCCTTTAGATCAGGATGTCTGGATCAGAGGGGATGCCACGCAGATGCAACAGGTGCTGTTGAATCTGGTGACCAATGCCCAGCATGCTGTAAAAGAGAGTGAGAAGCCTGAGATTGAGATAAAGCTGGATATTGTCGCGCCGGATACGTTGTTGCGTAGCCGTTTTACGGAAATGGCCAACGAAAGCGATTGGTGCTGCCTGAGTTGTTCGGATAATGGCTGCGGTATGAATCATGAGCTTGTTGAACGTATTTTCGAACCGTTCTTTACCACCAAGGTGGTCGGTGAAGGCACCGGGCTCGGACTGGCCATGGTCTACGGTGCAGTGCAGAATCATAAGGGTATTATTGATGTACAGAGTCAGCCCGGAGCAGGCACATGCATCGCTATTTTCTTGCCACTGCACAAGGCAAAAGCGGCCAAAACTGTCACTCAGGATGAAACCGAAGTGGATGGTCAGGGGCTGACCATTCTTGTCGTCGATGATGAAGAAGATTTGCGTCGGGTACTGGCGGACGTGCTCAGGCACAATGGTTTCCGGGTGCTACAGGCGTCTGATGGCGAGCACGCAGTTGAGATGTTTGAGGCCCATCAGGCCGATATCCATCTCGTGTTGATGGATGTGGTGATGCCGAACAAAGGTGGCGTGGTCGCTGCACGGGAAATCAGGGCAATCAATGCCTTTGTGCCGATCATCTTCCAGACCGGATATGGCGAACAGACGCAGTTGCAGGCTGCAGCTTCAATCAGCAACAGTGATTCATTGCAGAAGCCCGTCCGAATGGCGGTTTTGATGAAATCGATCATGCGTAAAATAGGTGGGAGCAATGAACTTTGATGTCAGTGATGACATAAAAAAACAGGCACGCGCACCGCACAACCTGTTTGTGTTGAACGTGTTTCTGTTTAACCTGCTGATGACGCCTGCAGCCATTGTGCTGGATATCGGCATGCTTGCTTTACTGATTCCGCCGCTCTTCTCGCTGTCCGTCATCGCATATATCTATATCCGGTCGAATAAACAGACGATCTGGTTTGTCGATATGCACTGGCGATTGGCATTCAGGCGTTGCCAGTGGTTGCTGTTGGGCTACGGGATAACATCGGTGCTGATGCTGATCGCCTGGTTACTCAGCCTGACTGCTACCGATGCCAAAATGGCAGAGATTATGTTTACCGCCATTTCCCGCGTGGCAATTCTACCCACACTGCTGGCAGTGATGATCACCGTGGTACTCGAAGCCGGCGGTTTCCATCTGATCAACCATGGTGAAGTGCCCGACAAGCTGGTTGAGAAGTATCCACCGCCTGAGCTGGCCGGACAGCCCTGAAGTGCTGGAAAGGGGCGAGGTCATCGGTCACACTGCCGCCATGCTTGAACTCTCCGACCTGTCACTCTCCGTTTCCATTCAGGGCAAACGTGTAGACGCTGTTTCAGCCGTTTCCCTCTGTCTGCAGCCCGGACGTGTTTTAGGGCTGGTTGGCGAATCCGGCTGCGGCAAGTCGCTGACGGCCCAGGCCATTCTCCGACTAGGCGAACATCAGGGTGTGGCGAAAAGTTCAGGTGATATCAGGCTGGACGGCAACAGTCTGTTTGCTATGAGTAATGAACAGCTCAGAAAGGTGCGCGGCGGTCACATTGCCATGATCTTTCAGGAGCCGATGACGGCTTTGAACCCTGTGTTTTCCATCGGCAGCCAGGTCGTTGAAGTGATTCGTCTGCATCTGGATCTGACCAAACAGCAGGCCCGGCAACGGGCGATCGACCTGTTGCAGAATGTCGGCATGCAGGATGCCGAACAGGTGCTTAAACAGTATCCCGATGCACTTTCCGGCGGCATGCGTCAACGTGTGTTGATCGCCATGGCCATGGCGGCGGATCCCGATTATATCATTGCCGATGAACCGACAACCGCGCTCGATGTGTCTGTGCAGAAGCGCATTATTGCATTGCTGCTGGATCTGCAGAAAAAACGCAATCTCGGACTGTTGCTGGTGACGCATGATTTCGGACTGGTGGCCGAGATGTGTGACGATGTGGCGGTTATGTATGCCGGCCAGATTGTTGAATCAGGAACCGTATCCGAAATATTCGATCATCCGGCGCATCCTTATACCCGCGCACTGATGGGTTGCCGTCCGGAAGTCTCGCTGCCGGGGAAGCCGCTGCCGGTGATTTCAGGACAGGTGCCGCCGCCCGGTCGCTGGCCGGCCGGTTGCCATTTTGCCAAACGTTGTCCGTTGGCTACAGATGAGTGTAACAATCCGGTTGCTGCAGATGTCTGGTCGCGTGCGAATCATGTGACCCGCTGCCTGCATGTGGGAGAGCCGTGTTGAGCGTGTTGCGCGTAGAACAGCTGAATAAAACCTTTGCCGCAGGCGGTATGTTCAAGGCTATCGGTAAAGCCAAACGGGCGGTGATCGATACCTCTTTTGATCTGCAGGCTGGCGAGACGCTGGCCATTGTGGGCGAGTCCGGCAGCGGTAAATCCACGACTGCACGGCTGGCCATGCAGTTGCTGGCACCCGATTCGGGTCAAATTTACTGGGCCGGTGAGAATGTGACGCATTTGCGCGGGGCTGAGTTGCGCCGGCGTCGAAGCCATATCCAGATGGTATTTCAGGATCCTTATGCAAGCCTGAATCCGCGCATGAAGATCTGGCAGAGCGTGGCGGAAGGATTGCGTGTTCACAGGCCGGACATGACAAACATTCAGCGGCGCGACAAGGTGGCAGCAACGCTTGCTCTATGCGGGCTCGATGATTCGGGTATGGATCGATATCCGCATCAGTTTTCCGGTGGTCAGCGGCAACGCATCGGCATAGCCCGCGCCCTGATTGTAGAGCCCAAAGTGCTGGTGCTTGATGAACCGGTATCCGCGCTCGATGTGTCGGTGCAGGCGCAGATTCTGAATCTGCTCAAAGAGATTCAGCTGAACACCAACCTGGCCTACCTGTTTATTTCGCATGATCTTTCCGTGGTGCGCCATATAGCCGATCGCGTGTCGGTGATGTTTGCCGGCCAGGTGGTGGAGCAGGGCAAGGTGGCCGATATTTTTGGACATTGCGCCCATCCCTATACAAGAGCGCTGCTCGATGCGCGCCCTATAACGCACCCCGATGAGCGTAACCGCGGTGATGTGGTCATGGTCATCGGCGAAGGTATGTCCGATACGGGTTGTGCCTATCAGCCGCGCTGTGCATTCAAACAGGATAGCTGTGCCGCCTTCGATGGCAAACTGAACTCACAGGGGTGTGCCTGCCTGTATCCGCTGAGCGGTCGCTCATGAAAGATCTCAGTGCCCAGATACGCCGTGATTTTGCGGCAGATTCTCCGCTGGCCACCGGCCTGCCCGGTTATGCCCGGCGTGAAGAGCAGATCACGCTGGCCCAGGAGATCGGCACCGCCTTTGAGCAGAAAAGCATGTTGCTGGCCGAGGCTGAAACCGGGACGGGTAAAACACTGGCTTATCTGGTTCCATCCCTGCGCTCCTATGAGAAGATTCTGATCTCGACGCATACCAAAGCGCTGCAGGATCAGCTGGAACATCGTGATCTTCCGGCTGTGCAGAAAGCGCTGGGTATCGGACGCAAGGTGGCGTTGCTCAAGGGGCGCAGCAACTATCTGTGCCCCCAGCGTATGCAGCGCCATATCACCAGCCCGCAGCTCGATTCCCGCATACAGAAAGCCATGCTCAAGGTGCTGGCATGGTCTGAAAAGACACGCGACGGTGATCTTTCAGGGCTGGATTTTGATGTGTTTGCCAAGGGTATCGGACCGATGGTTACCGCTACGGCAGACCAGTGTCTGGGCGTGAAATGCGGTGAATATGATGTTTGTCCGCTGATGAAAGCAAGGCAGCGGGCTCAATCGGCCGATATTGTGGTGACTAATCACAGTCTGTTGCTGGCCGATGCGGCTCTGAAATCCGGCGCGTTCGGTGAAATCCTGCCGAACTTTGATGCTTATGTGCTCGATGAAGCGCATTCGTTGCCGGAACTGGCCTGCCAGCATTTCGGTGTGCAGTTAACCCGTCTGAAACTGATTCAGTGGCTTAATGATATGCAGGCCTTGCTCGACGAGATGGGTGATGAACCGGCCCTGAAACAGGATGTGCTGGCTACCGGCAAGGATGTGATCGATGCCTGGCTGAAACCGGGCCTTGAGGAACTCAAAGATGCCTGGGTCGCCATGGTCAAACTGGCTGAATCGCGCCGCGAGCGCAGTGAAGATCTGGCCAAACAGGCGGATCGGGCGGCAGAGCTGCTGGTGGAAATCAGGATGGTGATGGAGCCGGCCGAAGGTTTTGTCGGCTGGAGTGACGGCGATGGCGAACATAAAAGGTATACGGTGGCGCCTGTCGAAACCGGGCCGGTATTAAAACAGCATTTGTGGGATCGTCCTGCCGCGTTTGTGCTGCTCTCGGCCACACTCAGGGTCTCCGGCAGTTTTGCTTATGCCAGGCAGAGACTGGGTGTGGAGGTCAGTGATGAGAGTTTCCACGCCTCGCCGTTTGACTATGCCAGCCAGTCGATGATTTACCTGCCTCGGCATATGCCCGATGCGCGCTCGCCGCAGGGCGTGGCGGCGCTCACCGATGAGATGGAAACGCTGATTCGTGCTTCGCAGGGGCGTGCGTTTGTGCTGTTTACCTCATGGGGTATGCTGGGCCAGGTAGCTCAGGAACTTGCCCGGCGACTGCCATGGACCGTGCTGATTCAGGGAGAGTCGGGCAGCCGCGATGCCATTCTGGAAACATTCCGCAAGGACACCCATTCCGTACTGTGCGGTACGCGCAGTTTCTGGGAAGGGGTGGATGTGCCCGGTGAAGCCCTGAGTCTGGTGATTATCGATAAAATGCCGTTTGCGCCGCCCAACGACCCGCTGCTGCAGGCACGCATCAAACGTTGCGAGGAGAAGGGCGGGCACGGCTTCAGGGATATTCAGTTGCCTGAGGCGATTGCCACACTCAGACAGGGGGCAGGGCGCCTGATCCGTTCAGTCAATGACAGAGGCGTGATGGCGCTGCTTGATTCCCGCCTGTATGCCAAAGCCTATGGTCGTGAAGTGGTGCGCAATTTACCTGCTGCCCCGATCAAGGATGACCTTGCCGAAGTCCGCTGGTTCTTCGAAGAACAAGACGTTTAAAACCACGGGTGTGGTTTTAAACGTCGCGTTAGTCAAAGTGAAACAAGCCATGGGATGGCTTCATGAGTCGCGATAGTTCAAAATAGAACAAACCACGGGTGTGGTTTTTTAGTTGCTGTGTTGGGATTTATCCGTTTTTCTTCGCTTCAGCCCCATCCTGTTCAGGAAAGACCGGGTCAAAGGAGCCGGGTAGCAGACCCCATGAAAAATGATCACTGCCATTGCTCTTTTTGCTTGCCAGGACTATGGCCGGTTTATGCTTCGTGGTTCCACTATTTGAAAAATCAGGCCTTTTAACTTTCATCTGGTCACCTCGTAATCGCTCAGGGAAGCATTTCCCCTCCGATAGCTGTTAGACAAACAGATCTTTGTTACATCCGCATGACAGTCTGGAGAGATAATCAGGGCTGCAATTTATTTCCGGTTTCGGCAGGGTTGCATGGGCTTGAGGGGACATACCATGAACAAAATTGAGAAAATGATTGTATTGCTGCTGATGCTGTTGCCTGTTCATTCCGCCTTGGCGGCGGAGCCTAACGGCACCGATGTTTTTTTTGACACTATTAACGGTTATCTCGCTTCAGTACTCTTTTTCGATGTGATGCCGGGTGAAAACAATATGCCGTTCATTGTGGCCTGGCTCATTACCGGCGCTGTTTATCTCACGTTTCGTTTCGGCTTTATAAATCTGCGTATGATGGGGCACGCCTTTCAAATTCTGCGCGGTAAATATCACTCCAGGGAAGATCGCGGCGAAGTATCCCCATTTCAGGCATTGACCACCGCACTTTCAGCCACTGTCGGGCTGGGTAACATTGCCGGCGTTGCCATTGCTGTAAGCATCGGCGGGCCCGGTGCCACACTCTGGATGATTGTTGCCGGATTTTTCGGTATGACGACCAAGTTTACTGAGGTGACGCTGGGTCAAATGTATCGCGAATACCGTCCTGACGGTCATATTATGGGTGGCGGCATGGAGTACCTCTCCAAGGGTTTCAAGGAGAAGGGCATGCCGAAACTGGGCAAGGCGCTGGCGATTATGTTTGCGCTGCTGACCATTGGCGGCTCCCTGGGCGCGGGCAACCTGTTTCAGGTCTCCCAGGCGATGGGAGCGGTGCAGACCGAAGTACCTTTCTTCAAAGAGTTTCCACTGGCCTTCGGCCTGATCATGGCAACAGCTGTGGGTATTGTGATTATCGGTGGTATTCGCCGCATTGCCCATGCTGCCGAAGCCATTGTGCCGACGATGGTATTGATTTATCTCAGTGCCTGCCTGTGGATCATACTCTCTCATGCCGCCGCTGTGCCGGCAGCTTTCAGCCTGATTTTCAATGAAGCGTTTGCTCCGACTGCGGTGGCCGGTGGCATGATCGGAGTGATTGTGCAGGGCTTTAAACGCGCCGCCTTTTCCAGTGAGGCGGGTATTGGCTCGGCCGCGATTGCCCACTCGGCAGCATCGGTGAAATATCCTGTGCGTCAGGGTTTTGTTGCCCTTTATGAGCCCTTTATCGATACCATTGTCATCTGCACCATGACCGCACTGGTCATTGTCATTACCGGTGTTTACAACGCGCCGGAATATGCCGCGCTGGTTGAGGGCAGCAAAGGTGCGGCGTTGACAGCGGTTGCTTTCGGTTCGGTGATTTCCTGGTTCCCGATCATCCTCTCCGTTTCAGTGGTGCTGTTTGCCTATTCAACCATGATTTCATGGTCCTATTACGGCGAGCGCAGCTGGACTTATGTGTTTGGTGAATCCTATTCGATGCTGTTCCGTATCATCTTTGTCATCTTTGTGGTTCTGGCCTCGGTGACCAGCGCCAGCAATATCCTGGATTTCAGTGATCTGCTGATTCTCTCCATGGCATTTCCGAACCTGATCGCGCTCTATCTGTTGCAGGGCAAAGTTGCGGCGGCATTGAAAGAGTATTTGGCGAAACTGCGTCGGGGCGACTTCGAACCGGATAGAGAAAAGTCATAAATATACTGTTGATGCATTAATCCTTATCCCCCATTTGGGGGACAAACAACATGGTTGCGTTGTGCTTGCGACTTTGAAACTGCCCACGGCTTCAGACTTGCTTTGGCGCAGGCCTTGCCGTGGCTCAGGAGGCCAGTGTGAGGGTGAAGCTGCTATTTACCGGCTATGGTGATTATTGTCCGGGCAAAGCCGTCGGCATGCAGTCCTGTTTTTCTGCTCTGTTTATCCATTCCTGTCTCCTCTGTTTTTTCCGTAGTGAATTTTCTGCATAGCCAGCAGTGGCTTGCATATTTCCAGCTGCAGATCGTATAAGGATGTTGGACCCGAATACCCGAATTCTGTTTGTGTCCGGTTATGATCGGGACCATGATACCTGCATCGAAATGAGTGCCGGCTGGCGGTTATGAATAAACCGTTGGTGGTGGATGAATTTAAGCCGGACTCTCAGGCAACAGTTGAATAACGCTTGAATGGCTCTATACGCGGTACTGGCGGGCGTTTTCTTTGCTCAGCCTTATTGTCATGAAAAGCGTCTGCTGACATACTACCAATCGATGCCAAGAAAGCTGTTACGCCGTTATATGCCCGATCACAAGACGATCAGGGAACACAAGTATTTACAGTGCTTCGGTAAGCTATTACACAATCCCGACCTCTGGCACCTGAACCGCCACTCGGTAGCCAGAGCGTTTTTTGTAGGTCTGGTCTGTGCCTTTATTCCGGTGCCGTTCCAGATGGTGCTGGCCGCCGGTGGCGCCATTATGGTCAATGCCCATCTGCCGATTTCCGTGGCGCTGGTGTGGCTGACCAATCCGGTCACCATGCCGCCGATGTTTTACGGTGCCTACAAACTCGGTGTCTGGGTGTTGCACACGCCCGAGAAGAGCTTTGACTTTGAACTCAGTTTTGAGTGGCTGGGCAACGAGATGGCTGTGATCTGGCAGCCGTTTCTGCTGGGCTGCCTGATACTCGGCATTGTCTCCGGTCTGCTCTCTTATGTTGGTATTAGACTGTTGTGGCGCTGGTCTGTGGTGCATAAGTGGCGGCACAGGCATCTCGGCAAGACTCACTAAACCCCGGTGTTCCGGCAGGTTATTGAACAGGCCATCTCAAAGGCCACGGGGATCCCTTTTTTTATCAAACATCAATCCTCTCTGGCCGGTGGCAGTATCAATGCGGCTTTTCGTATTGCAGGAGAAGATGGCCGTAACTATTTTTTAAAACTCAGTGATGCACAGGGGCTGGCGATGTTCGAAGCCCAAGCCGATGGGCTGCGCGAACTGGCTGCAGCCCGTGCCATACGCGTCCCCGAACCTGTTTGTAGTGGGGCGGCGTGCGCACGTGCCTTTCTGGTGACCGAATTTGTCGATCTGGCAGGGGAAAAAGCCGGTTCGTCCCGGTTGCTCGGTGAGCAGCTGGCCGGGCTTCATCGTACTACTGCAGAGCGTTTTGGCTGGTGGCGGGATAACACCATCGGTTCAACGCTACAACGTAACAGCCAGTCGGATGACTGGATCGATTTCTTTCGGTATCAGCGCTTGCAGTTCCAGCTGGATCTGGCGGCAAGGAACGGTTTTACCGGTTTATTACAGAGCAGGGGGGAGCGATTGCTGGCTGATCTGGATCAGTTCTTTGGTAAGCGTCAAAGGAAGGGTTTAACGCTTCCACCTATGCCAATTTCAGCTTCTGAACATCAAAATTATGTGGCAGCAGGGCCCGGCGTTCATCATCGGTGGTGCAGCGAGGCAGCTCCTCCAGCACAAATGTCAGCCATTCGTTCAGCGGCAGCTCATTGGCCTTGGCCGACTGCAGCAGTGAGTAGATAACAGCGCTGGCCGTGGCGCCGGGTGCAGTGTTGCAAAACAACCAGTTCTTGCGGCCGATGACAAATGGCTTAATGAAACGTTCTGCGGCATTGTTGTCGATCTCAAGACGCCCGTC
>MNWZ01000067.1 GCA_001871925.1 Zetaproteobacteria bacterium CG1_02_53_45
ATATAGCGCAGGACAAGGCCTTTCTGACTCTTGCCCAGCCACATGTATCGAAACCTCACCAGCGTGCGTTCAATCCATGCGTATGTGTCATCCGCGCTGCCTTGTAGCACCACTGACGCATCAGCTAAGCCAGCTAAAAATTGTTCAACATCTTCCAACGTCCTGATTTGTGTCTCATCCATCTGTACCAGCATCCCCCTATACTGGACAGACCCATCAGAATTTCAGACGCATTTCATATTGGAAAAGGCTGCTCTTATTATCTGGTGAAAAATCGTGTTAGTGTGCTGCATGGCCTGAGTTCTCCGTTCGGTAAATCTGCTGTCTGGATAACTACAAATGTACCATAAACGTTGGAAATTCAGGCCTACTTTATTGATGCAATATCCTTAACCGGACAGCAATGTGTAATAGTATTAAATTAGCACTCTCTTTCACTGCCTTGCTTATCCGCTGCGTCCTTCGCGTCTTCTGCGGTAAATGCCTTTGACCATCGCTTTTCAAAAATGATGCGCGCAATCAGGTTGATTCAAATATGTAGTATGGAAGGGGTAAGTGATTATTCCGAATCTTCAGCCGTGCAGTGTTGCCCTGATCGTGTCAGCTCTTCTGATACCGCGTTCCAGCATCACCAGATCTTCCTGCACCGCCCCCATTTGTGCGGCGAGCTGGCGCTGCACGCGCCTGAATTTGATCTCCAGATATCGCATACGATTTTGCATTTCGACATCCAGATCCGGAGCTTTCGCAAACAGCAACTGCAACTGTTTCATTTCCCGGTTAATGGCGTTGCCATTGACCTCCAACCTGGCCCAGTTGCGCTTTCTGATACACTGATTAAATGTATCAAGTGCATCCTGACAACGCTTGAGCTGTTGCTCGAAAGAGAGATTGTTCAACGGGCGAAAGCCATAGCAGGCCGGTATGCACCACCCATCGCCTGAGAGCGCACGGCAGGAGCATTGAGTTTTTTCTGTTCCAGTTGCAGGCCATACCAGCCTTCGCGCAGTGTCTGCACCAGCGCCATGATCTCATCCACTGCTGTTGTTGAACCCGAGCACAAACCGGAATTCAGCTGATTGATCATATAACCGTAGAGACTGGCCAGAGATTCGGCCACCTTGCCACCCTGCTGCATATCCAGTGAGGTAGTCAATTCGAGTAACGCTTCAATAGCGCGCCCTGTCTGCTCGGCCTCCATCACCATATTCCCTTGCTGAATACCCATGCGGGCGCGTCCCAGTGATTTATAAAGGACATCGTAAGTCAGCAGAACCAAGCCCAGCGGACCTGCCCCATCAATCTGATTGCCCTGGTAAGCTTTATATCCTGTCATCTCTGCCTCCTTGCGATACCTGCAGCCTGCGCTCTTCGCCTGCTGTTGATCTGTCTATTATCTATCGGATGGCGTGCAGCAAACTTGAGTAATCATCGCCCATAATTGCTACTATTTATTGGTTATTGCGCGCATTGGTCTGCGCAGTCAGGAAATCACCGGAGAGTTTCAGCGTCGCCATAGCCTGCTGCATATTGGTAAACTGCTGCGTCAGAACTGCTCTCTGCTTTTCCATTTGATCAGTGAGCGTGGTGATTTTAGCGGTGATATCATCCACAGTTAGCTGTTCGGAGCTTACACTATTGGGGATCAGTCCGAACACCGGGTTCGAATAGAGGTCGAGCTTGCCGTCAAATGCTGCGGCAATGCCGATACCCACAGTAAGATCGCCGACAACACCGGTAGCACTGCCGGAATAGAGCAGCGCCAGGCCATCCACATTACCACTGCTGCCGATCAGCATCTGGCCATTGCCGGTAGCAGCCAGCCCGTTGATCGTGCCTGCGATATTTGTACCTGCAATGCTCTGGTCAGCGATACCGAGGCCATCCACACTCTGGGTTATACTGAAAGCGTTACTGGCTCCGTATGATTTAGATTGCAGGGCAATGCCGTTGCCGGAAATTACCGCTTCAACGGACAGGGCATAACGTCCTTCGGTTACCACGCTATCGCTGCCGAATGCCAGTGTTCCACCGCCTGCATTATCAGACGATAGCCCAACCGTGAGTTGTGAATCGCCTGTTTTAATATCAGTCAGCGTAATATTGCCACTGGCATCAACAGTTGCCGTCACTTCCTGATTGAAGGCCGACTGAATCGAAGAGAGCAGGCTGGAAATCGTATCCGCTGCCGGATCAATGACTGTGTAGCTGCTGTTCACAGCAACGCCTGAACGCAATGTGCCGCTGATGGTAATGGTATCGCCGGCAGCCACACCAAGGCTCAGGGCTGAAAACGTAGTAGAGCCTGTGGCCGGAGACCCACCTGCCGTCAAAGCCGTGGATAACTGGTGTTGTTCGGTGTAGCTGGCCGATAACTCGGCATTCAGTGCGGAGACCATTTGACTCTGTGTCTGACCTGCCAGCAGGCTCACGATAGCCTGCCGTGAAGAGGCGGTATCGGTAATGGTGAGTGTTTCATCGGCTGCCAGCCCGGCAGAGAGATCTGTTGCACCGGTCAACACTGCCCGTGTCGCGGCTTGCGTCACATTCAGACTGTAAGAACCTGAAGGGGTGCTCAAACCGTTGGTCAGAAACTGTATACTGCTGTTGGTGCTGCTACCCTGTGCGACGAACACGTCACGAATGGCGCTGGCATCGTTGGCCAGAAATGTGCCAAATCGATCTTCGTTGATCATCAGCTGACCGTTCACATCCGGCTCCACACCGATCATCACCAGACTGTTACGGTCGGAAGCCAGGCCTGGAACTGTATTAAACAGGCTGGATGAGAGAGAGCCCTGAATGGTCGTCAGCATCGAGTCGCCGGCCAGTATACCGCCCGTGCCGGTATTCGGATCAAACTGGAATTGCGCATTGATCATGGATTGCAGGCTGTTGTAGGCATCAACAAAGGACTGAACATTATTACGCAGTACCTGTTGATCGACGCCGATACTCATGTTGATGGTTACTGTCGGATCCGCCTGTTTAAGACTCAGGGTAACACCGGAAAGCGCATCGCTAATGGTGTTGCTGCTGCGGGTTATATCCAGGCCGTCAATGGAAAGCAGTGCATCCTGGGCAGGTTGCAGGGTCTGGAAGGCATTGGCCTGTCCTGTAGCACCGAGTTGCAGAGAGGCAAGCGCACCTGCAGCGTCCAGATCTGCTCCGGCCAGGGTAAACCCGGTCGCGCCGGTCTCGGCAGATGTCAGAATCAGACGATAATCATCAGTACCGGCTTTCATCACGGAAGCAGTGACACCTGTTGCCGAAGCACCGGTATTCAACTGATTGATATTTGAAGCAATATCGTTAAGGGAGTCTGCTGCGCTGACTGAAACGGTGACACCGGCAATCTGGAAGCTGCCGGTTAAATTCAGGGCACCGGTAGCCGTGCCGGCTGCCGTACCGCTATTATCTTTTACAGCCGCAGAAGAAGACAGACGCTGCGCCTGTGCGATCTGGGAAACTATTATGCTGTGCTGGCCTGCCGTCACACCGGATGTGCCACTGACATCCATCATGGTGGAGGCATTAACGGTTGAGGAGCTGCTGGCAAGACTGGCTGTGTATCCGAAAAATGTTGAAGCATCCGCCAGTCCGATTGCCGTGTTGCGCAGGCTACTGACTGCATCATTAATCTGCACAAGCAGATCCTGTCTGGCGACTGCAGCATCCTGCTTTTTCTGCAGTTGGCTGATTTCAAATTTCCGGATACCCAGAAGTCCGTCAACAGCTCCCTGGGCATCAAACCCGGCCACCTGGCCGGATATTATACTTGCTATACTTGTGTCAGCCATGGTTCAGGCCTGTTTATCCAGCAAGATTCCTACCATCTCTTTCATAAAGATACGATGCTGAATAAATTCCTTGGACGGGATTTCGCGGATAACTTCTCCGCTCTCCTTATCCTTAACCTGAACAAATAACTGTCCGAGCTTTTCTTCATAACCGAACGAAATGGATTCACTGGGCATGGATGAGACAGCCTGATTAGCCTGTTGAATGGCTTTCTCTACATCCTGCCTGGTGACCTTGGGTTCGGCTTGCTGCTGTACTTCCTGTTTGGCCGGGGCGGGGGAACTGGTTTGTTGCTGAATTCCTGACCGTACTCCTGCAGTACCCACATTCGGCGAAGAAAGCACAGGGCTAGATTGCATATGTGTATCAATAATAGCCATGATTTACCTCCTTAGCCTTATTGGGCTTTAACCCTCTCCCCGTAAAGGGAGAGGGTAATAGCCTGCCTCTTACCTGAACAGTGACAGTACATTCTGTGCTGCCTGATTTGCCTGTGCCAACATTGAAGTACCAGCCTGGGTCAGAATCTGGTTCTTTGTGAAGTTGGCCATTTCAGCAGCCATATCAGCGTCCCTGATAGAGGATACAGACGCAGTGGACTGTTCGATACTGGTTGCCAGGTTAGCCTGCACAAAGCTCAACTGGTTCTGAGTAGCACCCAGATCAGCACGACTAGTGATCAGGGTATTCAAAGCAGTTTTAGCGGTATCGATATAGGTCTGTGCAGCAGCCTGAGTCAGCAGATTGCCGCCAGCTGCAGAACCTGTACCACTGCCAAGATTCAGACCAGTAGTGGTATACTTGGCGGTCAGATCCACAGTTACCTGATTATTGGCGTTGTTATCAGCACCAACCTGGAAGGCAAGAGCAGCAGCATAATCACCTGCTCCGAAAGCAGTACCCGCTGTAGCAGCCGCTGTGGTGCTAACGAGAGGTGCAGCTGGTGCACCAGAACTAGCTGCTGCGGAAGTAAAGGTCATACCACCGATACTTATCGCACCTACTGCTGTTTGGGCAGTAATTAAGTTTGTGCCTGCAGCACCACCGATTGCAGTGCCGTCAGTAGCGGCTGTTAACGCAACATCGGCAGTAATACTGGTGATCAGACCAGCAGTATTCTGAGTGACACTAAATGTAGCAGCTTCTGCGAAGGTTGCAGTACCACTACTTACAAGGCCAACAACACTTACACCAGCAGTTGAAAGTGTTGCCCCGGCAAGTGTTGCAGCAGTACCAGCACCACTAGCATCAACGCCGTTAAGCAGGTTAACACCGTTATAGTTGGTAGAGTTGGCGATTTTATCAATCTGGGCTTCCAGCTTGACGCGTTCCGCATCCAGTTTGCTCAGCTCGCCAGCGTTGTTCGCAGAAGCGGCCTGAGTAGCAAGAACCTGAACACGGCCTACCATGTTCTGGATTTCGTTGATACCCGCATCAGCCATTTTCACCATGGCTGTTGCCTGTGTGGCATTCTGACTTGCAGCTTTCAGACGTGAAGACTGTGCGTCCAGCTTGGATGAAACAGCAAAACCTGATGCATCATCCGCCGCATTGTTAATACGGAAACCGGATGACAGACGGTTCAACGAGTCATTCATGTTGGTGCTGTTGGTATTGAGGTTTTTCAGTGCGGTCATTGCCGCGTTATTGGTTTGGACTGTTAATGCCATGATATTCTCTCCTTAGTGTGTGTTACGTGAACGACTTCATGCCCTGTCACGGTGGGGATCTTCCCCTTTGAAAAGCTGTTCTTCAGCTCTCGTATTAAAGTTTATCGGATATAAAATGATCTACTTTAATTTTTTGTTACTTATAATTTTGTGAACGACTTCATGTCTTGCCAAGCTGGGGATTACCCCTATGAAATACTATTCCTCAGTCTTCCATGCAAAAGAGTATCGGAGAAGAAAATCCCAACTTTAATATTTTTTTAAAATTATATTTATTGGCTCATTATTTGCTTTAGGTTGCCAACACTACCTATGACAGGAAGGGCTCATGAGCAGAAACAAAAGACAATTGAACAAATTGTTAAGCGATATCAAAATGCATCTCAATACAGGACTGTTTAGCAAGGCTGAACCGTTATGCCTGAAAGCGATGGAGATGGCTCCGGACAATGTGGATGTGCTGGTTCGATACGGATGTCTTTTATATAGTCAGCTCAAAGGAGATAAGGCAATTCCGTTTCTGGAAAAGGCTATACAGCTGGAGCCGAATAATAGTCAGGTCAGAACCTATCTGTTGGCATGCTATAAAGAAGTGCAGGATTATGATCATCTGCTTCAACTCGCAGACCTCATGTGCAACTCACCACTCAATGATAGCGAGCTGTCCCTTGCCTACTCATGTTACCTTTCCCTCTGTGATTGGGAATCGGCACAAAAGCTTGAACAGCGCGTACTGAATGCCTGCATTGCCGGAAGGATTGATTCGACATTACTACCCGGCATTCTTTTAACAAGTAACGGGCGCCCCGACATCTCTCCCGAAATGGATTACCAGCTACATAGACAATGGGGCAGCATATTCCCCAAAGCCACCCCCATCATGCCAAAGCCGATCAATGGACACCTGCGAATCGCCTATGTATCAGCTGACTTCAAGCGCCACCCTGTTGCCTATTTCATGCATCAGATAGTCATTGCACATAATCGCAATGAATTTGAGGTATTCTGTTATGGGAACATGTCTGGTCGGGATGACGACCTCACAGAACAGTTCAAACATGATGCGGATCACTTTATTGATATTACAGACATGGATGACAAATCGCTGCGCTCTCACATGAAAGAGCATGATATTCATGTTGCTGTAGATCTGGGCGGCCATACCGTAGCGTCCCGCACTCGCGCTTTCGCGTTGCGCCTGGCACCCGTTCAAATCTCCTATCTGGGTTACCCGAACACTACAGGTATTGATGCCATGGATTTTCATATCAGTGATATTTTCGCTGAAGATTGTGAGCATGGAACGAAATACCATGAGAAATTACTGTTAATGCCAAGGAGCTTCCTCAATTATGGTGTGGACTGGGATTTGGACAGGCCCGCTAACTCCCCCTGCGTAGAGAAAGGTTATGTCACCTTTGGCTCCTTTAACGAATGCCGCAAAATACACCCTGAAGTCATCGAGGTATGGAGCAGCATTCTTGCCAGGGTAGAGAATTCACGCATGCATTTAAAGTTCATCGGCTGCGACAATGAAATGATCAAGCGTAACCTATACAAGGCTTTTGCAAAACATGGTATAGATTCCTCGCGAATCACGACCCTTTCACGCACAACACTTGAAGAACATATACGCGGATACGGCGATATAGACATTGCACTCGACACATTCCCCTACACCGGCACCACAACCACATGTGAGGCTATTTCACAAGGGGTGCCAGTAGTCACACTGGTTGGGCCAAAACATGCAAACCGGGTATCATATACCATCCTGAAAAACATGGGATTTGAAAGCACTATTGCCTACAACAAAGATGAATATGTAGATATAGCTGTAAATCTTGCCTCCAATCCACATGGATTAGGCATCATCCGCTCATCGCTACCTGTGCTGTTTCAACACTCCCCTCTCAAACAGGCTGATCATTTTGTTCAAGATCTGGAAACCCTCTATAAAGAAGCTTGCCGAAAAAAAGGTATCGACCTATCCGGCCTGAATAGCCCGGAAATTTCATTGACGATGCCGGATCATGTTTCAATCACGCTCCCCAACGATCTTAAAAATAGCACAACATACATCATCACGGAACAAGGGGACTGGTATGAGAATGAGATTCGTTTCTTACGCAAAATCAGCAAACCGGGTTTGCATGTCATCGATGCACCTGCCGGTTATGGACACTTCAGCCTGAGCCTGGCCCATGCTATTGGCAACACAGGAAAGCTGCTCGCATGTAGTGCCGGAGAAGACAAACGCAAACTCCTTGAAAAGAGTATTGCTGACAATGGCTTTGATCATGTGGATGTAAAACACGAAACCTGTACGGATACTTTAATCAGTGCACAGTCCTGGCCAAGGATTGATGTTTTTTGCATTCACAATATAGCCCCCATGAACACAGTCACGGCTTGCCAGGATGCCCTCAAACATTATTCCCCTCTAATTATGCTGGAAGGCATCAGTGAAGGTAGCCTGGATACCTCCCTGCTGAATTTCATGACTCAACTGGAGTACGCACCCTTCTACCTAGTCCCCGGCCTAAACCTGCTTGCACCGCTATCAAATAACTTCACCCCCATCTCTTGGGACACGCGTATTTTTTACTGTAAACACGACCGGGCCAGTGAACTGGCCTCAGATGGTTTTCTGGTTTTGCATCAACCTGAAACTGTCGAATTATCGGACAACACCGACGAATGGCTAACTGTTTTTCAGGAAGATCAAAATGCATGGGCACAAAAGTTTATAACTCAATGGCAAGCTCAGACAGAACATCTAAGCGACTGGACTGAATTAAGGGGGGCCCTGCACGCTTTTGCCATGGCCCATGACAAAGCGCACGCGCCTGAAATGCGCTATGCCTTTCTCAATGCCAGCCTTGCAGTGTTCATGGACATGCCTGATATCATGGATAGCCCGGCACGCCTGTGCAGTGTTGCACGTATCTGCACTGAACTTGGTCGATTCCATGATGCCGTCGGCGCTCTAAATCATGTAAAATCACTCATAGAAACCCATGGAACATTCTCACCTGATGAACCCTTCCTCTCAGTTTCGGAAACATATGATAAAAGCGATTTCGACATCAGCCCCACTGATTGGTTACTATGCCAAACCGAGTGTCAAATAGAACGACTGTCAACTCCTACAGCATGGCAGTATCCTTCCCGCATTATAAACTTGGCCAAGTTTTTGAGAGAGCAAAACTTCCAGGATCGCGATATCCAACGCAGGGAAGATACAGCTCTTCGACACCTGAACAGGCACCACAAAAAAACAACACATGCAGAAGAATCAGAAGCAATCAACCCGACTGACTCCAATGGGCTCCCCGGCAACAAGGAAAACCGCACAGTTATGTTCATAGATCAACTCACCCCTGAGGTCTGGCGATCATTTCAAGAATTCCTTGCAGCCACAGACACTACATCATGCCTCGTCACTGCAGTATATTCATCTGAAAATCAAAAAAGGATCAACGACTATCTAAACGCACTCGGCCATTACGACATCTTGAACACAAATAAGCAGCTTGTAGTTGCACTGCAACCCAATAATACCTCAAAAAATGCATTCATCACAGACATGCTGAAGTTGTGCGATCAACTATATCTGCCAAAGAAATCTACAAAGAATCAACTTCCCATTATAAAAATTGCCAGGAGGCTCACCACGACAATAACCAAAAGTAATAGTAAAGCGACATATACACCGCTACCACTACCACTGTTAAAAATTATGAAAGTAACGATATGTATCCCAACCTATAATCGTTCAGAGCTATTAAACCGAGCCGTACAGTCAGCATTGCAGCAGACCTATCAAAACTTTGAGATTCTTATTTCTGACAATGCATCAACTGATGATACGGAATTGCTATGCAGAGAATGGATCAAATCTGACAAACGAATTCGCTACCACCGCAACGAAACCAATCTTGGCGGAGCTGCAAATATACTGCAGACTTTTGAACGAGCAGAAACAGAACTTGTCGTAATGTGTGCAGATGATGATTCACTCTATCCACAACATTTGGAAAAAACTGTCCGAGCATTTCAGAAGCACCCTGGAATAGGCATGGCTTTTGGACAAACTTTTATTGGAAAGAGCAGTGACTCCTCCTGCTCTGTAATTCCATGTATGTATACCCAAGATACTCTAATAGACCCACAGCAAATGCTTCTTGATAGCATCTCTGGCAATAATATTTGCTGGACCAGTGCTACAATTCGTAAGACTGCCATTCTCAGAGCCCAAGAATACGCACGACAACATTGGAATATGTCAGCTTCGCAGTGCTTCATTGGTGAGGGAGACTATTTTCTATGCTTGTTAATCTCACTCTGTACACCTGTTGCCTATACGCATACTCCGACTGCCTTTTACCGCGTGGCTGAAGATACATTCTCTTCTTCTCTACTTGGAGGTGGCTGGAGTATGGAGCTTAGACTTAGGACAGTTGCTTTCCTTGATGATATGTATAAAAGAACATTTGGCATTGACTCAATGGAAAGCAATCGCATCAAATCAATGGTTGAAACGTTTAAGGTAAATATCCTGAACGTAGAAAATCAGCTAATCCAGGAAGCAAGTGCAAAAAGCATGGCTAAAATATCCGAGTTTAAAGTTATTGTAGACAGCATATCAGCACATAACCTCCCTTCATTTATGACAGAAAAGAGAGCGGATCCTATGCAGCATTCCACCAAACAGAGTGGTCTCGAAATTTCTAACAAGGAGAAATAATGGATATTATCTGGCTTGCTTCATATCCCAAATCTGGCAATACATGGCTTGCTTCACTTATTTACAATTATGTTTATGGGCCGATTCAATCCAGTGGCGATGTAAAAAAACAGATTTTCGACATTCATGAGCTTGCAGCCCAAGGCTTGGTTTTAAATGAAAACCTCTCCAGAGGACTTCTATGTAAAACTCATTTTCTTTTTTCACCAGAGCATCCCCATTCTCATTGTACGAAAGCATTTATTCATCTCATGAGACATCCGAAAGATCTACTGCTAAGTAATTTGAATTTTGCGAAAATCCAAAAGGTAAATCAAAATATTGACGAGAAAGCTTTTGCTGAAAATTTTATTGCCAATATGGGCCTCCTGAAGTGGCAACAGCTTGGCTATGGGAACTGGTTTGAACACACAACAAACTGGCAATCCCAACGCGAATATTTTCCACATCTGTTTCTAACCTACGAGTCCATGAAGGAAGATCCGCATGGTAATCTTGAGAAAGTGGCGAATTTCCTGAATCTACCAGTAGATGAAGAAAAAATACGGGCCGCTACAGAAGCATCTTCTTTTAAGAAAATGCGCAAAATGGAAGAGGATGACAGGAAAAATAAAAACATTGATTCCATGTTTCTTACAGAAGATATTAATGAAAATGCATTCTTCATGAATAAAGGACTTTCAGGTCAATCATTAGCCCATCTTGGTGACGGGATTGATGAGATGTTTGACGAAAAATTCAAAGAGGCTCTAAGCCTCTTTGGCTACAAATAGTTCGCTTCTATACTGAAGCAGTGTCCGGGGAGGTGGTGGACAGCGTAGAATGGCACTAACTTAAGCGACTTTATGATCCTGAAGGGTGTGTTCATTGGCCTGATTATGAGAAGATCAGAGTATGAAAACGCACCCTTATCTTCCCGGTCTTCACCTTCCCAGAGCGCGAGGCAAAGTTCGCTCTGCTAAAGAGCGATTTGCAGCCGAACTTGAGCAAGTGAAGCAGAAATCGTTCACCTGATTGTTTACAACTGCAT
>MNWZ01000068.1 GCA_001871925.1 Zetaproteobacteria bacterium CG1_02_53_45
GATAAAAAAGATGTCCTTGAGCTCGTGTCGTTTCCGTCTTTCAATGCGTGGGTCTTCAATAGATGAGAAATGTGAGATGATGGATGTGGTTGGAATAGTGAGTGTTTTCATGTTGTCAGGCTACCACAAAATGATGTATAAAGCATTGTTTTATAATGATAATTGTTATATTCGTGAAGACAAATTTCGACTAAGAAACACTCACTCCGTCTTAACCAAATTTAATCTGTTATTGTCGAAATAACCATTTTTGCAACCAATGGCTGCTCATGATTTTAATGCGATTGCCCTGAGCCAGTAACAAGAAAGCTTGCGTTTTACAGAATCAGCACGATAATTCGTCGCATAATTTTAATCCGGCTTTATTCAGAGCAGTGGAGGGTTACAGGCCCTTTGATACTGCGGCAACCGGCCAAGGATGATGATTCATCTGCGGAGAATGGTGCCAATGCCTGCCCGAAAGGTTTTACCTTGAGGGAGCAATGATGTTCGGGTTGTTCGCATGAATCATTTTTTTTTGAAGTGATTTTTTCATTCCGACAACCTTCGCAATCATTGCGGAGGTTTTTTTGTTTCTGGGTCAGGCCAAACAAACTGGAGCATGAAAAAATGACTGAAAGTATCGTCCGTGCATTGAAGTGTCGTGAATGTGGTCAGGAATATCCTATCGAGCCTACGCATGTGTGTGAGTTCTGTTTTGGTCCACTGGAAGTGGTATATGACTACGACAAGCTCAAGGGCAAGTTTACCCGCGAACTGATTGAGTCGCGTCCACAGACCATGTGGCGTTATAAAGAGTTGTTGCCGATTGATGGCGAGCCGACTGTCGGTGCCCAGAACGGTTATACGCCGCTGGTGCGCGCCAAGAGACTGGAAAAGGTGCTCGGCGTTAAAGAACTGTACATCAAAAATGATTCAGTCTGCTATCCGACCCTCTCTTTCAAGGATCGCGTGGTTTCCGTGGCGCTGTCCAAAGCCGTTGAGTTCGGTTTCACCACCGTGGCCTGTGCCTCTACCGGTAATCTGGCCGGCTCAGTAGCTGCCAACGCTGCAGCTGCAGGCCTGGAATCCTATGTGTTTATTCCGCACGATCTTGAGCAGGGCAAAGTACTCGGCGCGGGTATTTTCGGCACCAATATCATCGGCATCAAAGGCGCTTATGACGATGTGAACCGTCTCTGCTCGGAAGTTGCCGGTAAGTACGGCTGGGCCTTTGTGAATGTGAATGTACGTCCGTTTTATGCTGAAGGTTCCAAGTCGCTGGCTTATGAGATGATGGAGCAGCTGGGCTGGAAAGCACCCAAACATGTGGTTGTGCCGATGGCTTCGGGTTCTCTGTGCACCAAAGTGGACAAAGCGATCAAGGAGTTTATCAAGCTTGGCCTGATCGAAGATAACGGTACCGCTGTTTACGGCGCTCAGGCAACCGGTTGTTCTCCGATTGCCAAGTCAGTCAAGGACGGTACCGATATGATTCACCCGGTGCGTGCCGACACTATCGCCAAGTCTCTGGCTATTGGTAATCCTGCAGATGGCTATTATGCCAATCGCGTTATCAAGGAGTCCGGCGGCTGGGCGGAAGATATTTCCGATGAAGAAGTGGTTGCCGCCATGAAGCTGCTGGCTGAAACTGAAGGCATCTTTGCCGAGACTGCCGGAGGCGTGACATTGGGCTGTGCGATGAAGATGATTGAGTCGGGCAAGTTGCCGCGTGACGAGTCGATTGTGCTCTGCATTACCGGCAATGGCCTGAAGACGCAGGAAGCGGTGATTGATGCCATCACCAAACCACGCATCATTGATGCAAACCTGAAAGATTTTGATGCACTGGCCGCTGCAGACGGCGTTCAGACATCGTAAAACCAGACTAGAAAAAGGAGTGAAACATGAGTGTAACTGTACGTATTCCAACCCCTCTGCGTAAGCTGACCGGCGGTTCTGACGAAGTAACCATTGAGGGTACCACTGTCGGTGAAATTATTGAAAACCTGGAAGCAGCGCATCCGGGCCTGAAAGAGCGTCTGTGTGATGACAAGGGCGAAATCCGCCGTTTCGTCAACGTCTACGTCAATGATGAAGATGTACGTTTTATGGGCGGTCGCGGTACCGAACTGAAAGACGGCGATGAAGTATCCATCGTTCCTGCCATTGCGGGCGGCTGCTGATGCGTTTCCGCGTATACCTGACATTTAACAAGGACAGCGTACGCGAACCGATCATCTGGAAACTGGCCAAACAGTTCGATGTGGTGACCAACATCAGAACGGCTGAAGTGAAAGATGATATGGGACTGGTCGGCCTTGAAATCGACGGTGAAGACGATGTTGTGAATGCGGCTGTGAAATGGCTGGGTGAACAGGGTGTTCACGTCGAGCCGATCGAACAGAACGTCATCGAAGGATAATGAAACTTTAACACAGAGTACGCAGAGGGCACGGAGGGAAGGTATTATGGCAATTTATAATAATGCAGCAGAAACTATTGGTCATACGCCGCTGGTGCGTTTGAACCGCATCGGTGCGGATCTCGATGCCGAGATTCTCGTTAAATGTGAATTCTATAACCCGCTGAATTCGGTCAAGGATCGTATCGGTCGCGCCATGATTGAAGCGGCAGAGGCTGACGGACGCCTGAAAGAGGGCGGCATCATTGTTGAGCCGACCTCTGGCAACACCGGCATCGCGCTGGCCTTTGTGGCCCGTGCCAAAGGATACCGCTGTATTCTGACCATGCCTGAATCAATGAGTCTGGAACGCCGCAAACTGCTTAAACTGCTCGGTGCCGAGCTTGTGCTGACACCTGCCGAAAAGGGCATGAAGGGTGCCATTGCCAAGGCCGAAGAGATTGCCGCCTCGACTGATGGCGCATTCCTGCCACAGCAGTTCGAGAATCCGGCCAATCCGGAAATTCACCGTACAACCACGGCGGAAGAGATCTGGGCGGATACCGATGGCAATGTCGATGCGATTGTTGCCGGTGTCGGTACCGGTGGCACGATTACCGGAACCGCTGAAGTGCTCAAGAGCCGCAACCCTGCCTTCAAGGCTTTTGCCGTTGAACCTGCCGATTCACCGGTAATCTCCGGCGGTAATCCGGGTCCGCACAAGATTCAGGGTATCGGTGCCGGTTTTGTCCCGAAAAACCTGAATGTGGACATTCTCGATGGTGTTGAGAAAGTGACTAATGATGAAGCCTTTGCCATGGCGCGCCGCCTCGCCAGTGAGGAGGGTATTCCCGGTGGTATCTCATCCGGAGCCGCCGTTACTGCAGCCCTGCGCGTGGCAGCCCGCCCTGAGATGAAAGGTAAACGCATCGTGGTGATTCTGCCGTCCATGGCCGAGCGTTATATGTCCACAGACCTGTTCAAAGGCATCGAAGTATAAATTTTTTAACCACAGAGCTCACAGAGAACACAGAGTAAAGCATTATATGTTTTTCCTTTGCGTCCTTTGCGTCCTCTGCGGTGAATAGAGGTTAAGGTTTTCTTATGATTGATTTTACAGAAGAGCAGATTGAGCGCTATTCGCGCCATATTATTTTGCCGGAAGTCGGGGCTGAAGGTCAGAGCAAGCTGCTCGAATCCAAGGTGTTCATGATCGGTGCCGGTGGTCTGGGCTCGCCCGTGGCCTATTACCTGGCGGCTGCCGGTGTCGGCACGATTGGTATCGCTGATGCGGATGTGGTGGATTTGTCCAACCTGCAGCGTCAGATCATCCACAATCAGGACCGTGTCGGCATGCCCAAGGTGGAAAGTGCGCGTGAGACGATGCAGGCACTGAATCCGGATGTGAAGGTGAATACCTACAACTACTTCGTCACCGAAGACAATATCCGTGAGATTATCCGCGAATATGATCTGATCATTGACGGTTGCGATAATTTCCCGACCCGTTTTCTGGTCAACGATGCCTGTTATATGGAAAAGAAACCGCTGATTTCCGGTGCCATGTTCCGTTTTGAAGGTCAGGTAGCGACATTCAAACCACATCAGCAGAAGGATGCACCTTGCTACCGCTGTCTCTATCCGGAGCCGCCACCGGCAGGTCTCGTTCCGTCCTGTTCCGAAGCGGGCATTCTGGGTGCTCTGGCCGGTGCCGTGGGCACGATTCAGGCTGTTGAGGCAGTGAAAGAACTGCTCGGTATCGGTGATTCGCTGGCCGGTAAACTGATGGTCTTCGATGCGCTGCGTATGGAGTGGAAGAAACTCAAGCTGCGTAAGGATCCGGGTTGCCCGTTGTGCGGAGACAATCCGACCATTACCGAGCTGGCGACCTACGAGCAGGCCTGCGAACTGAAGTTCGGCGAGTAAATATTTTTACCGCAGAGGACGCAGAGGACGCAAAGGGGAAACTATGATTGGTTTTACTCCGCGTCCTCTGTGTCCTCTGCGGTGAGTAGAGGTTTAAGATGACAGAATTTGATTTTGCACATACATCCGATGTGGATGAGTTCGAAGCTGGTTACAAGGCTTTCGTAGCCGGGCAGATGCCGGAAGAGCGTTTTACGCCATTCCGCTTGCAGATGGGCGTTTACGGCCAGCGTCAGGAAGGCGTGCAGATGGTGCGCGTCAAACTGCCCGGCGGCTGTGTGACTGCGGATCAGATGGATGTGATCGGCGAGTGCGTCGAACTCTATGCCGGACGATTGCCAACCGATGGAACGCTGAGTGAGGCGCCTGAGAAACTGGCTCATGTGACTACGCGTCAGGATATCCAGGCCAACTTTGTGGCGCTGGAAGATGTGCCGGCATTCCTGCGCAAGGTGCATGAGGCGGGTATGACCACACGTGAAGCCTGCGGTAATACGGTTCGAAATGTCACCAGCTGTTTTCTGGCAGGCCGTTGCCCGGCCGAGCATGCCGATGTGACTGTCCATGCACGCAAGTTTGCCGAGTTTTTTCTGCGCCATCCGCTGGCCCAGCAGTTCCCGCGCAAGTTTAAGGTCACTTTCTCAGGATGTGCTACCGATTGCGGCTTGTCCGGCATGCATGACATCGGTTTTATCGCCACGCACAAGGATGGCAGTCCTGGTTTCCAGGTCTGGGCCGCCGGCGGTCTGTCATCGCAGCCGATGGGCGCTTTGCTGCTCGAAGAATTTATCGAAGAGTCTGAAATGTTTGTTGTCGGTGAAGCGCTGATGCGCATTCACTTCAAATTCTCTGATCGCAAACGCCGTGCCCGTGCCCGCATGAAATATGTGGCGCAGAAGCTCGGTGCCGAAGGTTTTATTGAAGAGTACAAAAAGCAGCGTGCCGTGATTGAGAAAACACATGCCGGTGATAGGGGATATGCAGAGGCCAACTGGCGTGCGCCGACAGCAGACATGCCGTTTGCCGATTCCGGCGTGGTGGCTCAGCACAATGGCAAGTCCGCCATCCTGCTTAACCTGTTCCGTGGTGATTTGACTCCGGATCAGTGCCGGGCGGTTGCCAATGCTGCGCGTGCAGCAGGTACGGATGAACTGCGCGTAACTGCTGAACAGGGTTTTGTCATCGCCGATGTGGATGCAGACAAGGTTGAAGCTGCTCAGGCCATTCTTAATGCGGCAGGGCTTACCAGTGAATATGCCCGCGGCATTGCCGATGTCGTAGCCTGCCCGGGTACGGAAACCTGTCGTCTGGGTATCACCTCCAGCCGTGGTTTGGCTGCAGCCCTGCAGCCGCTGATGGCGGATCTTAAACAGGACGGTACGCTGGCGGGTATCACAGTGAAAGCATCAGGCTGTCAGCACTCCTGTGCCCGCCATCATATTGCCGACCTCGGTTTCCACGGTATGGCCAAGAAAGTTGCCGGCCAGGCTGTGCCACACTATCAGTTGCATCTCGGTGGTTCAGGTGTAGCCGGTTCTCCGCTGGCTTTTGCTACCGACCCCGTACCTGCCAAATATGCGCCTGAAGCGGGTATTGCTGTGCTCAATGCGTATAAGGCCGGCCGAAATGGTGATGAGTCAGTACATGACTGGGCATCACGCATCGGGCAGGAAGGCATTGCCGCCATTCTGGCGCCGTTTGCTGCCGATGCCGGTGAGGTTGAAGGGCTGATTTACGACTGGAGTGAAAACGAGGCGTTCAACACCAAGGGTAACAAGAAGGGTGAGTGTGCCGGTGCCGTACTTTCAATGTCCGATGCGCTGATTTCAGAAGCTGAATATGAGCTGCTGATTGCCCGTGCCCATACCGATGCGATGTTCTGGGCGGAGGCAGCGACTGCACTGCGCCGTTCCGCGATTTCCACTGCGCGTGCATTTCTGGTGCCGTTCGGTGAAGCGCCGGAAGAAGACGCAGAAGTGTTCGGTCTGCTGATGACCCATGCCGGAGCTGATAAAGAGCTTATGTCCGGCTTCCAGTCCGTGCAGTCGGCCCTGATGAGTATTGATCTGGCTGATCCGGCACCCGGTGTGACAAAGCTGAAGGATGTGCAGGGGCTCTGGCTGGCATTGGCCGAAACACGTTTTGCCGCCGTGCCTGAAGTGGCGGATAGCGCTGCTGTAACAGAAGCCGCAGCTGCACCGGCTGCTGCCGATGTTGTGTTGCTCGACCTCTCCGGTGTGGCCTGTCCAATGAACTTTGTGAAAACCAAGATTAAGCTCTCCACCATGGCGGTGGGTAGCAGGCTGGAGGTGATTCTGGATGACGGCGCACCGATTGAAAATGTGCCGCTGTCGCTGGAGGAGCAGGGACAGAAGGTGCTGGAAAAACAGCGTCTCTCCGACGGCCAGTGGAAGATACTGGTTGAACGCCTGCACTGAACAACGCAGCTATGACTACCGATTTACACCCTTTCGCCAACCCCGGTCGCACCAAGCTGTCGTTGGTGAGTCGTGGCGTGGCGCTGCCGCAGGGGCTGCCTGAGGCGAGCCGCTGGGTGGCGCAGGCCAATGCGACGGAGACGGTGGTGGATATCCGCCTTGCTTCAGGGCATCTCTGTACCGTGCCGGTCGGGCAGCCCTATACCGAGCGCAGTGCCTATGCGCTGCAGTGGAATGAGCAGGGTTTTTCCCTCGCCTGTGCCGGAGAAGTCGAGCGGGTGCAGCTTGTCGAGACGCCAGGCTTCTATCACAAGGAGACGCGCAGCGGCGCCCGCATGGGCAGCATCTCATCCCTGCATGATCGTCTGCTGATGCTCTATCCCACCATGGGTTGCGGCTTTTTTGCCAAGCCCGGATCGGCATGTCTCTACTGTCAATATGACTCCATGCTCAATGAAGAGGAGCCGCCGGTTCACGATCCGCTTGATCTGGTGGAGGTGGTGCGAGCGGCGCAGGCCGAGCGTGAAATTGATACGGTCTATCTCTATAACGGTTTTGCACCGGGGGCGGATGCCGGACTAAGACGACTACTGCCGGTGATCGCTCTGTTGCGCCGTCATCTGCCACATCAGCAGATTGCACTGGAGACGGTGGCGCCGACCGATCTGGATGTGCTGGAAGAGCTCTACGATGCAGGGGTGGATATCTTTGTCTGCAATCTGGAGGTGCACGAAGAAGAGCGCTTCGCCGGAATCTGCCCGGGCAAGGCGGCCAATGGCGGGCAGGCACGTATATGGGAGACGTTACACCATGCCTGCTCGGTATTCCGTCCGGGTACGGTGGTCAGTCATTTGATTGTCGGTCTCGAGCCGCTGGACTCTACGGTGGAGGGGATGAAGTGTATGGTGGAGGCTGGAATTGTGCCGCTGCTGGTGCCGTTCAGGCCACTTCCCGGCACGCCGTTGCAGGATGAACCGCTGCCGAGCCTGGATAATGTGGAGCAGGCGCTGCTCATCCAGTCGGAACTGCTGATCCGGTCCGGAATTCCGACACACCGCCTGCGCGATATGGGACGTGTGCTCACGCCGATGGAGAGCCGTGTACTGGACGGTGTGCAGCCGACCATTAATCAGCGTTTTACCATTTCATCCACCGGTCGCAAGCTGGAGTCGTGGTCAGATACATTGCGCCGTTATCTGCTGCATCTACACAGGAAGCAGTCAGATGCCTCTGCCGGGGATAAGGGGATACGTCGGCGCAAGCGAGCTCTTTCGATTCTTTTGCATCAAAGTGTTCCCTTCATGTTGTTGGCTCTGGCGGCCCTGACGACCGCCGGCCTGTTACAGCTACCTGCCCCGGAGGGGTTAACTACGCCGGGCTGGCGGGCATTGATTGTATTCGCTCTCTGCCTGACGCTCTGGGTCAGTCAGTTATTACCGTTGTCGGTCACCTCACTGATGGGCATGGCGTTGCTACCTTTACTTGGTGCCATGCCGGCCGGCGATGTTTACGCTATGTTCGGCAACAAGGCGGTCTTTTTCATTCTTGGCGCGTTTATTCTGGCTGCCGGCATTATGAAATCGGGGCTGTCGGAGCATCTGGCATTGGCTGTGTTTGATCGCTTCGGACAGACGCCGCGCAAGCTGCTACTCAGTATGCTGCTGCTGCCGGCGCTTATGTCCTGTTTTATGCCTGAACATGCGGTGGCTGCAGTGTTGCTCCCGATTGTCTGGAGTATTGTGCATGGTCTGGGTCTGAAACCGGGCAACCGCTATGCGATGGCGATGTTTCTGGCGATGGCATGGGGTGCGGTGATCGGCGGTGTAATGACACTGCTTGGCGGTGCGCGTGGCCCGTTGGCCATGGCGATTGTGGATGAAATGACAGGTCAGGGCTTCTCATTTGTGGACTGGACGTTGGCGGCCGGCCCTGTTGTTCTGGGTGTCCTGTTTGTTGCCGCCCTGTTGCTATTGAAGTTTGCGCCGCACCATGAAATTGATATGCAGGGAGCCAGACATCGCATTGAAGAGAGGCGGCTGCAGCTAGGTCGGCTGGAGATGCGCGGAAAAATCATGGCGCTGCTGATGTTGGCAACGACGGCAGCGTGGATCTTTCTGGGAGATACGCTCGGCCTGGCCAGTATCGCGCTCATTGCTGTGGTTGCCATGTTTGCCCTGCGTATTGTTGGATGGCAGGAGATTCAACAGCACATCGACTGGAGTGTGGTATTGATGTACGGCGGCGCTATTGCCGTGGCTAAATCACTTGAAAAGACCGGTGCCGCGGAGTGGGTGGCGCTGGGGTTCTGGCCGGATGGGTTGACCGGCATCATGGTGCTGGCTTTGGTTGCGCTGTTGACCATGCTGCTGACCGAAGGGATTAGTAATTCGGCGGCTGTGGCCATTGTGCTGCCGATCGCTATCCCGCTCGCCACGCTGGCCGGGATTGATCCGGTCACTATGGCATTGGCGGTCGGTATCGTATCCGGCTTCGCATTTATGCTGCCTATGGGGACGCCGGCCAATGCCATGGTCTTCGGCACCGGTTACGTGCAGATGCGTTATATGCTGCTGATGGGCAGCCAGTTGATGGTGGTTGCTCTGGGGCTGTTTGTAATAGTCGCGGCGTTCTGGTGGCCACTGCTGAAAGGTTTTGGAGAATAGAATGGAAGCTAAAATCCAGCAGGCCGTAGCGCTGTTGAAGCAGGCGCTTGAAACGCACGGAGACGGGCTGGTTTATCCATGCTCGATGGGTATCGAAGGCTCCGTGATGGTTGACTTGATCTGTCGACATGGACTGGATATTCCAGTCATGACGCTGGATACAGGGCGTTTGCCACAGGCAACTTATGACGTGATTGCAGCGTTTGAAAAGCGCTATGGCATCAGAGTGGCGGTGATTTTTCCGGATTGCCAGGAAGTCGAAGCGATGGTGCGCGAACATGGTGTGAATCTGTTCAGACAGTCGGTAGCATTACGCAAGCAGTGCTGCGAAATCCGCAAGGTGCATCCGTTAATGCGTGCGCTCAAAGGCAAGACGGCCTGGATCACCGGTCGTCGTCGCGAGCAGTCGAAAGGGCGCGCCGGTCTGCAGGCCATCGAAACCGATCCGGTCTATGGCTTGAAAAAATATAATCCGCTGCTGGAATGGAGCATGGATGATGTATGGGAATACGTCAAAACCCATGATGTGCCCTATAATAGGCTGCACGATGCCCATTATCTCTCTATTGGTTGTGAATGCTGTACGCGTGCGATCACCGTCGGTGAAGATGAACGAGCCGGCCGCTGGTGGTGGGAAAATGACGAGGGGGCGGCAGAATGCGGCCTGCATGTGATGAGTTTGAAAGAGATCAGCGGCGAGCTTGAAGACGGCGAAGGAATTTAGAGGTAACAGATGAACGAGAAGATTTCACAACATAAACTGACACAGCTCCAGGCACTGGAAGCGGAATCGATTCATATCATCCGCGAAGTGGTGGCGGAGTTCCGCAATCCTGTAATGCTCTATTCGGTTGGCAAGGATTCGAGTGTGATGCTGCACCTGGCGCGCAAGGCGTTTTATCCCGCCCCGTTGCCGTTTTCATTGCTGCACGTGGATACCGGTTTCAAGTTCAAGGAGATGACCGAATTCCGCGACAGCTACTGCAAGGAAGTGGGGGCTGATCTGATCGTGCGTCGCAACGAGGATGCGATCGCCAAAGGCATGAACCCGAAGGATTTCGGTGTGGCGCGCTGCTGCGGTGCCCTGAAAACGCAGGGGCTGCTCGATGCGCTGGAAGAGGGTGGGTATGATGCCGCTTTCGGTGGTGCACGCCGTGATGAGGAGCGTTCACGTGCCAAGGAGCGTGTGTTCTCCATGCGTGATGAATTTGGTCAGTGGGATCCGAAGAATCAGCGTCCTGAGCTGTGGAGTCTGTATAACGGCAGGATTCATGATGGTGAGTCGGTGCGTGTGTTCCCGATCTCCAACTGGACCGAGATGGATGTCTGGCTCTATATCCGTGAGGAAAATATCCCGATTGTACCGCTCTACTTTGCCAAGGAACGTTTGATGGTGGAGCGCAAGGACTTCCTTATTCCGTATTATGAAGATATGAAGGACCAGTTGCTTGAAGGTGAAGAACCGAAGATGGTGATGAGCCGCTTCCGCACACTGGGCTGCAGTCCGTGTACCGGTGCCGTGCGCTCGGATGCCACCAATATGGATGAGATTGTCATAGAAGCTGCTGCGGCCCGTCGTTCGGAGCGTGAAACGCGTATTATCGACCACGGCTCGAACAGCATGGAAGACAAGAAAAAAGAAGGTTACTTCTAGCAGCCTGTCGGACTTTACCCAAAGCATGATAGGATATGCATAGAGCAAGTGATGAGGAGGCCAGTATCGAATGAGCAGAAGATTTCGTGATGCGGATCGCGGTACGTCGTATTTATTGCCTCCTTCACTGGATGAATGGTTGCCGGAAGATCATCTGGCACGTTTTGTAGTGGAGATTGTAGACGGACTTGATACAGGAGAGCTGGAACGTTCGTATGGAGGCGGTGGCAGTGCGCCGTATCATCCAAAGATGTTGCTGGCGCTG
>MNWZ01000169.1 GCA_001871925.1 Zetaproteobacteria bacterium CG1_02_53_45
AACGCAGTTAAAATCCAGATCATTATCGCCATGATTGCATACCTGTTATTGCATCTGGTGAACAAGGCAGTCAACTCAAGCCTAACCCTTCAACAACTCGCAAGATTGGTCTCAGTTAATCTCATGCAACGAAGAGATATCCTCGAATTAGTGATGAAACTTTCGCCCCTGCCAAAACGGCAACGAACCCGAAATTTAAACCAACTGAGCCTGATCAATGCTTAACCGGACAGCAGTGATATCGCATTGTTGATCAGGCCATGGTTTATCAGTGCGCTTGTCCGGCTCAGGTGGCTTCGATTATGCGGGAGTTACGCAGGGTGCATACCTATCAGCAGGGCTGCCTGAATCTGATCGGGACCGATGCTATGGTTCATCAGCGTATTTCAGATGATGTCAGGCAAGTCCATGCGACCATGGAGACCTGCTTGACTGCCATACTCGAGATGGAAGGCTGGGATATGGCGACCCTGACGATGCCGGACAATTTGAAAAAGCAGATGGTCGAATCGGATTCGGACAAGCGCTGAACTATCATTCGCTACGGGTACTTTTCTCATCCGATTGCCAGAAACTCCAGGCCAGTCCGATTGTTGCTGACAGGTAGTTCTGATCCTTGACCAGCGGGCTGTCGGCAATGACGCCGGAAGCCAGATTGCGATAACGCAGGGCCGAGAAGAGCGTCATGGAGTCATTCAGTCGGTAACGAGCCAGAGCAGTCAGGGAGAGCGAGTGAAGGCCTGCACGTGACTGGTAGACCGGACGAACCGGCGTTGCATAGAGCGGGGCCACGCTGTAATAGGTATCATGATAACTGCGGGAGCCGAACAGTGCGCCTGCATTCAGTTGCAGCAGGGTCTCGGCGTTCGGCCTGTACTCGAAAGCAATATCCGGTTCCGAAACCGATCCCAGCCAGCTGCCGCCGGTATCCATGACACCACGCCACGGCAGACGAACGGTCACCTTGAACTGTTCATCTTCGAATACATGCCAGTTCAGGCGCGGTCCTGCCTGAAAGTTGAATTTCAGTTCAGGCATGCCGGCCCTGGCCCGGTTGGAGTTACGAACAGGCAGGCCAATGCCGAGCGAGGCGTCGAGTGTAAGATTGTGCCGGCCGAACAACTCGGTGGTGATGCCCTCGCGTCCGATCTTCACCCGCTCACCACGATAGATGATATAGGGAATCGGCGCGGCGAAGGTGTAGCGCTCATCGCTGCCCATATAGTGCGGCAATGTGGCCGCACCGACTGCGATACCCGCCGCCCATAACGGTTTTTCAGCATCTGCGGCATCAGCAGAGGCTGTGTAAAACAGTAGTAAAGCCATGGTAGTGAAGAGAACTTTTTTCATGATCGGAGATCCTGTAGTTGGATTGAGACAGCAGTTATTGCAGCGCAGCTTCGATAGCAGTGATCAGCTCCCGGCTTTGCGGTTTGATCCGGCTGGGAAAGTTGCCGAGCAGTTGCCCGCTGCGGCCGATCAGGTATTTGTGAAAATTCCAGCCCGGGTAGCTACCGGCGGCGTTGGCCAGCGACTGATAGAATGGTGATGCACTGCCCTGTTTTACTGATGATTTTGCAAACATGGGGAACTCTACGCCATAAGTAAGACGACAAAAATCTTCAATCTGTTCCTCACTGCCCGGTTCCTGGCCGGCAAAATCATTGGAGGGAAAACCGAGCACAACCAGGCCTGAGTCCTTGTAGCGTCGATATAATTTTTCCAGACCATCATATTGATAGGTGTAACCGCATTTGCTGGCTGTATTGACGACGAGCACGACTTTGCCCTGATAGCTTTGACACAGGTTAACCGGTTGATGCTCAACTAGTGACTCTACAGTGAAATCCAGCAGCTCAGCACAGCTTTCGCCAGCCGATGCCGGAGCTGTCGCGATGAACAGTGCAAGCAGTAGTCTGATCATATACTCTCCATTGCGGCAGATATTATGCACCATGCAGGTATGCATGAACCCTTCACGAATAATGGTTTGCCATGCCCGGTGCGCAGGTTACGCTCTGTGTACGTTTTTTGAAACGGAGGTGCTCCGGTCGTGAAAGCTCGCCAGCAAAACAGCCATGCGTTGGTGCTGCTCAGGCGCGATCTGCGCCTGCAGGATAATCGGGCATTACATGCGGCCTCTCTAGCCAGCCAGAGGGTTACGGTCTGTTTTATTCTCGATCCCAGGCAGCTGGCAGAGCACGCGTGGCAGAGTCAGCCGGGATTATCGTTCATGCTTGCCACGCTGATGCAGTTGCATGATGAACTGGTTGCATCCGGTTCGGGCCTGCTGGTTGAGCAGGGGGAGCCTGCGACGGTACTGTCACATTTGCTTGCCAGTGATGAGTTCGACGCGGTGTATGCCAATCGTGATTATACGCCGTTCTCCCGCCGCCGGGATGAACAGCTTGATGCCTGCTGCAGGGATAAAGCTGTTTCTATGCGCTGGTCTGATGATGCCCTGCTCAACGCACCGGGAGATGTGCTCAATGGCAGTGGGAAACCGTACCGGGTGTTTACGCCATTTTTCAGGGCTGCGTGTCAAAAAGTACCGGCACAGCCTCTGCCTGCACCGGCCAGTGAGCGACTGGCCCGGATGTCGGAAAGGCAGAGAGAACAAAGCCGGGCTGCACTGCAGTCTGTCGGAGCCATTGAGCCGCACGTGGCCGGCGGGCGCAAGGCGGCACTGGCGATCTTTGATCACCTCGACGCCTATGCTGCCTATCATGAGCAACGCGATATAGCCGGACTTGATGCCACAACCCATCTTTCAGCACATCTCAAATTCGGCACGGTCTCTGTACGAGAGGTTTATGTGGCTGTTTTCCAGCAGCTTGGCAGTGAACATGCACTACTGCGGCAGCTGTACTGGCGTGACTTTTTTACGCACATCGCTTTTTTCTTCCCACATGTGTTCGGGCAGGCGTTTGATAGCCGCTTTGAAGCCATCGCATGGTCTGAAGATGCCGTTGCATTCCAGGCCTGGTGTGATGGCAAAACAGGTTTTCCCATTGTCGATGCAGGTATGCGCGAGTTAAAGCAGAGCGGCTTTATGCACAATCGCCTGCGTATGATTACGGCATCGTTTCTGGTCAAGGATATGCACATCGACTGGCGTCTGGGCGAGGCGTGGTTCGCGCGCCATCTGGTAGATTACGACCCTGCGGTGAACAATGGCAACTGGCAGTGGGCCGCCTCTACCGGTTGTGATGCTCAGCCGTGGTTCCGTATATTTAACCCGTGGCTACAGCAACAGCGTTTTGATGCCGAGTGCAGCTATATCAAACGCTGGTTGCCGGTCTTGCAGGGTGAGGATGCGGCAACTATTCATCATTGGTTCCGATGCGGTAACCCGGCACTGCACCCGCTACCGATACTTGATCATAAGGTTGAGGCGGCTAAAGCCAAACAGCTGTATAAAGATGCAGCGCAAGGAGTAAACGATGAGTGAACAGTGCAAACCACGTCTGGTTGTCAGCCGTTGTCTGGGGTTTGAACCCTGTCGATACAATGCTCAAATGATTACAGATGACTTTCTTGAGCGGCTGAAGCCTTTTGTTGAATTGACCACCGTATGTCCGGAAGCGGATATCGGGCTGGGAACCCCGCGTGATCCGGTGCGCCTTGTACAGGTGGATAAAAAAGTACGGATGCTGCAACCGGCAACCGGGGCGGATGTGACCGATGCCATGTCTGCATATATCGACAGCAAGATCAAAGCCTTTGCTGAGGTGGACGGTTTCCTGATGAAGGGGCGTTCTCCCTCATGCGGACCTTCCGTGGTCAAAGTATACAGCAGCGATCAGAAAGGTAGCGCTGCCGTTAAGGGGATGGGCATGTTCGCGCATGCTCTGGCCAAGCAGCTTCCGCATGCGGCACTTGAGGATGAAGGGCGCCTGAAAAACTTTCACATCCGGGAGGCATTTCTGATGCGGTTGTTTGCGCTGGCCAGATTACGCGGCCTGATTGCCAGTCCGTCGGTCAATGCTCTGAGCCGGTTCCATGCCGCGCATAAGCTGCTGCTGATGTGTTATCATCAGGATTTGATGCGTCAGTGCGGACGTATTGCCGCCAACAGTGACAGGCTTGGGCTTCAAGAACTGGTTGAGAAATATGCCGGACTATTCCGGGAAACCCTGATGCGTACACCAAGCCAGCGCAATATTATCAATGCCCTGTATCATGGCTACGGCTGGATCTCCGAGGGATTGAATGCTATTGAGAAAAAACTGTTTATCGATGCGGTGGAAGAGTACCGCGATGACCGAGTGACTTTGGCGACGCTGCAGCATTTGCTGAAATCGTATGTCGTGAGATTTGATCACGCCTACCTGGGGTCGCAGGTATTCCTCGAACCCTATCCGAGAGCGCTGTTCGATCTGTCTGATTCGGGGCATTGAAGTGATGTTATCCGGCAGTTTTCGTAACAGAACGTATATAAGTCAGGGCCTGATCATCGCAGCTCTGCTGCTGCTCAACGCCTGCACCGGTGTGCCTGAGGGCATGCAACCGGTGACAGGATTTGAGCTTAACCGTTACCTTGGCAAGTGGTATGAAATCGCACGCCTGGATCACTCATTTGAGCGCGGGCTGGAGCAGGTATCGGCTGAGTATACAATGTCTGATGATGGCGGTGTCATCGTTCTGAACAGAGGCTATTCCGTTGAAGAGCAAAAGTGGCAACAGGCTGAGGGTAAGGCATATTTCGTCAGAAGCCCGGATGAAGGTTATCTTAAAGTCTCATTTTTTGGACCGTTTTATGGGGCCTATGTCATATTTGAGCTCGATGAAGCATATCAGTACGCCTTTGTGGTCGGCCCGGACAGATCTTACCTGTGGTTGCTGTCGAGAACGCCGGAGGTCTCCCCGGGCTTGATTCGGGATTTCAAGGCACAGGTAAAAGCACTCGGATTCAACAGTGAGGCATTGATTCTGGTGGACCAGCGTGCCGATAAACACTGATCATTGCACCATGGGGTCTGCTTGTACGGCAGCCCTGTTTGTATAACTATACCTTTTATGCAGAAAATACTGGTTAGCGCCTGCCTGCTCGGCGAAAAGGTCCGTTATGATGGCGGTGATTGCCATCAGCCCGGTGTGCTCGAGCAGTGGCAGCAAGAGGGACGTGTGATTGCGCTCTGCCCGGAAGTGGCCGGTGGCTTGCCCGTTCCGCGTCCGGCAGCCGAGATTTTGCGTGGTGATGCCGACGGCGTATTGCGCGGTCAGCAGTTCGTACAAAGAGAAAACGGTGAGAATGTGACCGACGCCTTTGTCGATGGTGCAGAAAAGGCGCTGGCTTTGTGTATCAGGCACAGCATCCACATCGCCGTACTCAAGGAAGGTAGTCCATCGTGTGGCGTCAGCCGCGTTAATGACGGCAGCTTCGCTAAACATAAAATAGCCGGCATGGGCGTGACGGCAACACTGTTGCAGCGCCATGGTATTGCGGTGTTCAGTGAGATGCAGTTATCGCGGGTTCAACAGATGCTGGCTCGACTGGAGCCGGTATCCTGACCGCCTGCTCTGTATCGGGAGCATAAATGTCCAATCGTTCTATCGGATTGAGCCAGCCGCTTTATTACTATCTGCTGGCCAGCAGCTTGCGGGAAAGCGAGGCGCTGACGCAACTCAGGCTTGCGACGGAAGTAGAAAGCATGTCCGAAATGCGCTCGGCTCCCGAACAGGGGCAGTTTATGGCACTGCTGATTCGTCTGATGGGCGTAAAGCGTGTGATCGAGGTCGGTACCTATACCGGTTATGCCACCCTGTGGATGGCACAGGCTCTGCCTGATGATGGCGAGGTTGTGACCTGCGATATTTCCAGATCGTGGACCGATGTCGCACAGGTCTACTGGCAGCAGGCAGGTGTGGCTGACAGGATTTCCCTGCGTCTGGCACCGGCCATGCAGACGCTGGCAGCACTGAGTGCTGCGGGGGGCGATGGCACATTTGATTTCGCTTTTATTGATGCCGACAAGGAAAACTATGAGGGCTATTTCGAACTCTGTTTGAAGCTGGTGCGCAGCGGTGGCGTGATTCTGGTGGATAATGTGCTCTGGGGAGGCGATGTCATCAATGCGCTGAATCAGAGCAGTTCAACCTGCGCAATCCGCGCCTTTAATGAAAAATGCTTGTTGGACGGGCGGGTTGAGCTCGCCATGTTACCCGTAGCAGACGGCCTGACGTTGCTCTTGAAGCAGTAAACAGCGGGGAATTTGTGCGCCGGCTGTGAAACAATACGGTCTATACAGAAGCTGAAATATACTCATGATAAGGGTTCACGGAGGTATGCCATGGTTGCAGTGAAAAAAAATTATCCCTTGAAGGCATGGCTATCGGCGCTGCTGCTGGCACTGTTTCTGGCTGCCACTCCGGCTATGGCTGCCGACAGCAAATCGGATGACTTTGATGCCAATGGCGATGGCCAGATCACTTTTGAAGAGGTCATGAAACGTCTGGAAACATCAGCCCGCGCGGCCTTTGATTCGATGGATCACAACAAGGACGGTGTGCTTTCTGACAAGGATTTTGATGATGTGCGTAAAGGCATGGAAAAGCTGCAGCAGTGGCTGGATGACCTGCTCAAGCCGTTTCTGCCCGAGGAGAAGAAGCCAGAGCGAGTTGAGGTTTAGGCTGGCCGCAGCTGTGAGTCAGCTCACGGCATCAATACTTTTTTTGCGTTGACATAGCCCCCATCCGGAGGTGTGACATGGCCAGTTTCCAAACGCACATAGCGGTTGCGGCAGTCGGCTCCCTGACAGCCAGTGCCGTCTGTCTCGAGACAGGCCTGCTTAATCAGCCTCAGGCATTGGCACTGTTCTCTTTGGGTATATTGGCCGGTATCCTGCCCGACATCGACTCGGATCACTCGATACCCACCCGCCTGGTATTCACTATTCTGAGCTTTGCCGTTGCTATTTCAGCCATTTTGATTTTTCAGGGGCAGTTAAGTCTGCTCTATCTGTTGGGCCTGGCATTGACCGGTGCCCTGTTCGTTCGTTTTATCGTTTATGCCCTGTTTGCCAGAATGACTGAACACCGGGGTCTGTTTCACTCGCTTCCGGCGGCCCTGATATTCGGGCTTGGCGCGTTTTCGCTTGCCTACTACCTGCTTGGACTGACGTTGAATCTGGCCTGGCTGACAGCGGCATATGTGTCTGCCGGTTATCTGCTGCATCTGCTGCTCGATGAGTTGTACAGTGTGAATTTTATCGGCCTTTCGATGAAAAAATCCTTCGGTTCCGCCTTGACCCTTTTCAGCCACTCCTCCTGGTTCGCATATCTGCTGATGTATGCTGCACTTGGCCTGGCTTTTTATCTGCTGCCCTTGCCCTATGGACTTGTATCGGCCTGATACGCGTCCGATTTTTTTGCACATTACGGTTTATTTATTACATATTAATTTACTAATAAGATGTCGTTGCTATGATTTCGCCCGGCCCGCGTCGGCATCCGTTGTGTAAAATCCGGGTTGCATGCGTTATTATTGCAGCGGTCCGGCTTATCCGGCTGCCATGAAATTTGTTTGTGATATAAGAGGAAGTGTAATGAAAAAATCGATATGTATTGCTGTCACTCTGCTGTTTGCTGCACCTGTATACGCTGCAGGGCTGCCAACCTATAACCCGGAAGAAATAGCTGACCAGCAACTTGCGACGCTGGACGCAGATCATAGCAACACGATTGATGGCGCCGAGTTTGAGCGTGCATCCATAACCCACTTCAACAAGATCGATAGCGATGGTAATGGCCTGCTTAGCGGCGATGAAATGTATAATTTTCGATATGCCGACCGGCCTGACATGCTCAATAGCAGCACAAAAAGCCATCTGATTGAAAATATGATGAAGCGTTGGGATACCAATAAAGATATGCAGGTCGATCTGGATGAAAAACTCAAGTTTCGCCGTGCCGAGTTCAGATTTATTGATCGCGATGAAAATGAAATCATTACCCGTGAAGAGCTTGTAGCCCACTGGCAGCGTAAAAAAGTAGAGATGGAAAGCAGCCGCAAAGACAGTCAAAGCAAGTAAATCAGAGTAACGGGGTTACTCTGATTTACGCGATAGTCTGAATAATCCAGAGCAACGGCTTACTCTGCTTTACGCGATAGTCTGAATAAGCCAGAGCACAGGCTTACTCTTGTTTACGCGCTAGCCTGAATAACCCGGAACAACGGGGTTGCTCGATATTCAGCAGCTTCATTAACCAAACGCATCCGTATGAATTTCTGACTGGTCAATGTCATGGGCAAGACAAACCTTGCGCATGGTATTGACTATATCCGAGTCACCACAAAGGAAAACACGCCAGTTCTGCCCGCTTTTAAGCGACTGCTGCAGTTGCGCATCGATAGCACCCTGTACACCGCCCGCAGGGGCCTCCCCGTTTAATACGCAAGGTTTGTAATCAAAGCAGTCATGCTGCTGTTCGAGCTGCCGTAACTGCTGCTGGTAGTACAGCCCCTCACTGTTAAGGCCGCCATGCAGCAGTTGAATGTGCTGCCGGTGTCCACTGCCAAGGGCATCGCGAAGAATCCCGTAAAGTGGCGCAAGCCCTGTTCCTGTACCTGCAAGCAGCAGCGGATAGTCATTGTAATCCTTGCGATAACAGCAGTTACCCATGGCATCGGAAACGAAAATGAACGCGCCGTTTTCAACCGTATCGGCAATCCAGCCGCTCATGCGGCCGTCAGGAATCAGACGAATATGAAACTCGAGGAAGTTGTCACTGCAACTGCTGGCCAGAGAGTAGCTGCGTGCCAACCCGAGGTCGGGTTTTAACAGATTCACAAACTGCCCCGGTTGATAAACAAAGCCTTCCGGGCGACTGCTGCGCAGGCGAATGACAGAGGCATTGAGAAACTCTTTTTCAAACACAATCGATGCGTGGTACCTGTCGGCCGGGTCAGGCAGTGCCACTTCCATATCGGTATCTGCTCTGCACAGGCAGGAGAGAAAGTAATTCCTGTCTTTCAATTTTTGCTCGATACCGATCTGTGCGGCTGCCGGCGGTGTGCCTCGGGTTGCCTTGAGCATGCAGGCCTGACAGCTGCCTGCCCGGCAACCGTAAGGCAGCTTGGTTCCCTGCCGGTTCAGGGCTTCCAGTAACGGTTCATCAGCTGCGCACTCATACTGTTGGCCTTGAAAGGTGATCGTTGGCATGCCTCTCTCCTCGATAAAACAGCAGACATTCTGAATGGTTGGCAACAGGATTCAATCCTGCCCGCATTATTGGTATTGTCTGTTCAGCGGTTATTGATGTGAAGGGTAAATGTTTGCCGGGATTGGAGCTTATTTGAATGTCTTGATTATTGGAACGGTCTGGCCTGAACCTGCTTCATCCGGGGCGGGGCTGCGTATGATGGAGTTGATGCGGCTTTTTGTGCAGCAGCAGTGGCAGGTAACGTTTGCCTGTACAGCAGCAGACTCCGAGTTTATGGCCGATCTGGAACCGCTCGGCATTTTGCGACAGGCGATCGACCTGAACGACAGCAGCTTCGATCTGTTTCTGGCGCAAGCCAGGCCGGATATCGTGCTGTTTGATCGATTTCCCATGGAAGAACAGTTTGGCTGGCGTGTTGAAAAGGTCTGTCCTGATGCGCTGCGTGTACTGGAAACCATCGACCTGCACTGCCTGCGCCATGCCCGCCACAGCGTTTTCAAACGTCAGCATCAGGTGGTGCAGACGGTGGCAAAAAGCGAGCTCTATAACGACGTGGCGATCAGGGAGATCGCGGCGATTTTTCGCAGCGACCTCGCCATTATGGTTTCAGATTATGAGATGGACCTGTTGCAGAGAGCATTCAGCGTGGATGCCGCACTGCTGCAGCTCTGCCCGTTTATGTTTGCCGGTCATCAGATCCGCTACGACAGCCCCGACTTTGAACAACGGCAGCATTTTGTAACTATCGGCAATTTCCGCCATGCACCGAACTGGGATGCCGTACTGTGGCTCAAGCAGGAGATATGGCCGCGCATCAGGGCCCGGCTTCCTGCCGCCGAATTGCATATTTATGGTGCCTACACGCCGCCCAAAGCAGCAGCCCTGCATAACCCCAAAGAGGGATTCCTGATTCAGGACCGGGCAGATGATGTCAATCAGGTGATGTTATCTGCCAGAGTCTGCCTGGCGCCACTGCGATTTGGCGCCGGCATTAAAACCAAGCTGGCCGATGCCATGCTGAACGGTACCCCCAATGTGACAACCTGCATCGGGGCCGAGGGCATGTCGGCAGCTCTGCCATGGAGCGGCGCGATTGCGGATACTGCCGATGACTTTGCCGAACAGGCGGTCAGCCTGTATCAGGATGCCGTGCAGTGGCAGCAGTGCCGGCAGTATGGATTCGACATCCTCGCTAGTGTGTTCAATGCGGCGACAAACGGTGAATCTCTGCTGCAACGCATCCGTCAGATCAGGGAAAATCTTGCCGTACACCGGCAGAACAATTTTACCGGTTCGATGTTGCGCCATCATCATCATCGCAGCACCGAATTCATGTCGCGCTGGATTGAGGCCAAGAATCGACTGGCGTAAGAATTGTGCCATCAGGCGTAACAACTGCGCGTTTGCAGTTTTTCATTAGTTGGTACGATGTATGCATGGACAGGAACATGGATACCCGACTCAGCCACGAGCAACCCCGCCTTCAGCTGCCTGGCGAGAATGAATGCGAAACATTCCGCATGCGCATGATCGCCCAGTTGTATCAGATTGAGTGCTATCGCAGGGAGCAGTGGCAGCAGCGCGGTCGTCTGCTCAGCCATAATCAGGCGGCAGTAGAATGGATCGCCTGTTATGCTGAAGATTTTCCAGATTCAGCGGCTGTAAATCTCCGGGGTGGCGGGCGGAGTTAGTTTATTAACACAGTTTCAAACAGCGGCAACATCGATGAGGAGCCATTCGTTTTACCTGTGTGCCTGCCTTACTCACTGCAACAGATGTTTTCCGGCGCTTAAGCCAGCCTAGCAGTCCGTCGGACTTGATTCACGTCGTTGTTGGATTCAGTCATACATCAAACCAATCCGGCATATTTTTCGGGCAAGATGGGGATGTATATGCAGGGCGCAAGAAGGCTCGAGGGCCTCATGCGGCCTTCAGGACGAACATCCGCTTGATATTCCATGCCATGCACACAAGTTGCCATTCGCCTTGCACCTTTTTCAACCCGCGCATAGAAAATTGCCGGAATCCGAGCACATTCTTGATGATGCCGAATACTGGTTCCACCGTG
>MNWZ01000147.1 GCA_001871925.1 Zetaproteobacteria bacterium CG1_02_53_45
TGGGCGACCCATGCCGCCAGAGTAATCATTCAGATGCTCTTCAATCCGGATAAGTTCAAGGATGGTCACAAATTGCTGCTGCTTCTCAGTCAGCGGTCCAAGCTCTTCCTCTAGCCATGGAAACAGCGATCCTTGAATTATTAGCCAGCTCTGTGATAATCCCTCTCGAAGATGATTCATCTTTGATCTCCTTTCTGGTTTGGTTGTCGTCGATGACTTACCCTACCAGAAGGGAGTTTTTTCGCCTCTTCTCAAAGGCTGAATTCAGCAGGTTTGAAGACTTTTGCAAGAGGCTCGTAAGAATGACAATTTCATCACCCTTTGCGAATCTCGTATTCGCACCGGCATGAACAAACTTGCCATCGCGGTAATATAAAATAGCACGGGCGTCGGTAGGCAGATCCAGTTCTAGCGGGCTGACTGCATCCTCCTCTCTGGCGATCAGCGAGAAAAAGCGGGCTTCACCCTTGATGACTGTGGACATTTCAATATTTTCGCTTCCCCCAACTATATCCTCCAGATAACGGCTGATGGTGCGCGACGGTACGATCGTATCCGTCAGGCCCAGCTCCAGACAAATATTTTCGAACTGGCTGTCCAGAATGCTCGTCACCACGCGTTTGAATCCCAGAGACCGGCCGACCAGGCTGGCAATCAGGTTGGCCTGATCGCTGTTGGTCAGACAGAAGAGTATATCCGTCCGGGCGGGGTTGACCTCGCGAAGTATATCAGGACGACTACCGTCACCTTGCAGGAAACTGCAGTCCATTGTCGCGGACAGCTCTTCAATCTTTGTTCTGGACGATTCTATGATGATCACTTCATGTTGTTTGCTGATGAGTGCTTTGGCTGTGCAGATAGCCACCTCGCCAGCCCCGATAAATGCAATTCTCATGCGGCCTCCATTCTCGTTCCGAACCATGTGCCTCGATAGAGCAGTACAAGCCAGGCGATAATTTCAAGCCGGCCCATCAGCATGTCAGCGCACAACACAGCCTTGAGCAGTGCTGGAAGCGATGCGCTGGTGATGCCGCTCGAGAGCCCTACAGTGCCGGTGGCTGATACGACCTCGAACAGGGCATCAAGCGGGTTATAGCCCAGAACCAGAAAAGGTAGCCAGGAGATAGCGACGACAATAATGAACAGCAGGATCAGCAGCATTGCTTCCTGAATCTCGCTGTTCTGCAACTTCCTTGCCCCCAGTCGGGGCTCCAGCACAGCATGCCGCGACAGGCAGGCACGCAGGATGATCATGCGAAAGATTGCAATGACTATCAGCAACCGCACTATCTTGAATCCTCCGGCAGTAGAGCCGGTACCACCACCGATCAGCATCGAGTAGATCAGCACCAGCTTGGAGTCTGCATCAAGATCAGAGCAGGGCATGGAGGCAAATCCGGCCGTGCTCTGTGCCGAGAAGGCCAGCATCGGCGCATGGTGCAACACATCCGCCCATGGCATGCCATCAACCAGTCGCATGCTCGTTCCCAGCAGCAGCGTTGTGATCAGTGCAGCGCCTATCACTGAATAGAGTTGCAACATATCCACGGGCAGATTCTGGCGTTCGCGCAATGCCCGATAATAGAGGGTGAGCGGAACGGCACCGGCCAGACAGAGCAGGCTGACCCACCATTGCGCCACACTACTCAGTGCTGCCAGGCTGTTGTCATAAGGTGCGAAGCCTCCGGTGGAAACCGATGCAAGGGTGTAACGCACCGCATCCATACCGCTCATACCTGCCAGCAGTGCTCCGGCAATGCCGATGGCGGTCAGTATCAGGTAGACCTTGATCACACGCCGCGCATGCGCCTTGGTGCCTCCGATGAGATCATTCACCTCGGCTTCGGTGGATGCCAGCCCCTTGGCGACCAGGCCCGGATGCACAAGCAGCGCCAGCGACAGCACAACGATCCCCAGGCCTCCGTACCACTGCATCCAGACCCGTGAGAAGAGAAATGTCTCGGGCAGGCCGGAAAGCGTTGATACGGTACTGAGTCCCGTGGTAGTCACCCCGGAAATAGCCTCGAACAATGCGTCGATAAACGACAGTCCCGATGCCATCATCGGATAGCTCATCACCAGCGGCGAGAAGGCGAACATCAGGGCTACCAGTACCATGCCCTCATTGGTCTGCATGTCGGACGGGGAGGGCCGCCGCGCCAGAACGGTGCCGAGTAGTAGCAGCAGGCTGATCTCTACCACTACGTATCTGAAGGTGATGGGCGTTTCGCCGAAGATGATGGATACCGCCAGCGGCACCAGCGTTAGCGCTGCCAGCACAAGACACAACTGTCCGAAATGTTTCAGGATGATATGCGGACGGACCGCATAGCTGAGTTCACCTGCCTGATTGGCCACAGTCGATACACTCCTCCGTGCCGCAATTTTTACTATGTCGGCGGCATAGTTGAATATTAGCACAAATGGGGCGGCGATGATTTTTTTCTGCCCGAACAGCCTCTTTCAATACGTTTGAGTATCAGCGTTCTATATATGAATATCCACAATCTGAGGCTCTTGTTTTGGACAATATGTTTTGTTTCGGATGGGTACAAAAAAACAGCAGCCGGGTAAGGGGCTGCTGTTTGATAAGGGTAACCTTGCTCAGTTTAGAAACTGATTCTGTAGTGGGGATCCAGCCAGCATTTCGGCAGGGCTTCACCGGATGGGAAGGTCAGTCCTGATTTTTTGATACTGACAGGGTCACCGGCCTCTTCACCAGCGTGGAAGCGTACGGTCACGGTTGTTGAATTCGGGTCAGTGATTTCACTGAGATGAAGTACCTGTGCCAGATCGCCATTAGCTGCATTTTTTAGGAACATATCTGCCTCCTGATTGTATTCAGCCTCACAGACTGTGAATCTAGTATATACAATCTACTCCGATTCTACTAGCCGGATTGCACAGAGGAACTACCTGAAGATGTGTTTGCGGTAGTAGGCCAGCTCTTTAATCGATTCGCGCACATCGGACAGGGCGAGGTGCTGAGCTCGTTTGATGGGGGCCTTTTTTGTCGGATACCAGCGGCGCGCAAGCTCCTTGAGTGTGCTGACATCGATGTTGCGATAATGCACATAGGATTCGAGTGTCGGCATACAGCGCACCAGAAAGCGACGGTCCTGATGAATGGAGTTGCCGCATAACGGCGACTCGCCTTCGGCCACATACTGTTTGATAAACGCCAGCGTCTGAGCCTCTGCATCAGCCATAGTGGTTGTTGAGGCGCGCACTTTGGCAATCAGGCCGGATTCGCCATGATGTTTGGTATTCCACTCATCCATGGCGGCCAGAATCGCATCCGGTTGATGGATGACCAGACTCGGACCTTCGGCCAGAATGTTCAGCTTGCCGTCGGTGATGATTGTCGCGATCTCGATAATGCTTTCTTTATCCGGGTCAAGGCCGGTCATTTCAAGGTCCATCCAGACCAGATTATTATTCGAAGGTTTCATGAGCTCACCCTAAACAAGTTTTATGCCGATGGCTTGTGCCAGTTCTAATGTGCGCTCATCGGCCTGCTTGAGGTGGACGGGGACGCATTGCCAGGCTCTGCGAACAGGGTAGTGGCGGCGGTATCGGGAGAAGGCATTGGGCAGCTCACTGAGCGTCAGATCAGGCCATGATTTCATCGCCTGATTATCTTCGTCCAACGCATAGAGATGGCTGGTGATGGCATGCAGCGTTTGCCAGACATCGCCTTTGAGACTGAAAGTATGAGGCGCAGCCGTTTCCGGCAACTGCTTCTGCATATCCCAGACAGGATCGATATGCAGGTAGTGACACAGCGCCTGATAAGCGAATAAGGTATTCGCCGCTTTGCCATCAAGTGAATGCCCGGCAATATGCGGTGTGGCGAACAGTAAACCAGGATGGCTAATCAGTGCGTAGTCCGGCCGTGGTTCCGATTCCCAGCAGTCCAGAGCCGCAAAGCGTGATGCATCACCGTCCAGCCAGCGCAGCAGTGCCGCATTATCAACACAGCTGCCGCGTGCGGCATTGATGATGCCGCGTCCGCTAAAGCGCTTCAGTCTTTCATCATCAAGCAGATGTCTGGTGCAGTCGTCGCCCTCGCTAATCAGCGGTGTGTGCAGCGTGAGTATATCGGCCTGCTCCAGTATCTGATCCAGCGAGCAGAAACCTTTTCCGCCCTCGGCTCTGACCCGCGGCGGATCATTGAGCAGCACCTGCATGCCGAAAGCCCGGCAAATATATGCCAGAGCCGTGCCGATACGGCCGACGCCGATAATGCCGATGCTTGTATCCGGTATGGAGATCACACCGTTTGCATGCATGGCCAGTAACATGCTGACCATATATTCAATCACCGAACCGGTGGATGAACCGGCGGCATTGGCCCAGCTGACCTGATGCTTATCCAGCCAGCTCTTGTCAAAATGATCATCGCCAATGGTGGCCGTGGCGGCAAAACGTACCTGGGTTCCGGCCAGTAACCCGGAATTAACGCTGGTGGATGAACGGGTGAGCAGAATATCGGCATGCAAAAGCGCCTGTCGGCTGATGTCCCGATTCTCCAGCGCGCGCAGGTTTACATCGAAACCCGGCAGTGTGGAAAAGGCGGACTCTACGCCCCAGATATGGGCATCAGCGACAATGTTCAGTGTTTTAGGCATTTTCGGTGTCCGTCTGAATAATAGTGAGCAGGTTTAACCGACGGCCTGAATGCGCCGGATCAGTGCGCTGGTGGAGTGCCCGTCGACAAAGGCGATGACCGTAACAAAACCGCCGTTATCCCTTACTTCTTTGGCTCCGACAATATCGTCGGGCCGGTAATCGCCGCCCTTGACCAGTATGTCCGGCAACAGCGTGGAGATCAGCGCCAGCGGTGTGTCCTCGGAAAACGGTACAACAAGATCAACCGACTTGAGCGCGGAAAGCATAATACTGCGGTCCGGCATCGGGCAGATAGGGCGGGTCGCTCCTTTCAGGCGGGAAATGGACTCGTCATCATTGAGGCCGACAACCAGCACATCGCCGAGTTCATGCGCCTTGTGCAGGTAATCGATATGGCCCGGATGCAGCAGATCGAAACAGCCGTTGGTGAAAACGACTGTTTTGCCTGCCGCTTTCCATGCCTCCACCTGCCTTGCGGCATGCTGCCAGGCTAGTCTGTAGCTCACTTCGCGGCGACTTGCATCAGGTCAACAATGGCCGTCACACCCTCTACTTTCATAGCGATATCTTTGGCGCGCTGGCGTTGAATAAAGTCGTTGACGATGCCCTGCAGATAGACTTTGCCCTCGACAGTTTCCACCTTGATGGAGAAGCCGGAGACCAGTTCATCATTCCAGAACTTTGTTTTGATCTGGGCGGTAATCCAGGAATCGGTCATGATGGCACCGATTTCCGGTTTTCCGACCAGTAACTCTGAATGTACGGAGCGCACACCCTTGATGCTTTCGGTAATATAGATGGCACGTTGGATGTGCCGTTCGGTTGGCAGGTGGCCGGTCAGTGTGGCCTTGCCGTCGATGACCTGAACGCTGATCCAGCGTGACGGCATATCAGTTTCTGCTATCAGGCGTGCATCTATTTTTATAGTCAGGGCCACATCATCAATCTGGGTGCCGACGCTGCGCTGGTCGTGAATGCCCGAACTTACGGCTGCAGTGCCTCCGACAACTGCGGTAAAACAGCCGGAAAGCAACACTGGCACTGCAAACAGTGCGATTAAACGGGATAAAAACATGGGGGAAACTCCTGATCTGTTATTCATATAACTTCATTACCGAGTGCTTCAATCACTGCTGCAAACAGCAGCGGTATGAGAATCTCGTCCGGCCCTGAAAGCCAGTAGCCTTTGCCATCGGGCTGTGACAGACGGGTGACCACATCGGTAATGGCCGTTGTGCTGGCGGAAGTATCGATGACGGCCGAGGTGATGTGCTCAATGGTTTTGCCGACATTGCGCGCGGCATCAACGGCTTGCAGCAGCACGCGTGGCATCACCACACTGGAGGCTATATTGATGATCACACCATGGCTGGCTTCTGCCATCATGCCTGCCAGCAGCCGGAAATCCCTGAAGCCGGCGGCACCGATTGATTCCCCACGGGCTGCAGGATGCAGACCGAAAGCATCTGCACCTATGGCCGGATGTGCGGTGACCGGAATACCATGACGCACAGCTGTTGCCACTACAGAGTGGTCGAGATGCTCCAGTTCGGATTCCAGCAAGCGCCTGCCGACACTCTCACCCAGTCCCCAGTTTTCCGAAGTGCCGTAATTGATGGCATCATTGATCAGGCAGCCTGTCTCTTCGGTAATGCAATGTTTACCTTTATTCAGGGCAAGAGCACTGGCTGAAACAGTCTTGCCGAGGATGGCAATTTCCACATCCTGTTCCAGCGCTTCTCCGGTCAGGGCAATGCCGGTAATAATTTTTTGCTCAATCAGACGGCAGATTAATGGTCCGAGGCCTGAATCAAAGACATGGCCGCCGCAGGCCAGAAAGACCTGATGGCCGTGCCTGTGTGCGGAGACGATAGCATCGCGCAGGCGGAACAGGTCGCCGGCGCAACCGAGATTGGGCAGGCTGCAGAGGAAATTGTCGAAACCGCTGGCGGCTTTATAAGGGGCGGCGAAATCCTTGCCGTCACTGTCGACATCGCGTTTGGATAGCGGGACAGTTTTAATCTTTGCAAACGAAAGCGGTCTGATCGTCATGTGGCTCCTCCAAACATTTCATCATCCACCAGGGAACAGAGGATGTGCAGGCAGGTGATGTGCATTTCCTGAATGCGCGGTGTTGAAACATGGTTGATGTTCAAGTGTACGCTGATGTTGCCATTATGACCAAGTTCGCCACCGTTTTTGCCGGTCAGGGCAATAACACTCATGCCGATTTCACCGGCCCTGTCGACGGCTGCGATGACATTCGGAGAAGCGCCGCTGGTGGATATGGCCAGCAACAGATCACCGGGCCTGCCCAGGGCTTCAACCTGACGCGAGAAGATCTGGTCAAAAGAGAAATCGTTGGCAATGCTGGTGATCACCGAAGCATCGTGGGTGAGGGCGACCGCAGCCAGTCCCCGCCGGTTCATTTCAAAACGGTTGACCAGTTCCGCCGCAAAATGCTGTGCGTCAGCAGCCGAGCCGCCATTGCCGCAGGCCAGCACCTTGCCGCCACCCTGCAGGCATTCGACGATGGTGCGGGCTGCCTGTAACAGTGGTTCGGTCATGCTTTCGCTGCATTGTGTGCGAAGTTCGATGCCATCCAACATGGCTTTGCGGATCAGATCACTATTCATTAGTTGATAATATTCCTCATGTGCTCGATGCGGGGTGGAAGCCAGCCCGGTAAGCCGAGTCTAGGGGTGACGATGATTAAATCAAAGCGGCATTGTAAATGGACATATTGCAAATGACCGGCGCGCCATGCCTCTGCCGCCGATAACAGTCGGGCACATTTATCCTCATGCATGGCCAGCAGCCCCGATTCGCGGCTCTTGTGTGTTTTTACCTCGACAAACAGCAACAGGTTTTCGTTGCAGGCGACGATATCCAGCTCTCCGCGCGCCAGCCGGATGTTGCGCCCCAGAATGGTGTAACCTTTTCGTTTCAGATAACGGGCTGCCCGCTCCTCACCGGCTTGTCCGAGCGCGGTACTCAACAGTTATTCGCTGTTGAGCAGTGCGTAGACTCTCGACTTTGTCACATCCAGAGTTTTGGCAACTGCTTTGGCGCGTGCCGAAGGGGGCAGTGCCAGCATGGCTTCGCTGTTCAGGCAGGCAACGATCTGTTTGTCGGAGAGATCGATCTCCTCTTCGCTGGCCGGAGCCAGCAGCAGCACTATCTCGCCGCGCGGTTCATGTTGTTCAAAGTGGCTGACCACTTCATCTACAGGCCCGGATACAAACTCTTCATGCAGCTTGGTCAGCTCACGTGCTACGACCACTTCCCGCTTGCTGTCCAGCTGCTGCAACTCTTTCAGTGTGGCCAGCAGTCTGCGTGGTGATTCCAGAATCACGGATGTTTCATCCGAGCTGATCAGCCGGCTCAGCGCTTCGTTACGGCTCTTGCCGCTGCGGGCCAGAAAACCTGCATAACGGAAGTGATCGGTGGGCAGGCCTGCGGCACAGAGGGCGGTTAAAATACTGCTGGCGCCGGGAATCGGTGTAATGCGGACAGCATGTTGGCGCAAGCCGGAGACCAGCCGGTAGCCCGGGTCGGAAATCAGCGGTGTGCCGGCATCGGAAATCAGGGCAATATTTTCGCCGTTCTGCAAGCGCTCCAGCAGTTTGTCGAGCATGGCCTGCTCATTATGCTCATGTACGGTGATCATTGGTGTCTGGATGCCATAATGCTGCAGCAGTTTGCGGCTGTTGCGGGTATCCTCGGCGGCAATCACGGCGACCGATTTCAGCGTCTCTACGGCGCGATAAGTCATATCGGAGAGGTTGCCGATCGGTGTGGCCACGACGAACAGTTGGCCGGATGATGTGTGATCAGGGCCAGTTAACGAAAGATTCGGGTGCATCGACGTACTCATTTTTTCGTCTCGGCAAGGCACTGTGAACGTGGTGTGCTTGTTGTACTCGAGTGAGCAGTAACGCAGCCAGCCGGGAAAATGAGTGCGTCCCGCAGGGCTGTGACCGCAGGAAATGCCCGAGGTGCGACCGAAACCGGTCCATGCAGCGTTGTTCCCCCAGGGGACCCTCTCTTGCGCAACACCCCAGGGTGCCTTCTTTCTCGCAAGCGAGATTCACCTTGGCGCAATTCACCTTGCCGTCGTTTATTTGGATCTACCAAACCTCTCTCCTCTCGCCTTGCCTGGTCCTGTTTCGATCAGCAGCGATGTACTCGCATTTTTCGTTAACTGGCCCTAGTCTGCGTATCCATGTTGTGGACACGTTATCGCTCTAACCCTCCGGCTGCAATGGCAGCCATGCTTCCCAAAGTCATTATTTATGCCTTGCTCGGGGCATTTTCGCTGTTTTTACTCAGCGCTTGTCAGCCCAAGCAGCCTTCGGGCATCTCCGCTGTGGAGAAATCGCGCCCGGGGCTCAGGCGAATGGCACCTGCTCCCGAGAGTGCGGTCGAGATTCAGCTGCTGATGCGGCGCGCCGGAGCAGGCGAGGATGTCAATCAGATCATGCGGGAGTTAGATCAGCTGATTGCCCGGGGGGATCCGCTGATTCGTGATGAAGCGTTGTTCCGCAAGGCACAACTGCTGCTGGAGAATCAGCAGTCAGGTGCAGCGGAAGTAACCCGGGCAGTGATTGAGGCCCATCCGCAACATGCGCTGGTTCCCTATGCCTATTTCTGGCTGGCCAAATGGTGGATTTCGCAGGATGAGCCGGGCCGAGCTCTGGAAAAGATGCGTCAGGCCCTGAAACATGAGCGGCTGACGCGTGAACTGGCTGACGACATTTTTGATGTGGCACCGGCAATTACCCAGCAGGCCAGTGAACGTGAAGCGGTTTACTGGTTGCTGGCAGCAGCCGAAGTGGATCAGGCAGGTCGTGACAGCTGGCTACGTCTGGCTGCACGCCGGGCATCCATGGAAACCATCGAACAGTTGCATCGTGACGGAACACTGCCACGTGACCTGATACCGGATTTTGACCTGCATGCGGGCCGCTCGCGCCTGATGACCGGTGATACAGAGGCCGTTGCCCGCATTGCCCAATTGCTGGCTGCAAGCTTCCCGAATCACAGTAATCTCAGACAATTGCAGGCCTGGGCCAGCGGAGAAATCAGGGCGGCGACCATTGGCGTTTTGCTGCCGCTGTCCGGGCCTTACGCCCGCTATGGTCAGGAAGCGCTGCGCGGTATCCGCATTGCTCTGGCAGGACTTGAGTTTGATGAGTATATCACGCTGCGTGTAGAAGATACGGGGTCTGACAGCATGGCCGCCATCACTGCCTACAAACGGCTGGCGGATGAGTCGGTGAACCTGATTATCGGCCCGCTGCTGGCCGAGACAACCGAGGTGCTGCTGCCTTATCTCAGGTCTGATCTGCCGGTGATCAGCCTGACCGGACGCACCGATCTGGCGGCCGCATCTCCGGCTCTGTTTATTCATACGCTTTCTCCTTTGGCTCAGATTTATGTCATGGCGCAGCACGCCTGGCAGCATGGGGCAACCCGTATGGTGGTGATAAGCGGCGCGGCAGATGATCAGACCGAGCCCGAGATGTTCTCAAGATCCTTTCAGGCGCTGGGTGGTGAAATTTCCGGCTTTGTGCAGCTGGAAAAATCCACCATGGATCACCGCTCGATGTTGAGAAAAATGCGCTATGAAACCGATGATGAGGTGCTGCTGGCAGAGCTGGATGAGGATCTGGCTGTGATGCTGCCGAAGATGGATATTGAAATCCGTATGCCGGTCGGCTTTGATGCTGTTTATCTGGCGCTTGATGGGCGTCAGGTTTCCATGCTGGCCGGGCAGCTTGCTTATGCGGGTATCAATAATGTGCCGCTGTATGGCAGCAGTCGCTGGCAGGACGGGCATCTGCTCGATGACCGTGGTCGCTATCTCTCCAAAGCCCGCTTTGCCGCCTCCAACACGTCATCGGCCCAGAACGCTAATCAGGAAGATCCGGATGTGCGTGCCTTCCAGTTTAAATACCGGCAGGTGTGGGGTGACGGCAAAATATCCGATTTGATGAGTCTGGCATTTGATACCATGCGCATTGCAACAGTGATGACCAGTCGCCTGGGCCTCTCCCGCCATGAGATTGTTCGCGCTCTGCGTACTCCTGAAGGTTTCCCTGCTTTGACCGGCCATGTCCGCTTTGATGAATCCGGCGTAGGTCAGAAACAGCTGGATGTGTTCGGCATCAAGAACGGTGAAATCGTCCCTGCCGGTTAATCTCCCTTAGCCATAAAATGAAAGCTGTATGTTCTTCATTTGGAGGACATACAGCGTTATGGTCGGCTATTAGTGTTGTGGTCACTGAATGACAGCTTCCGGTAGAGTAAGGATGTGGCGCGGTGGTCTACGGTGCAAGCCTATCTGTTGCCGCCCCTTTCGTTTGGCGGTGCCTCAATAGCCGTACCATCACTTCCGTTTCCACACCCTCCTCATCGAACCGGACTTGCGGATCTCCCGCATCCGGCTCTCGGACAAAACATCACGCCTTCGCCCACGGCACGTTATGCCTCATTCAAGATAGACGAACGAGATTCAACTTCTCGTAGAGATACGAGGCCGGATAAGCCCCATATCTACTGCCTCTGACCTTGTGTTT
>MNWZ01000038.1 GCA_001871925.1 Zetaproteobacteria bacterium CG1_02_53_45
GACGTTCTACGGTTCATGGAGGTTGTCTATGTCCCCTTCACCAACAACCGAGCCGAAAACGACCTGCGCATGTCAAAGGTACAGCAGAAAATCTCCGGCTGCTTTCGCTCCATTGAGGGGGCACGTTTCTTCTGCAGAATTCGCAGTTACCTGCTTACATGCCAGAGAAGAAAAATCTCCGCCTCGGATGCGCTTACCGCCATCTTTACTGGCGATGCAAACGCTGCAATCTCTTTGATTGCTCAGAGGGCTGAATAGTTACGTTCATTTACACGTTTTCTGTCTATACTCTACAAATCAAACACACTTGTTGCCTGTATCTTGGGTTGGCAAACATGCTTGTAAACTTAACCGATTTTTTTTCATGACTGTGGATGAGTTTCGCACAGGGGATGGTGATCGTGGATTATGCAAATATTGTTATCATAGGGCTCGGCAACGTTGGAACCAGCTTCCTTAAGCGCGTTATTCACTGCTCGGATCTGGGCTTACGAATTGTCTGTGTAGTAGAACCGAACGAAACCAAAGGCAAAAAACTGGCGCAAAATCATGCTATCGCAGTCGCTGATTTAGATGACATGATCGGATTCGGTGTCGCTGTTGACCTTATTTTTGATCTGACCGGCGATAAAAATGTCTGGCATACTTTAAAGTCACGATTAGCCGATTCAGGCAATCAACATACTGAGCTCATTTCTCAACGCGCCATAAAGGCCATGTGGAATATTCTGACCGATGAGCCTGCTCCCGGTGCTTCCCCAAGCTCAACCATGCACCATACAACCTACATTTTCGATTTGTAGGCTTCTGCTTTCTGCTTGATGGAGTTCAATGTGTTTTCAGCGCGAAATGAATAACAGCTTTACATATTTTTATTGTATTCCCGCCACACCTGACGCAACAAGGCAAAACGTCTTCAACATAAGATGCTAAGATTGACTGAACTTTAATAAGCAACTACAAACACCATATTCAAAAACACGCTAGGAGGCTGTCCGAGAATAGGAATCGTCGCGAGGGAAAGCGGGATTGAGTCAATTTTTCCGTTCATTTGAGGCGAATGCTGCTTGCATTTAACGAAAATGAACGGGGAAAATGGCCAATATTCGCTTTTCCGCAGTAGGTTCTTCTATTCTCGGACAGCCGCCTAGGAGTCTGTCGGACTTAGGCAGCTGTAGCGAGAAATAGCGGGATTGAGTTGGTTTTAGCATTGATTCGAGGCGAATAACGGGGCTATTTAACGAGAATCAAGGCGAAAATCGGCCAATATCCGCTTTTTCGCAGTAAGTTGAATCCGCGAGCTAAGTCCGACAGGCTCCTAAGAACCAATCCCCTAAGCATGTTTCAAACAAAAACACTACAGCGTTTTCAGATACTCAATCACATTTGCGCGCTTCTCATCATCCTGCATATCAGGCAAGGTCGGCATTGAAAAATCAAAGGCATTAGTTTCACGCAATGACTTGGCGTATTCATCTGTTTTCAGCATCTCAGCCGGATTTTTCAGCCATTGGTCAACCCACGCTACATCTACACGTTGCATAATGTCTTTCAGACCGGGTCCGAATTTTTCCTCATAACCATCACTCATATGACAATGAATACACACTGCCTTATATATTTTTTCCCCTTCAGCTGCATCTGCTGCCAAAGCGGCGCTTTGAGTCGCAGCAACACCAACCATCACTGCCACAACAAATAAAAATAGCTTAACAAGCTTCATTTTGCCTCCTCCTTCCACTTAATCGAACAACCAATGGAAGGATGTTGTGGCACAGGTGCGGCTTTCCCTAAGACCATCGCCTGAGCAGCAGGTATCAACTCTTCCCTGGTAACCTTGCATTCATCTTTCCAATAATTATCAATCCGGCCATGATAGAACAGCTTGGCATCAGCATCAAACATATATATATCAGGCGTACACTGGGCATCAAAAACTCTGGCTACATCTTGTGATTCATCAGCCAGATACGGGAAATCAATGCTCCATTCGGATATTTTCCTTTGCATCGCCACAACTGAGTCTTCGGGATAATCCGGATGGATATTTGAATTAACAGCAATCGCAGCAACACCCAGCTCACGCAAAGTTTTCGCATGCCGAACCAACCTTGGCCAAACTGCCTTTGCGTAAGGGCAATGGTTACAGGTAAAAACAACCAGCAAACCTTTCTCACCCATAAACTGATGTAAATTCACGTTATCGCCATCAATCGTCTTCAAAGACGCGTCAGGTAATACCCAACCCGCATCAACGTGAATAGATGCCACTAAAGCCATGCTTTCCCCTAAGCTCATTGTGTCGAAATAAACAATCAGTCAACGATAACGCCACTTAGATCAAATGCCAGCCTTATCATTATAATTTCAACATTCATTCATCTCATTCACACCACCATAGTGCAGTGTCATATCGAGCCAGCACATAGCGCTACGCATATTTGCCTTTCTGCTCATCCTGAAAGCTCTCAGCAAAAGAATGAATTTGATGTTTGACAGTCGGGAATAAATCAACATACTGCGCCCCCAATCGTGTGGCTAAAAACCATGTGTATGCGCCTATAGCTCAGTTGGTAGAGTAGCGGACTTTTAATCCGTGGGCCGTAGGTTCGAGTCCTACTGGGCGCACCATTTTGAAAGTGTTGACGAGAAAAATTGTGGCAGTATTATCCGCCACCTTGTCCGGGTCCCCATCGTCTAGTCGGCCTAGGACACCGCCCTTTCACGGCGGCAACAGGGGTTCGAATCCCCTTGGGGACGCCATATAAAACGAGGAGTTACGTTAATTCGTAGCTCCTTTTTTTTTATTTTCGTGCAACCAGATCATCTATCATGTTCCCTGTTTTGAATTTCTCCAACAAGCTGCCCTTGCCTCGGGAACTTTTAAGGCCAGCATTTTGAATAGACCTTTATGAGGATATCTCTTGAAGTAATTTATTGGCTCTTTCAATAAGGCTATCAGACAAATGATTCGAACCCGCAACGATGAGCAATGCATCTTTGTTGCGTATTCCGATGATGCCGGACACCTAAACCAGTCCAAGCCGGACACTTTGCAGGCTACTGAACGGTGCTACTCTGCGGGGTGATTTTTTCTGGTCAATGTTGAGTTCTTTTTGCGCATGGATTCACCTTTCAAATTGATCTTGTAAGCGCTGTGAACGAGACGGTCGAGCATGGCGTCAGCCAGAGTCGGATCGCCGATGTATTCATGCCATGCTTCTACCGGCAGTTGGCTGGTGACGATGGTGGATTTGAGGCTGTTTCGGTCTTCCAGTATCTCCAGCAGATCATGCCGTTGCGGCCTGGTCATGGCAGCTAATCCCCAGTCATCTAGGATGATGAGGTCGGTTCGTGCAAGTTCCAGCATGAGCTTGCCGTAGCTGCCGTCGGCGCGGGAGATGGCAATCTCCTCCATCAGGCGCGGTAAGCGTGTGTAGCGAACCGTGTGTCCTTCCAGACAGGCTTTATGAGCCAGAGCGCTGGCAATGTAGCTCTTGCCCGTGCCGGTCGCTCCGGTGAGCAGGATGTTGTTCGCCTTTTTGATCCAGTCACAGGATGCCAGTGAGAGGATGAGCTGTTTATCCAGACCACGCGGTGTGCGGAAGTCGATATCCTCAAAGCATCCCTGTTGCCGCAGCTTTGCTTTCTTCAATCGGGTTTGCAGGCGACGGTTGGCGCGTTCGGTGGTTTCCCTGTCCACCATCAAACCGCGCCGTGTGTATAATTTTTTCCCATGGCAGCAATTTAACCTCAATCGCTGTTGCACTTATACTTTGAGTCCGCCGTCTATAAACCAAAATCATGGATGATAAACAAAAATCAACTACTCTGTAACAAAGGTGCAGCAGAATTTCCCTATTGTGCATTCGTCATTTTAAAATAGTCGGAAAAGGACGCCTTAATAACCTTCTCGGCAAAAGCGATGTCATCATCGGATAATTGCTCAAATAGTTTACGCTTCCTGTTCGATAGATCCCCATTGTTCTGAGTACATAAATTCACCAATAGCGTCAGATCTTTATCTGGCATGCCGTATTTTTCATCAATGATTCGCTTGGCCTCATCAAACGCAGTCAGGTATTCCAATTCTTGTGGTAATCGATGTGATACAAACTGTTCAATACAACTATAGATAAACTCAGCCTGATCGGTTGCATCTGCATACCTGTAAAGATCATCTGTATCGTTTATCAACTCAATATTATAGCCCGCCGTGACCGTCCATTCTGAACGATTCAGAATTGGTGCTGAAAGCTTCTTCAGCGAGGTTATGTAATCATCAATGTTTTCCAGCAACTCGGATGATACCGGAACTTTTCCGAGCTGATGCAATATAAAGCGATGAATGCGCCCATTACCGTCCGAAAATGGATGGATAATGATAAATCCGTATGCCAGAGCCGTGGCCGCTGCAACCGGATGGCGTTCGAACATGAGGGAATAGCTCTTAAGCCATCCATCCATTAGACCATTCAGGCTTTCCGGATGTGCACTGACATGCTCCGGCAACGGAGTTGCATCAGGAAGACGATCACCAATCCAACCAAAATCCTTTCGCCAGCCATTATCAGGGTTCGAAACAAGCTGCCTTTGCATTTCAAATAATTTGGAGTCATCAAGTCGGGAGTTCATAAATGCCCGAACTGTTTTCATCCATCGAACCGCACGGTTATCAAACTTCTCTTTCTCTATTTCGAAGCTGCTCTGGGAGTCTTTGGTTAACAAAAAGGCTTCAGCCCTGCCAAGCATGGGGTGACTTGAATAAGTATCTCTCATCTTCTGATGCAGGTCTTTGTTATCGAAGGCTTTCATGGTTGGCGTTTTTCGTACCAACCAGCAAAAGGCTGAAACTCCCGGCATATTGTTGCGAACTTTATGCCTGGGAGAATTAACCTTTTCTCCTGTGTAATAAGACTTTTCATCAAGAGCATCCACATATCTGACCTTTGTGTCCGCATCAGGAAGCTCGAGTTTCTTATCCGTCAGCCACTCATAAAAGAACCATGCGCGACGTGTTTGTTGACCTTGCGGGTTTGTGGAAATCCATAATTCCAGTTCTTTACGATCACAGCTATTGAATACAGCTTTGAGAATACTGAGGTTCAGATTCTCATGCTTGAGAGCGAATAACAGATGACCTGCTAAACTTTCATCTGGCTGATACTCCGGTCGGAAAATTCGGCTATTAGAGTCTTTTGCTCCACCAATTTTTGAAACAGGGTTGGGAGAATCAACATCAAGCTCATAGGTTCGCTTTAGCCATTCATAGCCACAATAATGTACGCTCATACGCAAAACAATACGCTATCAAACATTTATTTGCAAAAACGAACGCTCCCTCACCCAAGCCACGTTCAAGTCATACGGCTGGTTGCTTCATGGCGCAGGTCATGAAAGCGCAGGTCTTCGATGCCTGCTCGCTTACAGGCACGTGTAAAGGCCATACTTATCGCGTTTGCTGATACAATCGGAAAAATCCGACCATCTACTGACCTCGGCAAGCTTTTTAGTTCAATCAATGCACGTGAAGATAACGGAACTTCAGAAGGAGCATGTTTGGTAGGTGCTGCCGGGTCAGGTATTAATAGTACTCCTTCTGCTGGAATCAGGTTTCCCATCGCATCAATAAGTAACGCCCTCGCCTCTGTCCTGTTTCAATCGCCAGCACCACGATAGACCGCAGCCATGGATTTTCCTGAGAGCAGGCTTCAAGCAAACGATCTTCTTCTTCCTCGTCACCTTCAAGGCGGCGTGTCCTGGCGGCACTGACAGGCACTTTAGGACGGCGCACCAATTGAACAGGATTGGCTAACAGGGGAATGCTCCAGTCTTTGATCGCTACGGTAAAAACATGGCCCAATAAATTCAGCTCACGATGTACAGTTGCTTCTGACACTGAACGTAACCGTCGCTTGATATAATCATGGATCCTTGCCGCGAATCGAAGTAATGATTCTATTCGATACAGGGTCACGGTTAATAAACCTGAACATTGTCACTTCCTGTTCATAGCCATGCTTTGTCACCGAAATCTCGTCTTCGTATCGCTTCATCAACTCAGACAGTGTTGTTGATTCAGCTTCCCGGCGATCTACATATACCCTGCATCGATTTCCTGCTTAATCTTTCGAGACCACATCACTCCTGATAAACCAACTTACTCGCAGCCCCCGAGACCAGGTCATCTATTTAAGCCAGCTTAAGCATGAAATTTATAGCAGTTTTTCCCGATTTTTTTGGCTGCGTACATCGCATCATCAGCGCAACGAAGCAGTGCATCCACATCACAGCCATCCACCGGACACATTGCTATGCCAATACTGGCACCCAGCGTAAATTCTTTCCCATTCACACTAAGCACCTCGCCAAGCGAAGCCACAACCTTCTCAGCCACAAAAACGGCATTCCTTCTATCAACAATACCCGGAAGAATAAGCGTAAACTCATCACCGCCGATACGAGCCACAGTGTCACCTTCCCGTACACATGCTATTAAACGAGCCGCCACAATTTCCAGCGCCCGATCACCGGCCTCATGCCCGGCTGTGTCATTAACCAGCTTGAACTCGTCCAGATCGAGATAAAACAGTGAAAATCCAACCTTATTACGTCGCGCCTGAGCGGTTAATTGTTTCAGCCGATCAAGAAACAGCTGCCGATTTGGCAGTTGGGTAAGACTGTCGAAATAAGCCAGATGATGGATTGTCTGTTCAGTTTGTTTGCGCTCGGTGATATCACGGGTAATCGTCAGAATATGTGCCGCCCCATCTATTTCGATCATCGATGCTGACATCAACCCATAGCCGACTCGCCCGTCTCTGGCACGAAAACGAGCTTCGAATTCCGTTACGACACCATATTTCTTCAAACGTTTTAACATTCGGACACGATCTGCTGGATTGTTCCATAAATTTAATTCTAACGATGTCCGACCCATGGCTTCACCCTCGGAATAACCCATCATGCGAGTGAAACCCTGATTGATTGAAACGAACACCCCATCTTCAACCCGGGTGATATTGATCGCATCCGGATTCAGGTAAAATGCTTTTTTGAATTTTTCCTCACTGGCCTCAAGGTTGAGGATGTTTATTTCCAACTCCCGAACACGTTCAGCCACCTCTTTCTCCAGACCCGAGCTGTATTGTCGGATTGTAGCCGCCATATCGACAAAGTTGTTGTTCAATCGCCCGAGCTCATCCGGCACATCCGACTGCATAATAAGCAGATCTTCACCCGATTTGATCAGGGCTACATTTTCATCCAGATGCTGAAGACGCGAAAGCACTAAGCGGTGGAGTAAAAAGGCGGTGAGAAAAATGAGCGTCAGCAACACAACACCAAGCAGGATACCAAAAGGCAGGAAATATTTATCCAGTGCGAGTTCCTTCAGATTAATCACCGTCACATTAAACCAGCCAATATCGTTCATATTCGCGACACTGATGATTCTGCGGTCCCCATTGATATCCGCAAAAATCGAACCCACCGGATCAATATTATTTTGTGCCTGATTCAGCAACTGTTTAAAGCGAAGGCGATCATCTTCGTGTTCCAGCATGCTGAATATATTTTTCTCGCCCGTCGCCGCATGCGTCAGGCTGGCATAATCAATCATATCGATATGAGGCGATGCCTGAATGGCACCATCCTTATTGATGGTGAAATTAATCACACCTTTCTGATTCGCATTCACCACTGTTTGAACAAAACCGGTCAGATCAAGCCCCGTGCCAACAATACCGACAATTTTATCACCCTGTTTAACCAGACAGTTGATCCATACTTTAGTTGTCATCAATTCCGCATCATGGTTGACGTTGACCTGACACTGCTCAGCAACCTGCTTGGTTGCATAATACCAGGCATCTTTTGGCGCATCCGGCTTTAGCGCATAGCGGAACTGATGCTCTGCAAATGCATTCTCATTGTTATTAAAATAATAGTCGCCGGATTTATCGATAACGAAAAAGTAAGTCTGATTAAGAAATGCCGTGCGATAGCTTTCTAACTCGCGGATGCCATCATGTTTCAGGCGGTTGTCGTCTTCATGCGTGGCCCATTCAATCAGCACCTGTGATTGCGACAGATGCCTCGCTAAAGCCATATCCCGCAAATAGGTGCCATGATGCGCGACCTGTCATAAAGAGCCTGTTTTTCAGCCACATATTGGCCAATCGTTTCGGCCACATCAGAAACAGCATAATTAAACGCTATCCATATCAGACAACCGATCACCAGCGCGAAAGGAAGCAGTCTCGCCAGCAGACGATATTTAAGATTATATTTCAGGAACTCAAGCATGGAGGGACGTCTGTAAGTTTAATACCAGCTTTAAACGACATACTGCATATAATGAAAGTGACGCTTCTCAGTGAACCACCAACACCAACGTGGCAAAGTGAATCAATATTCAAAAGCATCGGATGAATTGAAATTTTCAAGCATAAAAAATGCCCGGAAATACGCTGAAGTTAACACATCAGACAGATGCTTCCTCTGGCTCACAATCGAGCAACGATTGCCAAAGCAGCATCAACGCAAACACCGCAACAGTCACACCGAGACTCACTGCCCAGTAGGACTGGTCAGGATTCTGAATCTGTGATCCCAAGGGAATAAACACCATTAACACCGGCAAAAGCACTGCATAACGTGTCCACTGCTGAGTTTGCTTCAACAAAACGGATGCTGCTCCGGGAACCGAAATCAAGGCAAACAACGTCACTGCAATCCAATGATTCTCAAGATCAACAGTGCTTAAGCGCTCCCATACACCGAGCTCAGAATCAGCATCCAGACGGGTTTCAAACATAGCCGCCAATACGAGAAGAACCGCAGCAGCAAGCAGCCAGAACAACCAGCCCAGCCATCGCCGCTGACGAACCAGATGATTCATCCATACGCCATTGCCCACAACATACATCAGTCCGGCAAAAAACATTCCCCATGGGGCCAATTCGTAATGAACCATTGATATAACTCCTTCGCGCTGAAAACAGCGCCCGAAAATTAGCATTATCTTCAACAAGTCGCTACAGACAGATACGCAGCCCGGCGATAGCCACATCACATTGCAGCTGAAATTATGCCTGAAGCTTAAACATACCCTATCGAATCAATCTGCTGCCCAAAGTGAATTTCAGCGCCATTTCATTGTGAGATCTGGCCTTCAAATCATCTCCGCGACAGCCATTCTTATCGATCATTTTCGGGCAACTGTTTGCGACCGGTAAGCATGGCGCGCACGAGGTTTTCGCGGTGTAGCAAGCTGGAGACGGCAACACCGCCCAGATGCAGGCCAATCAGCAGCAGCATAAAGTAGACGCTTGCTTCATGCGCCTCCTCCCAGAATTCATCAGCATGCTTGTTGTGTCCAGCATATCGCCAGTCGTCATCAGCCTGGGCGACAGGTATAGCCAGTGAGATACTGCTAGCCACCAGCGGCCCCTTGCCTTCAACCGCATAAGCTTTGAGTCCTGTCCAGCTAACGGCCGACAGGCCGATGAGCAACAGGATAACCATGACTCCCCCGGCCGGATTGTGACCGAGGTAGTGCTTGGGATGGCGAGTAAGCAGACTTTTCAAATACGTCATGATATCGGCCGGGCTGTAGATGAAATCGCTGAAGCGGGCATGTTTGCTGCCGATCAGCCCCCAGATGATACGCAAGACCAACAGGCTGATAATCACATAACCAGCCCAGGCATGTAGTGTTTCCGTTTCGATTTCTCCGCTGATGTAAGCAGTGACAAAGAAGACCACCAGTGACCAGTGGAACAAACGAACCACAATATCCCAGACTTTGACAGATGAAGTGTCGTACATGGCATAACCCCCTGCTGATAGCATGGGAGAAATGTAAAGCAGCCTACTGAACTGAAGCTGAACAGGTGCTGCTTAGCAGGAAAAAATGATCATGAATTTGTTGAATGGCTCGAGCATAAAGGAGATAAATACCAAAGCCATCGGGTAGAGTAGAAGCCATCGGGGTCAGGTCTATCATTGTACCAACTTGAATTCACCAAATAATGATACAATGATAGACCTCTTACTTTCCAAAAAAACATTATGTGTAAATGTCAAAGCTAACCCGGACTCTGGCTACAAGGTTGTTTTGGCCAATCCCGCTGCTATGAAGCAGTACGAAGGGCTGAAGTACACTGATGACAAGAGTGATGCACTCTGGCTGGCCGACAGTTTGCGTCTGGGGCTTTTGGTCAAGGCACACGGCTACATCTACCCAAGAGAGCTGCGTCAGATCAGAGACCTATTACGCAAGCGCGTTCAATTGGTGCAGATGAGCACAACCAATATCTTGAGCATTCAGAATCTGGCTGCCCGTAACATCGGCCACAGCATTAGCGCTAATGCAGTGAAGAAATTAACTGAAGCACAGGTTTACCAGCTATTCGAGGAGGTTCATCTAGCCATGCCTGCCCTTGCTAACCTGCATTTGATTCAGCTGCTAAACGATGAGGTTCGGGTGTTGGAGCACGAGATCCTCAAGGAGGTCAAAGAGGATGCCAGGCTTACTTTACTGCAAAGCGTCAAGGGTATTGGGCTGATTCTCGGACTGACCATTTTGCTTGAAACAGGTGATATCAACCGGTTTGCAGATGCTGGCAACTATGCATCTTACTGCCGCTGCGTGGCGAGTAAACGTACCAGTAACAAGAAAGTCAAAGGTCAGGGCAACCGTAAATGCGGCAACAAGTATTTGGCCTGGGCATTTGTAGAGGCTGCGCATTTTGCTATTCGCTACGACTCACATATTCAGCGTTACTATCAGCGCAAGCTGGCTAAGAGCAAAAAGATCGTGGCCATAAAGACTGTTGCACATAAGTTGCACGGCAAATTTGCCCTTAGGTTCAACCCTTAGATTCTAAAGATGTAAACCAGCATGTCTGGACATTCTTTGGGCCCTCACTATCATTCGCTTCATGCATAAGACTCATGAAGGAGAATTTCAGCTTGATCGGATCGCGGTTCGTCCGGTTCATGTGAATGAAGAAGAGCGATTTCAACGGCTGATGCAGATGCATCATTACCTTGGCTCGTTGC
>MNWZ01000062.1:0-10697 GCA_001871925.1 Zetaproteobacteria bacterium CG1_02_53_45
TATATCGCTCTGAGTTCCATTTTTCCTCCTTCTCGCTATCCTTGAGATTGGAAGGTGGCGGTTGCCAGGATGATCAGCCTGAGGGCAATGTGAAATCGCCAACGGCCCTTTTAACATTCGCTCTTATAGAGGCAATCCGGGGTACGAGTCATCCAAGGCGGGCTACGTTAGCTGTCGGGCTCTATGGCTCCAAAATAAAGCGCAGTCTCTAACCGTCACCTTCCACCATGAAGCTTACATTTCATCATACGGGGGGGCGACTCGCGCGATGATCGTTAGCGGTAAAGAAAGGGGTGAAAGACAAATCTGCAGGAGAGCTGATTTGGACTGCATCAAGCAGCCCGCAGGGTGAGGCACATGGAAGTGCCGAATCAAAGCGCCCCGGTTTATATTGATCCAAATACCTATCGCGTGGCGGTACAGCGCCACTTGCTCCCATTCGGGTTCCCGATCCTGCATCATCAAAATCGGTCGCTGCCCTGCAGCTTTTCCCGATTTGGATGTGTGTCTCGGCAGCCTAGCGGGGGATTAAATGCTGTAGTCCAATGTGCGATGGATCTACCAGGGGGTTCAACCCCGTTCCAAGATGCGCCGGAGTATTTATTGTTCAATGGGATGAGGCGCAAGCGGGCAGGAGCCCGTTTGGACGAACTTAAGATCGCCCGGAGGGAGAGAGCCATGGATGGCTCGAATCAAAAAGGTTTCGCCCATTGAACGATAAATACGCAGGGAGAAGCAGATTGCCGGGCAGCTTTCTTTGGTTCGTTTCTTTTCTGCAAAAGTTGGAACAAATAATTCCACCATAATAGCAAGAAAGGAGCGCCTCCAGTTCTTGTTTACTAAGACTATTTCCCGGACTTCCGCGATGAACCTTTTTTTAAACCCGATTATTCAGTTGCAGTGGCTAATGCTGTATAGTCGCCGGGCTGTGATTTTCACTGGAGGGAGTATGGCCGATTTACAACATGAACCAGTTGCTGCTATGACTTCAGCAGGGAAAAACAGAATTCTTGTCGTCGATGACGATGAAGTCACGCGTACCTATCTGCAGCATCTGCTGGCAAAACATGATTATGAGGTGACGATTACTGCCGGCTTCGAAGCTGTGAAAACGGCCATGCACAATGAGCGCTTTGCCCTGGTGTTGATGGATCTGGTTTTTATCGATTGCGACTATGACGGTTTTGATATTCTTGATTATGTGCGCTCGGTTAACAGTGATTGCGGTGTTGTGATCATGACCAGTTTCCCCGGTACCGATTCGGCTGTGCAGGCATTGCGTATCAAGGCTTCCGATTATTTGACCAAGCCGGTGAAACAGAGTGATCTGATTGCCACTGTGCAGAAGGTGTTGAGTGAAGCCGTACCACTGCCGGTGCCGGACACACATCTGTCAGAGGATCGTAACCTTTTTCTTTCCAGTCGGGAGATGGACGTCTTGAAAATGCTCTATAAAGGTCTCAGTTATACCGAGATTTCAGAGTTGCTCGGCTGCGGCGAGTCCACTGCCCGTACCTATGGTAAACGCGTATATAAAAAGCTGGGTGTGAAGTCCCGATCAGAAGCCGTGTATGAGGCGCTGCAGTTAAAACTGATCAAACGCTGAAAAGGGATTTCACCGCAGGGGACGCAAAGGACGCAGAGTAAAACCCGAAAGATGCATTAAATGTTTTATCATCCGCAGGCCACTACTGGCGTCGTGACAGACATAAGTGAATCAAAGAAACCTGTGTGAAAACGGATCACCGCAGAGAGCGTTTATAAACAATTACTCTTAGTCGCGCATTTACCCGTATGAAGTAAATCTGAGGATGTTACATAAATGATTTTCCTCTGCGTCCTTTGCGTCCTCTGTGGTGAGTAGTTTTTTTCCGGTTTTATCCGATGCGTTTGTATCGGGCACCGCGCAGCAGGCCGGCCAGATCATAAATCTCTTTGTCCGGATGCAGTGCGGCCGGTGTCTGCGGCAAACCACAGGGGCCGGTTTCGACCATGATGAAACCGTGAGGTTTCAGGTGTGACAGTCCCTCATTCAGGATGACCGATAAAAATGACAAACCATCCTTGCCATCGGTCAGGGCATGGCCCGGTTCATGGCTCAGCTCAGACTCCAGTTCATCCATTTCATGCAGGGCCACATAAGGCGGATTGGAGATGATGGCATCATAGGGGCCGTCGGTGTCGGTCAATGCCTCGAGCATATCGCCGCAGCGAAAGCTCAAACGATCCGCAACGCCGAGCTTTTGTGCATTCTCTCTGGCAATCAACAGGGCGGCCTGAGAAATATCGGTCACGGTGATTTGTGCATGGGGGTATTCGCAGGCCAGTGTCAGGCCGATGCAGCCCGAACCGGTACCGATATCGCAGAAGTGATATAATCCCTGCTGATCAGAGAATACTTCGATCACGGCTTCAATCAGGTGTTCGGTTTCAGGTCGCGGGATCAGCACATCCGGAGTGACGTGAAAGGAGCGTGACCAGAACTCTTTTTCGCCGGTGATATAGGCCAGCGGTTCACGCAACTCACGCCGTTTCAGCATGCTTTCAAATCTTTGTGCGACAGCTTCAGGTACGGCATCATTGGAGCGGATAATCAGGTCGGTGCGACCCACCTGCCAGACAAACATCAGCAACAACTCCGCATCCAGACGTGGCGTATCACAGCCGGCCAGCTTCAGCCTGTTTGCCGCAGCCAGCAGCAATGGACGGGTCAACATCCGCTTCAGGAGGAGTGGGCGGCCAGCAGTTCTGCCTGGTGGTAGGTGATAATGGCGTCGATGAGTTCGCCCATTTCGCCGCCGAGAATCTGTTCCAGCTTGTACAGGGTGAGGTTGATGCGATGGTCGGTGACGCGCCCCTGCGGATAGTTGTAGGTGCGGATACGTTCGGAGCGATCGCCCGAGCCGACCATGCCTTTGCGTGCCGAGGCGCGCTCAGCATTGACTTCCGACTGCTCCTTGTCGAACAGACGGGCCTGCAGCACCTTCATGGCCTGGGCCTTGTTTTTATGCTGACTGGATTGATCCTGACAGGTGACCACGATGCCGCTGGGGGCATGCGTGATGCGCACTGCCGACTCTGTTTTGTTCACATGCTGGCCACCGGCGCCGGAAGCGCGGTAGACATCGATGCGGATATCTTCAGGGCGAATGTTTACATCCACCTCTTCAGCCAGTGGCAGTACTGCCACCGTGCAGGCCGAGGTGTGGATGCGGCCGCCGGATTCGGTTTCCGGAACGCGCTGCACACGATGGACGCCGGATTCAAACTTGAACTTGGAAAATACACCCTGACCGGAAACCTGGGCAATGACCTCTTTATAGCCGCCGATGCCGGTATCGCTGGCCGAGAGGATTTCGACCTTGAAACCCTGCAGTTCGCTATAGCGGCAGTACATGCGGAACAGATTGGCCGCAAACAGGGCGGCTTCATCACCACCCGTGCCGGCACGGATTTCCAGAATAATGTCGCGGGTGTCGTTCGGATCTTTCGGCAACAATAACAGTAAGAGCTTTTCATCGCTGGCGGAGATGGCGGCCTTCAGTTCCGGGATTTCACTGCCGGCAAGCTCTTTGAGCTCCGCATCACAGGCAGGATCCGCCATCATCTCCTGATTGTCCTTCAGTTGCGCGCAGAGCTGCAGGTAATGCGTGGCCTCTTCAGCTACCGGCTCAATCTCGGAGAACTCGCGGGACAACTGGGTGAATCGCTGGTTGTTGGAGGTGGCATCGGGGTCGGAAAGCAGGATGGCGATCTCTTCGCGTCGCCTGAGAATATTATCCAGCCGATTGTTCATCATTCCCCTTGGTTTTGCCTACAACGGTGAGGTGTGGTTGGCGTTCATCCAGATCAAACAGACGGGTTGCAGCACCCATCAGCAGGTCGCCTTCGATATCGTCCGGCAGGCTTTTCAGTGTCTGCAGGGATGAGTGCATAAAGCGTTTCATCATGGCCTTGCTGAAGCGTTCGACCGCCTCAATCTGGGCCGCATCAAAATCTTTCATGTAGCGCATGGCTTTTTCCAGCTCTTCGGCGCGACGTAGCTCCATCTGCTGCTGCAGATTGCGGATCAGCGGTACGGATTCGAGCGATTTGAGCCAGCCGAGGAATGCTAAAGCTTCCTCTTTGAGAATCTCGCGCGCCAGCTCCGCCTCGTGCTGACGATGTTGCACATTGCCCTGCACCACCTGCTGCAGGTCATCAATGTCATACAGGTAAGCGCCGTCAATATCAGCAATGCGCGGGTCGATGTCGCGCGGTACGGCGATATCGACGAGGAACATCGGATTGCCTTTGCGTTTCTTCATGGCGGCTTTCACCACATCGGGCAGTAGCACGAAGGTGCTTGCACCTGTACTGGAAACAACAATGTCGGCGGCATCCAGATAATCGGGCAACTGCTCCATGGTCAGCGCATGACCTTCGAACTCCATAGCCAGGTTCTGGGCGCGTTTGAGGGTGCGGTTGGCCACCAGAATGTCGGTGCAGCCATTGGCGCGGAAGTGGGTAGCGGCAAGTTCGGCCATTTCACCGGCTCCCATCAGCAGAACGGTTTTGCCGGAGAGATCACCGAAAATCTGTTTGGCCAGTTCAACCGCACAGGATGAAATATTTACCGCCTGTTTACCGATCTCCGTTTCAGTTCTGGCCCGTTTGGCGGCGGAAAAGGTGGACTGGTAGAGTCTGTGCAGCACATGACCGGCTGTGTTGGCCGTCAGTGCATGCTCATAGGAGGATTTAACCTGTCCGAGAATCTGCGGCTCACCGAGTACCAGTGAGTCCAGGCCCGAGGCCACAGCAAACAGATGCTGGATGGCCCTGTCGGTGGTGAAGGAGTAGAGGTGCTCGCACACTTTTTCCATGCTCATGCCGGACTTTTCGGCAAACCACTCATGCACGGCGGCAATGGCGGCATCCGGGTCATGGGTGACAACGGTCATTTCCACACGGTTGCAGGTGGAGAGCAGGGCAGCTTCGCGAATCGCCGGATGCTGGATGCGTTGCTGCAGGATAGCGGTGATATCCGCTTCAGGCACGGCAAGACGTTCGCGCAGCTCAACCGGCGCGGTTTTATGATTCAATCCAATATGACAGATTCGCATGTGCTAAACCCTAGCGGCTGGTGGCGACGGGGTACAGATCACCATCTTCCAGCATATCGAGATCCAGAGCCTGTGTCAGTGCAGCATCGGCAAACGGCCACGCTTCTGTCCTGCCTTTGTGACTGCACTCCAGCAGCAGGTAAAAGGACGGTTCCCGTCCGGTGGCTTTGACAAACAGTTGTTGCAGAAGTGTCGCCTGCCGGCGATCGGCCACGCCCTGGGAATCGGTTTTCAGATACACACCCATATATGAATCATCAGCCGCAGTTGCCGAGCGACGGTTTGATTCAATCAGCCGGCCGGAACCGGTCAGAAAGCCCCGGCAATTTGCCTGATCGAAAATCAGCGATTCATGGATCAGTTGCTGCATACAGTGGCGGTGAATGGATAGTGGTTGCGCAGGCGCAGTGGCAGTTTGCATCGCCTAAGCATAAAAACTTTGAGAATTCAGTCAATTAAGATAGTTTGCCCGGCGCACAAGATGCCTCTGGCATGCGGGAAGAAAACAGGATTAGAAAATTCTCTGTTTTAAATTCATGGCTTGGAGGCCTTTTTTTGCTGAAATTGAAAAAACCATTGATGGTATCTGCATCCTCTTCCGGAGAGATTTTCGGCATTGTGATTGCACGCAAGGTATTGTTGACGGGTCTGTTTCTACTCTCGGCAACGATGGGCTTTGGCGTTTGGGGCGTTTACAGCACGTACCAGAATCACCAATTGTCTGTGGCACTGGAGCAGACGCAACGGGCTCTGGAGCTGGTTCAGCAGCGCAAAGATGCCAGAGCAGCCGAGTTGCAGGAGCAGATGCTGGCTGATGAGCAGAAGCTGGCTGTCTATGCACGCGCACTGGGGCAGATGCAGGCCCGTATCTCCCGTCTCGATATGCTTGGCGCCAAGCTTGTAAATGTGGCATCGCTGGATAAAGCAGAATTTGATTTTGGTCTTGAACCGGCCTTTGGTGGTCCGCGCCAGCCGCAGCTCACGCATAATACAGGCGCAGATATTGAAGACCGCATAAAAAGTCTGGATGAACGCCTGAAACAGCTGGGCACGCAGTTGACTGCTGTGGACTTTATGATGGAAAGCAAACGAGATGCACAGGCGGCAAGGCCGCATGCATGGCCGACTGAAGGCGGCTGGATCAGCTCGCGTTTCGGCCCGCGTATCGACCCGTTTAACGGCACACCTTCACATCATTACGGTGTGGATATTGCCAACCGTCATGGTGCTCCGATTCTGGCTGCCAGCCGCGGCGTCGTGACCTTCGCCGGCAAGATGGAAGATTTCGGTTACGTGGTGGATGTTGAACATGGCCACGGTTACAAAACCCGCTACGCCCATATGGGCAGTCTGGTCGCGAATCTCGGCGATGTGGTTGAAGCCAACCAGCTTCTGGGCCGCATCGGCTCAACCGGTCACTCAACCGGCCCGCACCTGCACTACGAAGTCCGCCGTTACGGCGAGTTAATCAACCCCCGCTCATTCATGCCTCGCGGCTGATTTACCACCCTGCAATTCATTTCTCCTGATTACTGCTTTGCGACCAGGATTAGCCTTTTTACCTGTTCAGGTTCGCGCCTTGTTTGGGGAGGCATTAACAACTCGAACCAAACAAACGTGACAGTCTTCTTCCGGCCGGGAAAAGACGGTCATTAACTGATAACGACTACCGGATTCCAATGGAGCCTTGTTTTGTTCTGCACTGGGAGCCAAACAGAATTCAAAGTTGGACAAGTGGAAAATGACTGAAGTTGGATGACGTAACAGGTTAAGCAAGAAAAAGGCTGAAGGGGGAAAGCCCCTTCAGCCTTTTTTCGTTATGCGTCGGCTGCTCTGGCTGCGGCAATGGCAGCGATGTTGACGATATCATCCACGCTGGCGCCGGTTTGCAGGACATGCACCTGATGCGGCAGACCCAGCAGGATCGGGCCGATGGCGGTGCCGCCACCGAGTTCGCGCAGCAGTTTGTAGGAGATATTGCCTGCCTGCATGGTCGGGAAGATCAGTACATTGGCCGGCTCCTTCAGCTTACTGAACGGGTACTGCTTGAGAATCACATCATTCACAGCCGTATCGGCCTGCAGTTCACCGTCAACAATCAGGTCAGGGTTACGCTCGTGCAGCATCTGTGTGGCTTCGGCTACCTTGCGGGTTTCCGGATGATCGACACTGCCGAAGTTGGAGAAGGAGAGCATGCCGACACGCGGTTTCACACCGAGAGAGGCGGCAGTTTCGGCAGCCAGTTCGGCAAGCCTGGCCAGTTCCGTGGCGTTCATATCGACATTCACCGTGCAGTCGGCCAGGAAGTAGGCGGCATTTTCCATGAGCATGATATACATGCCGAAGACATGGTGATGTTCGCCGCTGGCATTATGGCCGAGCACCTGCAGCAGTGGGCGCAGTACATTCGGGTAGTGGGCGGTACGGCCGGAGAGCATGCCGTCGGCAAAACCCTGACGCACCAGCATGGCGCCGAAAATATTGACGTCGCCGCGCAGTGTTTTTACCGCATCCTCGCGCAATATGCCGTGGCGTTTGCGGTCGAAATAGTAGGCATCGGCAAGGCTGGAGAAACGCGAGTTTTCAACAATCGGATCAATCAGTTCAATGCCGCTGATGTCCAGTTTGTTGTGTTTGCACAGCGCTTCAACCTGTTCCTTGCGGCCGATCAGGATCGGCGTGGCGATGCCGAAATACTTCATCTCAATGGCTGCGCGGATCACGGTTTCATCTTCGCCTTCAGGCAATACCAGACGCAGCGGGTTGGCACGGGCCTTCTCCGTGATCATGCGCATAAAGTGGCGGGAGCTGTCGACGCGGCCGGCCAGGTCGTGGGCATAGGATTCGGTATCGAGTATCGGTTTGCGGGCCACGCCGGTTTCGGTCGCAGCCTTGGCCACGGCAACCGGAACCCTTTCGATCAGGCGCGGGTCAAACGGTTTGGGCAGGATATATTCCGGACCGAAACGCAGCTCCTTGATGCCATAAGCCTTGAGTACGGAGGCCGGCACATCTTCACGCGCCAGCTCTGCCAGCGCATATACCGCCGCCATCTTCATCTCTTCGTTAAAGGTGGTGGCGCGGGCATCGAGGGCGCCGCGGAACAGGAACGGGAAGCCCAGTACATTGTTCACCTGATTCGGGTGATCGGAACGGCCTGTGGCCATGATCAGGTCACTGCGCGATGCCATGGCGACATCATAAGCGATTTCAGGGTCCGGGTTGGCCATGGCGAAGACGATCGGTTTGTCAGCCATGGACTGCAGCATTTCAGCGGTAACCATATTGCCCTGAGAGAGACCGACGAATACATCGGCACCTTTCATGGCCTCTTCGAGCGAGCAGGCCGGCCGGTCACTGGCGAAATAGGCTTTGTGCGGCGGCATATCTTCATCGCGGTCTTTGGTGATCACGCCTTTACGATCCAGGAACAGGATGTTTTCACGTTTGGCACCGAGCTGTTCAATCAGTTTCATACAGGCAAAACCGGCGGCTCCGGCACCGAGACAGACGATGGTGACATCCTCGATTTTTTTATTCTGCAGGATCAGGGCATTGAGGAAGGCGGCCGCGGTAATCACGGCCGTACCATGCTGGTCATCATGCAGCACAGGGATATTCATGCGCTTTTTCAGCTCTTCTTCGATGATGAAACATTCCGGCGCCTTGATATCTTCAAGGTTGATGCCGCCGAAGGTCGGCTCCATGCGCGCCACGGTTTCAACAAACTTCATCGGATCGGTTTCATCCAGTTCGATATCGAACACATCGATATCGGCAAAGCGTTTGAACAGTACACCTTTGCCTTCCATGACCGGTTTGCCGGCCAGAGCGCCGATGTTGCCCAGCCCCAGAACGGCGGTACCGTTACTGATCACGCCAACCAGATTGGCGCGCGAGGTGAACTCATCGGCCAGCTCAGGATTCTCAGCGATGGCAAGGCAGGGTTCGGCCACGCCCGGACTATAAGCCAGAGCCAGATCGCGCTGGGTCAGGCATGGTTTGGTCGGCTTGATACTGATCTTGCCCGGCGTCGGATAACGATGATACTCAAATGCATCTTTGCGTAAGGTATCTTTTGGCATGGTGGGCTCCTGAGGTGTAAAGTAATCGCAGTGCGGCATTATAGCGGCTGAATGGGAGCCGGTCATGGAGGCGTTTTTGAAAGTAGGTTTTGCAGGGGCCGGTGCGGTCGGCTGCCACTATGGCAGCAAACTCAAACAGGCCGGATATGATGTCTGTTTATTGGCCCGAGGTGCCCATCTGGCGGCTTTGCAGGGACAGGGGCTGCTGCATGAGTCCGACGGCAAACAGACACGGGTGCAGATCAAGGCGAGCAGTGATGTGGGCGCGTTGGCCGACTGTCAGGTGATTGTACTGAGCTGCAAAATGACCGGACTCGATGCCATGCTTGCGGCCCTGGCACCGGTGGTGAATGCACAGATGCTGCTGGTTACACTGCAGAATGGCGTTGAGGCGCCGGACAGGGTGGCACAGGCCTTTCCATCGACGGCCGTGGTGGCCGGCAGCGCCTTTATCGGAGCACGGCTGGAGCAGCCGGGTTATCTCATCCACTCTGCCGCCGGCGGTATGCGTCTGGGGCACTGGCAGCAGGGGGCGGGGGAGCATTTATTAACGCCATTGCTGGCTGCATTCAATGCGGCGCACGTGCCCGCCAGTGAAGATGATAATGCGGCGGCCATGGTATGGCGCAAACTGTTATGGAATTGCGGCTTTAATGCGATCACCGCGCTGACACGCCGGTTTGCCAAAGATATGGCTGCAGGGGAAGAGACGCTTGCCGTTGTGCGCCAGGCCATGGCGGAAACTGTGGCTGTGGCGCAAAAACTGGGCATTGCGATTGCTGAGCAGGATATCGACAAACATATTCAGGTCACACTGCAGATGGGGCCGGTGAAAACCAGCATGTGGCAGGATATGGAGGCGGGGCACCCAACGGAAGTGGATTTTCTCAACGGTTATGTGGCGCAGATGGGGGAGAAGCTGGGGGTTGCGAGCCAAACCAACCGCCTGCTGACCACACTTGTGCATGCGCTCGAGGGGCGCTAACCCGGACTGCGCAGAATAGTATCATTTTGTGCCAGTGTGACGCAGGTCACTTAAGTGCAGCTTTCAAAGTCCATGATCGAACCATCCGGCTAAACAGGAGGATGGATATGCAAATAGTTTCGCATCGACACCATGGTAAACAGATCGTCAGTGAATCGTTCAGGAAAAAAGCATCACTGCCGTTGCTGGCTCTTGCAGGTTTTATCTGTTTAACCCTGCTCACCATTCTTGCTCAGGGCATGTAGAAACTGCCTGAGGTTTGTGAAAAACAAAGGTTAAATCATAGCGCCGATAGCTGGTAGAGCAGTGAACGGTTGCCAATGTTTACAGACCGTACAGCTGGATATGTTTGTTCATTCTTTGTGATTCGACACTTCCATGTGTCTCACCCTACGGGCGAGCTAAAGCTCGTCCAATTCGGCTGTCGTGCCGAATGGTGATTCGGTACATCCATGTGTCTCACCCTACGGGCGAGCTAAAGCTCGTCCAATTCGGCTGTCGTGCCGAATGGTGATTCGGTACATC
>MNWZ01000062.1:10715-11269 GCA_001871925.1 Zetaproteobacteria bacterium CG1_02_53_45
GAGCTAAAGCTCGTCCAATTCGGCTGTCGTGCCGAATGCTGATTCGGTACATCCATGTACCTCACCCTGCGGGCGAGCTGAAGCTCGTCCAAACCAGCGTCCTGCTGCTTTGTGCGTACTACGAACCAAGATAAATCAGCAGGATAGCTGATTTAGACGACGAATAAGTCGGGGCAATTTCCTGAGGGCTATGGACAGCCCGAATCAAAAACGCCCCGAAACCAGCCTGCCCTTCGGGTTCCCGATCCTGCATCATCAAAATCGGTCGCTGCCCTGCAGCTTTCCCCGATTTTTATTGCTTGTCTCGGCAGCCTGCTGATATGGCTTCCCCGGTCAACAACGCATGGTTCGGTCCGATTGGGGTCTTGCACCAACATGGCTTAACCCGTGCGCACATATGATACATTCAGGAGAGGCGAGACCGTTTTATGGCTGTGATTGTTACTCTGATATACGTGGATTCACCGGTTGCCCGGCTTACCGACAAGACCTGCTTTCACCAACCCGGGTTAACCTCTGTCTAGCAGCCTGTCGGACTTTACCCAAAGCATGAT
>MNWZ01000151.1 GCA_001871925.1 Zetaproteobacteria bacterium CG1_02_53_45
CTTTGCCTGATTGCGCTCAACAGATAAACGATGAGCTTGTTTTGGCCGATAGCCCCGCAAACCACGATTACGACGTAATTCCCTGCTGATGGTCGATTTATCCACGCCAATCAAGCGGGCTATCTCAACCTGCATATGTCCGGCTTTCTTGAGCACGGCAATCTGATATCGTTGCCCCTGGGTAAGCTGTGCGTAGTTCATTCTTTGTCCTTTGATAAGTCGTGTTTGAAAAGCGCAAGGCTGCTACCGCAGCTTGCTCTTTCAAACCCTCATCAAAGTTGCACTTACAAGTTGAATCCGCGAGAGCTATGAAGGAATGAATAGTCCTGTCATTCGTGGTTGTCGTGTGTATTCGTCCCCCAGGGGATACTCTTTACCTGATGGCTGGCTTATCTATCACGTCACAGTGACCTTTTTCCTTCTATGCCCAAAGTAGCACTCCCGGACTTGGGCGATGCGTTCTGAATAACCCCCGAATCGGGCCGCTTTCGTGGCCTCGACTCCGGGCTACCGGTTTGCTCCAATCACCGCTAATATGCGGCAATGTTGTTTTGCATTACCCCCTCTTTGCGCAAGTTCGTTTATATCACTCTCTGCCTGATCCCGCTGCTCTGCCCATGGACACTGCAGGCCGCGGCTCCCGATGGCAGGCAATATGTCAGCCGTGCAGAGCTCGTGAACCTGCTTGCCGCTGAAACAGGCTTATCCGTCAAAACAGTGCGCGCTGCTATCAAGGATGCCACCTTCAGGCCCGACATCATCGCTAGCATGAATACGCAGTGGGAAGCCCAGCCCTATGCCAAATACCGCCCGTTATTCATCAAGCAGAGCATGTCTGACAGGGGCAAGGCGTTCCTGGCCGAGAACAGGGCAACCTTCACTGCTGTTGAGCAGAAATATCAGGTGGATAGCGCCATTATTGCCGGCATCCTCGGCATTGAAACCCGCTTTGGCGGTGCCCACGGCAACAAACCTATCCTTGATTCGCTGTACACCCTCTCCACCGGATTTCCCAGACGCGCCGACTTTTTCCGCCAGCAGTTGGGTGCAATTATCCAGATCAGCCGTCAGGACAAACTGAACCTGAACGAGCTTAAGGGCTCCTATGCCGGTGCCTTCGGCTCCATCCAGTTCATTCCCACCTCCTTCCGCGATTTCGCCGTGGATGAGGATGGAGACGGTGTGCGTGATGTATTCCATTCACAAGCCGATATCACCGGCAGCATCGCCAACTATTTCAACAAGCACGGCTGGCAACACGGCCGCCCGGTTGCCCGCTGGCTGCCGATCAACACCACGTTAAATGCCAAGTGGAAGAAAATTGCTGCGGGCAAACTGGAGCACTGGGAGACGCTGGCTGATCTGCGTAAAGCCATGCCGAAAACATTCAGGAAAGTGCCATTGCCGTGGCTGGAAAATGATAAAGTCAGCATCATCGAAATGGAAACCGACAAGGGTAAACAGCTGGCTCTGGTGCACTACAATTTCCGCGTCATCATGCGTTACAACCCGTCGTTCAATTACGCCATGGCTGTAACCGAGATTGCCGCCCTGTGGGAGAATGAAAAATTCGCTGTCGAATAATTAAAACCTCGCTGCTCATCCTGCTCTCGCTGGGTCTGTTCACTGCCTGTAGCAGCAACAGGGCCAGCCATGACGGCGCTGCCCCCGCACCTGACCCGGTCGCCAAACCGGCACTGCCCGACGGCTCCGGCGGCTTCTACAAAACAGGTAATCCGTATCAGGTGGGCGGACGCTGGTATCGCCCCATGCAGAGCCTTTCCACCTATGATGAAAGCGGTGTTGCCTCATGGTATGGACGTGACTTTCACAGGAAAAGCACAGCCAACGGCGAGATCTACGATATGCATGCACTCTCGGCTGCCCATAAAACGCTGCCGATGCCGACGCTGGTGCGCGTGACCAACCTGGAAAACGGCCGCTCGGTGATTGTGCGTGTGAACGACCGCGGCCCGTTCGTCAAAGACCGCCTGATTGATCTCTCCTATGCCGCCGCCAAAGAACTGGGTTACGACAATAAAGGCACCGCCCGGGTACGCGTGCAAACGCTGGATGCGCCGACGGACTCCCCGGCGCCTCCTGCAGCTACGCCGGTAACACCGCCTGCCGCCCCCGCTCCGCTTCTGATAGCGGCGCCGTCCATCCCTGCCCCGCTGCCTGAGCGAGCGGCCACCTCAGGCCACATCTACGTGCAGCTGGGCGCCTTCAGCTCGCAGGCCAATGCCGATCAACTGCGCCAGTCACTGCTGACACTCTACCCGAACACGGCTCTCTACCCGAAACAGCTGGTAAACCAGACCCTGTATCGGGTACGCATCGGCCCCTTCGAGCAGATGCAACAGATTGAGCAGACTGTCATCTCGCTGCAGCACAGCGGTTTTGATAAAGCCATCGTGGTAATCGAATAATGTATCATAACAGAAACCGCCCGCGCCTGACCGCCTTCGGCTCATCCCGTATCGGGGCTGAGTCTGCCGTTTATCAGGATGTGTTTGAGCTATCCACAAAAATTGCCTCCGCAGGCTGGGACGGCATGACCGGCGGCCATCAGGGCATGATGGCGGCTTTTTCCGAGGGCATCCATGCCGGTGGCGGCCATATCCGGGGCATTACGCTGGAGCGTTTCCCCACCCCGCCCGGCAACACGCTGAGTGAAGAGCGGCGTGCCAATAATTTCTTTGACCGCATGGGTATCCTGATCGAGGAGGCAGATGCCTGGCTGGTGCTGCCCGGTGGACTGGGCACCCTGTCGGAACTCGCCATGACCTGGGACCTGCTGGCCATTCGTGTACTGGAGCCGCGCCCGCTGCTGTTATACGGCGATATGTGGGAGCCGATTCTGGCCACACTCTCCGGGCAACTGGTGTTATCGGCAGAACACGCTTTTGATACCATTGAAATCTGTAAAACGCATGCTGATGTGCTGGCTGCACTGCAAAACCGATCGTGAGCTCCCCGGCCGGATTTCAGGACCTGCTTGCCGTTGCCGGTCAACAGCAGCAGGGCGAACGGCTCGACCAGGGCCTTGCAGCGCTGTTTGAGCTGTCACGCCGCCGTATTCGCCGGGCTATTGATGAGGGCGGCGTCTACCTGAATCAGAAACGCTGCCGTACTGCCGGTCGCAAACTAATGCGCGGTGATAAATTGCGTATCGTGCTGCTCGAGCAGGAGAAGCTGATTCCATTTCAACCTGAACAACTGATCTGGCAGCAGCCACCGCTCTACCTGCTGCATAAACGCAGCGGCCAGTATGCTCAGGAAGCCTTGCACCGCAGTGTCGGCACACTGCCCGATGAACTGGCCAAATATCTGGGCCTGCCACCCACCGCCTCGCTGCGTCCGGTGCACCGGCTGGATCGTGACACATCGGGCCTGATGCTGTTTTCTGCCGACCCTGCCCAACTGCAGAAACTGCAGGCGCACTGGCATGCCTGCACCCACAAATCCTATCTGGCTGTCGTTGAACCGGCGCCGCTCTGGCAGACGCAGCAGATCAACCTGGCTATCGGCAAGCTGCGCGATAAAAATGGACGTTATCATGTCTCCGAACATGGCAGGGCCTGTAAAACCGGGGCTGAAGTGCTTGAGCGCAAGGATAACAGGGCGCTGATCCGACTGGTCCCGCACACCGGCAGAACCCATCAATTGCGTGTACATCTCAGTGTGTTAGGGTGCCCCATTCTGGGTGACACCCGCTATGGCGGAAAGGCACACAGCCGTTTAATGTTGCACGCTCAATTCTTAAGCATCACTCCCCCGGCACTGGCCGAACCCATTGAATGGAATGCACCCCCTGAGGAGAACTGGTTATGGTAAACAATTCACAATCCCGTCTTATCGGCATATTCGCGCTGCTTATAATGCTCGCTTTCACTGTCATACCGGACAGTGCGAACGCTGTTTCATGGCCTACCGCAAACATCGAGGCCAAATCATGGGCCATGATTGATGCCCGCTCCGGACAGGTTGTTGCCTCCAGCAATGCCGACCAGCAACTGCCACCGGCCAGCCTGACCAAGATGATGACGCTGTATCTCGCTTTTGAAGATATCAAGCTGGGCAGACTGGACAAAAACGCCCGCGTCACGGTCAGTCAGAAGGCCTGGAAAATCGGCGGCAGCACCATGTTCCTTGAGCCGCGCATGACCCCGACCGTTGAAGAGCTGCTGCACGGCATTGCCACACTTTCCGGCAACGATGCCTGCATTGCCCTGGCCGAACATGTGGACGGCTCCGAAGAGGCTTTTGCCGAGCGTATGAATGCCAAGGCCAAGCAGCTGGGCATGAAGCACTCCCACTTTGCCAATGCCACCGGCTTCCCGCAGCAGGGCCATTACAGCTCGGCTCTGGACATGGTCATACTGGGCGCAGCACTCTGGCGCGATCATCCCGAGATGTACAAACTGTTCGGTGAAAAAGGCTATAGCTATGACGGCCACACCCAGCCCAACCGTAACCGCATCCTGTGGAGTTACCCGGAAGCAGACGGTATCAAAACAGGTCATACCGAAGAAGCCGGTTACTGTCTGGTAGGCTCTGCCGAGAAAGACTCCACCCGTTTCGTTACCGCTGTATTCGGTTCTGACTCGGATCGTCAGCGCGCACAGCAGACCAAAACGCTGCTCATGTTCGGTTTCCGCAACTTTGTCACCATGCGCCCGTCCGAACGTGAAATTCGCCGTCAGGTTGAAGTATTCGAAGGTACGGGAGGCAATATCTGGCTGAAGCCGGCTAAACCGATCTGGGTGACTGTGCCCAAGGGCAATGAATCCGCCCTCTCTTTCCGCCTGCGTTATGAAGCGCCGCTGAAGGCACCGATCACTAAAGACCAGCAGCTCGGCTCTATTGATGCCGTATTCGGTGACAAGGGTAATACCGAAGTCCTGCAATCGGTTGCCATGGTTGCCACACGTGATGTGGAACGCGCTTCCTGGATCAGTCGTCAGTGGGATGGTCTGCGTCTGTGGTGGCGTGCCAGCGAATCAAGCGACGCCGCCGGGCAGCAGGACAGTTCAGCCGAAGCGGGCGCGCAATAACCACCATGCAACTGACGGCCTGGGTGAATGGCCGCTTTCTTCCGCTTGAACAGGCGAGCGTTCATATTGAAGATCGTGGTTTCCAGTTTGCCGATGGCGTCTATGAAGTTTTAGCCTGTTTCTCAGGTCGCTTCGTCGATCTGATGCCGCATCTGCACAGGCTTGAGCGCTCATGTGCCGCCATAGAAATCACCCTGCCCAAAACAGTTGATGAGATTGCCGCACTGGTGAGCGAGGCTTATCGGCGTAACCCGTTCAAACATGCCATGGTCTATATTCAGGTGACGCGCGGTGTGGCACCCCGCTCCCACCTGATTCCGCAGGGCTTGACAGCGACACTGGTCATCACGGTGCGTGAGCTGCCCATGCCCTCGACTGAAAAGCTGGAACATGGCGTCAGCGCGATCACCATGCCGGATATCCGCTGGCAACGCTGCGACATCAAATCGATTGCCCTGCTGGCCAGTGTGATCGGTAAACAGGAAGCATCACGGCGTGGTGCCGATGAAGGGTTCTGGCTCGATGAGCAGGGTCACATGCTGGAAGGCTGTGCGACCAACTGCTTTGCCGTCATCAACGGCACACTGGTTACCCACCCGCTCGATCATCAGGTGCTCGGCGGCATTACGCGTGACATGGCCCTGCGCCTTGCTCAGGCCCATGCTATCAAGGTTGAAGAGCGGCCCTGGAAGCTGACTGAAGCAGGCCTCACAGAGTGCCTGATGAGCAGCACGACCAATGCCGTCATGCCTGTGTGCCTGATTGATGGTCAAACAGTTGCTGATGGCAATCCCGGCCCTGTCACCATGCGTTTACGCGAGCTGATTCTGGAAGAAATTGAGGCGCTGAAAAGTGAGTAATATTAAAGCAGTTCTGCTCGATATGGATGGCACCATTGTGGATGCCTTCCCGCCGATTATCCGGGCGCTGAACCAGACCTTTGTCGAGTACGGCCTGCCGCAAATGAGTGCGCAGGAGGTCAAACGTCATACCGGACGCGGCGACTGCAGCATGATATCGCTGTTCGGCGACAAACGTGAGGAAGCCGGCATCCGCTTTCTTGAGATTCATGATGAAGATTATCTGCAGCAGATCAAACCCCTGCCCGGTGCAGAAGCACTGTTTCAATGGCTGCGGGAGATCGGCATGCCGTGCGCCATCGTCACCAGCAAATCGCAGTTACGGGCTGAGGCCCAGCTGGAAGTGCTTGGCTGGAGCGCTTATGTCGGCGCCGTTATCGGAAAAACCAAGGACCGCCCCGAGAAGCCGGACCCGACTCCGGTACTGCTGGCCTGTGAAGCGCTGGGCATCCGGGCGTGTGAAACCGTGATGATAGGCGACGGTATTGCGGACATGAAAGCCGGCAGCCGTGCCGGCAGCACACCTATCGGGCTATGCGACGGTTTTTCTGCAGACGAGCTCACAGAGGCCGGTGCTGCGCACTGCTTTGAATCATTAATCCAGGTGCATGGATGGTTGCAACAGAATCGATGAGTGACTCCCCTCTTAAAAGCGACACCCTCACCCGTTTTTTACTGGCCGAAGCCCGCACCCGTGGCGCGGTGATTCGAGGCAGCCATATTATTGCCGAGGCCAACCGTATTCACGGGCTGAATGGTCCGGTCGCCACCCTGTTCGGGCAGACACTGCTGGCTTCCATTCTGCTGCTCTCGATCAGCAAGGGCGGCATGCGCCAGGTGCTGCAACTCGACTCGACCGTGCCGGTGGCTCCGCTCAAACGCCTGATGGCAGAGGCCAGAGCCGGTGCCGTACGCGGCTATGTGGACTGGCAGGAAGAGGAAACCGTACTGCGTTTTGCACAGGGTGAAAGCCTTGGCAGCTGGATGGGCAATCCCGTCCGTCTGGCAACCGTTCGCGACCTGGGTGTAGGTCATCCCTATATCTCCACCATTGAAAATGCATCGGACTTTCTCGCCGATCACCTGCTGCACTACCTGAGCCAGTCCGTACAGATTCGCGCCGATATCATCCTGCATGGCGATTTTGCCATTATGATTGAGGCGATGCCCGGTTGCGATGAGAACGACTGGTTCAAGGCCGTTGAAGCCATGGCGAAAATACCCGATTCGGCGCTGGAATCGGATAGTCCGGAATCGATTCTCTCCTGCTTTGCAACGCTGCGCTGCAAAGTTGCCGGCAGCGATTCATATACCTACAACTGCCCGTGTAGCGCTGAAAGGATGGCTGCAGCCATCGGATCGTTCCCGCCCGAGCAGTTGCATGAGCTGGCCGATGCCGATGGCAATGTGACGGTCAGCTGCCAGTACTGCGACAAACACTACGCCGTCAAACCTGAAGCAATCTGAGCCGCACGTTCAGATGACAGCTTTTGATTATCAGATTGTCCGCAAGGCCAGTCGCAAAACGGCCAGCATCATCGTCAAAGCCAACAATGAAGTGGAAGTACGCGCGCCTGTCCGTATGCCCAAAGCCCTGATTGATCAGTTTGTGCAAAATAAACTGCAGTGGATCAACAGAAAGCGCCTGTTTAACAGCGAACACCGCTCCCTGTTCGTGCCCGCAACATTCAGCCACGGTGACCCGTTCGAACTGCTGGGATCTACATACACATTGCAGCTGCAGCAGGGTAAACGTTCCGTACAACTCATGGATGATGAGCTGCATGTTTCGCACCCCGACCCGCAGCCGGAAAACATTCGCAGGCAGTTAACCCGCTGGTATCGCCTGCAGGCCGAGCTTCACTTTGCAGAGCGCTGCAGCTGCTTTGCAGCAAAACTCGGTAAACAACCCGCCTTTGTCGGCACCAAAGCCTATAAAAGCCGCTGGGGCAGTTGCCACATCGATGGCAGAATCTATTTCAACTGGCGCCTGATTATGGCGCCCGGGTGGGTGATCGATTACGTCGTGGTGCATGAGCTCTGCCATCTGGTTCACCACAATCACTCCAGGGATTTCTGGCTTTTGGTAGCTACGCTGTTTCCCGATTTCAAAGCGGCCAATAACTGGCTGAAATGTCATGGCCTGAGGCTGGATTTATAACCTGGCCTCCACCCTGTTGCGCCGGGCAAATGACCTGCTCAACAAACTTACCCCTTGCCGAAACATTCTGATCCGCTAATCTCGAAGTAGTTTCACCCGATAATAATGATGTAACCCTTGAACTGATCAGAATATCCTTTGAGAGGTCTGGCTATGTTAAGAGTGAAAGTATCCGGTCTAAACTATCAGTATCAGCCCACCAACCGCCTTGAGCGCGAGCAATCCCACAGTGACTGGGAGATTGAAAAATTCGATGCGCCGTTCGACTTTTACAGCGTACATATCACCAGTTGCGGCAAACTCAATGAAGTGTCGTCCATAGACGAAATTACCGAACGTTTCCTTGAGGGCGGTGGCAGTATCGTGCGTAAAAAGCTGACTATTCCCGGTGTCGCCTCACTGATCAGCTGCAGTGATGCCAAAGGTCAGGTCTTCTCTTTTATCGCGGAGGATCAGTCAGACAGTCACTAAAATGCAATCCGGCAGTCACCAGAGATGACCATCACTCCACGTGATCATAGCTGCATGACATGACTCGCAAGCGGAACGCTCTCATCCTGCATGTATCATTGATGATGCTGATCGCTTCACGCATATACCACTCCCGAACCGGCCGCCCCTTTCTTCAACGCAACATGTAAATGGTAAAGTCATTGGCCAGATAGTCATCATGCAACGCGGCGGCCGGGCAAAGCGTTTTGCAGTAATCGAGCATCTGGCCGGGATCAACACTCTGCAGATCATGCGCCCTCAAATGGCGTGCATCGAGCATATTAAATGCCAGCCCCTTGCGGCATAACTCATACATCAAAGCGATCTGCCTGCGCGCATAATCGCCATCATCAAACAGCTGTTCATTCATGGCACCGGAGAGAATAACCCAGTCGAAAGAACCCGTTTCAAATCTGAAATCGCTCAATTCACCGCAATAAAACCGGGCGTCCGGATGCAAATGTTCAGCTTCTCTGATCAGGTCAGGTGAAATATCCACGCCGCTAAAATTCAGGTTTTTTCCATCTGTTTCAAACCAGCTGCTGAAATCCCCGAAACCGCATCCCACATCGAGTACCGAATCAGCGGATTTGATACCGATCTCAGCCAATACCCTGAAACGGATCTCCTGAATCTCACGACTGCTCCAGTACAGCGCATTGGGGTGATGGCCATGCCGTGTCAGGCTGTCCCGGTGTTTATCGATGATGCGTTTGCGCTGCTCTTTTTTCATGCGGGAAAAGTACCACAAAACTGCCGGAAGCAAGAAGTCAGGATATGAGACCTGTCGTTCGTTGCAGCCCGGATCATGGGCAACCATTGCAGCCCGAGTTAACGGATATTTTATTTTACCGGTATGACGTGCAGTGTTCCCCACATTTCAGCGCGCAAAGGCTGACGACAGGAAGAGACCCATGATCCCCTTTAAGCTGATCGATACTGCTACAGACTTTGGTACAACCATGCGGCTTTACCAACGCGGTATTGAGTATTCGATTCGCGTGGACAAAGCCGGTGACCTGATGAACAGTCGTCAGCATCATTCTGAAGATGTACTGGCTGAGCTTGCCTGTAAACCTGTCGCTTCCCGAAAAAATGCACATCTGCTGGTAGGAGGCCTCGGCATGGGATTTACACTGGCCGCGGCCCTTTCCCATGTCGGCAAATCAGCAACAGTCACAGTAGTTGAACTGATGCCTGCAGTCGTACGCTGGAACTACGAGCACCTGGGTATCCTGGCCGGCTGCCCCCTCGAAGATGAACGCGTGCGCCTTGTCGTAGCAGATGTCGGCAAAGTGATGAAAGAGCACAAAAACGGCTTTGATGCCATCATGCTGGATGTCGATAACGGGCCTGATGCCTTCACCATCGATGACAACGATTCACTATATGGCCTGCGCGGACTGAACAATGCCTATGACGCTCTCAAGCCCGGTGGCGTGCTCACCGTCTGGTCCGGCTTTCCGGACCCCGCGTTTACCCAGCGCATGAAGAAAGTCGGTTTCAAGGTCGAAGAGAAACGCGTACGGGCGCACAAGTCGCAAAGCGGCAACAGGCATACAATCTGGATTGGTGTTCGTCCGAATTGATAAGCAGATAATTGACTCCCATGCAGAGTTGAACATGGGAGTCATGATGATCGGCTGCTCAGTTAGCTTTCAGGAAAGCGATCAGGTTATCCAGATCAGCCCCCGAAACGCCTCTGAAATTCATCCTGGTGCTGGCGTCTGCATCTTTGGAGAGCTGCTTGACTGCATCTTTCGTCTGCTGTCCCAGCAGGATTCTCAGATTGGTTTCATTCCACTTCCAACTGGCCTTGCTTAACGTATCTCCATAGCTAAATCCGGCCGCGCCGCCTGCCTTGCTGTTAAATATCCCTTTCAGGCCGGGTCCGCTCTTGTTGGCAGTAGAATTGTTGTTCAGCGTCCAAAATTGACCCCCTAGAGGGGCAAAACAGCGTCCAAAATTGACCCCCCTGTATGATCCCCGTCCATTGACTTGGCCGGAGGTAAAAACAGGAGTGACTACAGTGGAAACGAAAGCAAAAGTGAGGCGAGATTTTTTCGTCGAAAAGAAGAGCATCAAGCAGATTGTTCGAGAGCGTCAACTATCGAGAAATACAGTACGCAAGATATTGCGCGATGAGGATACAAGCTCGAAGTATCAGCGCACGGTTCAGCCGCGCCCTATGTTGATTG
>MNWZ01000043.1 GCA_001871925.1 Zetaproteobacteria bacterium CG1_02_53_45
AAAAAAGATGTCCTTGAGCTCGTGTCGTTTCCGTCTTTCAATGCGTGGGTCTTCAATAGATGAGAAATGTGAGATGATGGATGTGGTTGGAATAGTGAGTGTTTTCATGTTGTCAGGCTACCACAAAATGATGTATAAAGCATTGTTTTATAATGATAATTGTTATATTCGTGAAGACAAATTTCGACTAAGAAACACTCACTCCGTCTTAACCAAATTTAATCTGTTATTGTCGAAATAACCATTTTTGCAACCAATGGCTGCTCATGATTTTAATGCGATTGCCCTGCTCTTCGCTGCAGTATAAAAGCGCTTTGTTGTAGTCAATGCGTCAGCAAGAGAGCCGGGGAGTGTTACAATAACAACAGGTCAAAACCGGAATGATTCACGCTCCAGTCCGAATTCTCATGCTTCAGCGTCGTCTGCTCCACTGTTATTTATCCAGCAGATTGATATGTACGGCAACGTCGATTGTCTGGTTGGCTGTACCTCGAAACGTACCCCTGTTCGGTGGCACATCGAAATAGTCGCGGCCGATAGCCGTTCGCACATACTGCCAGTCGACCAGCTTTTCATTGGTCGGGTCAACGCCCATCCAGCCGTAACCCTCGTGCCAGGCCTGAACCCAGGCGTGCGTTGCTGCAGCACCGCGCAGGTGGTCACCGATTTGATCCTTTGCCGGGTCAAAGATATAACCACTGACATAACGTGATGGAATGCCGGCCTGGCGCAGTACGCCGATCATGGCATGCGCCATGTCCTGGCAGACTCCGCCACCGTGCTCAAACAGGGCGGCGGGGCTGGAATGCACATGCGTTACATCGGGGTCGTAGCGGAAGGTTTTGAAAAAGTAACGGGCCATCTCGTAGAGACCGTGGCCAAATTCGATGTCATCCATATCCATCGAAATCCTGCGGGGAATTGCCAGACTTTCGTATTCAGGCAATGCAGGCACTCCCGGTGACCATCGCAGAAATTCCAGCCACCGTTCCTGATAGGGGAAGGGGCTGGGCTCTGATTCAGGGCCGCAACTGACTGCATTGGTGGTTTCGACAATTGAGCGGGTAATGATCTCCATGCTGTCGTGCGGCTCCAGCAGGTTGAAATGAGCCACGTGATTGCCGAAATGGTCACGATGAGCAGTGATGGGGGCGTTGGGGGTAACTGCGATACTATGGCTGAGTACCCGCTGCAAGCCGGTATCTACAGGTGACATGCGCAACTCATTGTGCACATCAATAACGGGACTACTGTATGTAATCGTTGTTTTATGCATTACCGAGAGTCTGACATGATCGCCTTCACTTAAAATCATGCTGATAACTCCTGTCTGCCCGATGTAGTAAACTGATCATTGCTTGTGTCGCGTATTCCAACTGCGCCATTTGCCTGCTGCTGCTGGTTGATCTGGATGGTGAAACAGCGTTCTCTGTCATCCTCCAGACTGACTGTAATGGTATCAAAGAAGGCCTTGTGAATCTGCATGCCCAGCAGATGACAACGGGAATCAACCGATTGCAGGTAGTTGAACAGGCCCATGGAAATGATCTCTTCGCCGGCAGCCCCGCCGCGCAGATCATCGAGAAACTGCTCTGTATCACGATACAGTTGAAACTGATCTTCATTGCACATGCCGATCTCGCGCAGCGCCAGCGATACCTCGCGTATGCCGAAGTGCACGGAGCGCGGAAAACCGGGATTTAGCAGCAACAGTTTAACAACTTTTGCCGGTTCGATTTTAGCCTTATACAGGCGGCGATAGGCTTCATAACCGGAGACCGAACGCAGCAGTGCCTGCCACTGGTGCATATCCAGTGCGCTGCCGACATCACTGCTTGATGGCAGCAGCAGATGATATTTGATCTGCAGAATACGCTGGGTCATCTGCGCCCGTTCGAGCGCAACCCCCATACGCATGAACTGCCAGGCATCTCCGCGCACCATGGTGTTTTGCATCAGGCCGTGAAAAGCATTACAGAACAGATGTACTTTCTCACTGAAATCCTTCCAGCGGTGCAGATCTCCGCCACTTAGTTCGTGCTCTGTCTGCAGGTAAAAAAGATTGATATGCAGCCATAACTCTTCAGAAAGCATTTCTCTCGCTGTGCGTGCAATTTCACGTGCTTCTATGATGCAGGCACGCACACTGTAGGGGTTTTCCGTATCCGCCAGCAGCAGGCGTACAACACCGGCCGCGCTGACTTCTCCGAAATGCTCCTCGAATCCTTCGCGGTTATGAGTGATTTCAAGTATGGGTGACCAGACATCCAGCTCAGAGAACGCTTCCTGCTCCACACTCATGCGACTGTTCACATCCAGGATGCGGGCAATGTTTTCGGTACGCTCAATCAGGAATCCGAGGCGGTAAAGGCTGCGTGCGGCACGGCTAAGCATGTGAGTCTCCTGTTTGTACCGGACTTTTATTCGGATAGAGCACCCATGTGTCCTTGCTGCCGCCACCCTGAGACGAATTGACTACCAGACTGCCGCGTTTAAGTGCTACACGGGTCAGGCCACCGGAAAGGACTTTGACGTCGCCATCGGCGCCGCAGATGGCAAACGGGCGCAGGTCAATATGACGGCTGCAAAATGCCTGCTTACCATCCTGTTCGACAAAGCTTGGATGCGTTGACAGTTGCTGGATCGGTTGAGCTACGTAGTGGTCAGGATTGGCTTTCAGGTTTGCGGCGCACTCTGCCAGTTCCTGCTTGCTGGCGTGTGATCCGACCACCAGGCCATATCCGCCCGAAGCATCGGTAGGTTTTATGACCAGTTCGGGCAGGTGGTTGAGCATGTAAGCCAGATCATCGGGACGCGAGCCCAGATAGGTGGGGACGATCGGCAGTATCGGCTCCTCACCGAGATAGAAGCGGATGATATCGGGCGTGTAGGCATAGAGCGACTTGTCGTCGGCGACGCCATTGCCCGGGGCATTGGCCAGTGTCACGTTGCCGGCGCGGTAGACATGCATTAATCCCGGTACGCCCAGCAGTGAATCGGGACGGAAGACCAGCGGGTCGATATAATCGGTATCCAGGCGCAGGTAGAGCACGTCGATCCGTTTAAGCCCGCGCGTGGTTTTCATATAAAGCTTGTCATTGTTGACCAGCAGGTCGGGGCCTTCAACAAGCTCTGCGCCCATCTGGGAGGCAAGGAAGGTGTGTTCAAAGTAGGCTGAGTTGTAGACGCCTGGTGTCAGTACGGCGATTGTCGAATCACGTGATTGAGAAAATGAATTCATCGCTTCATAGAGCATTTGCGGATACTGGCTGACCGGACGCACGCGGTAGCTGCCCAGCAGATCAGGCATAATGCGACTGCTCACCAGCCTGTTTTCGATGACGTAGGAGACACCTGAAGGACAGCGCAGGTTATCTTCGAGCACCATGAATTCACCGTCCTGATTGCGGATCAGGTCGATGCCGGAGATGTGGACATGTACGCCGCCTATGGGGTTAAGCCCGGTCATTTCCCGACAATAGAGACTCGAACCCAGTATCTGTGAGGGTGGAATCAGGCCGCTGCGCAGGATTTTCTGCTCATGGTAGATGTCTTCAAGAAACATATTCATGGCGGTGACACGCTGGATGATGCCGCGTTCAATGTGATCCCATTCGGCAGCTGTAATCAGGCGCGGCATCAGATCGAACGGGAAAATCTTTTCGGTTCCGCGGGAGTCGGAATAGACAGTGAACGTTACACCCTGATTTAGCATGGCGAGATCAGCACTTTGGTGCATATGTTCTATGCCTTCAACACCCTGCCGCGAGAAGTAGTCGATAGCAGCGGAATATTCAGGTCGTACCTGTCCGTATGGCTCAAAGGCTTCATCGAAGGGAGCCGCATCGCTTCTATCAAACATCAGTTAATCCTCCTTGCGTTTTTATCTGTTCTACATGGATCCCTGTGCTGCCCCGTTAAAAAGGGGGAGCTCACTTACTCCGCACCTTTGAACTCAGGAGGGTGAAGTAATATTGCATTCAGCAATGTTAATGCCAGCGTTCCTGATCTTATAACATGCTGTTATAGCGGCTTTTTTCTTTATCGGCCAGATTGGTGTGACCAATATATATGCACTGATGTCTATTCTATGTGCATATCCGGTTGTACGATATCTGTAAATCCCGGCATCAAACTGGGCTGATTATTCGATATGGTAATGAATTTAATGAAACAGATGAGAGTCAATCTGTTGAAAAAGCAGCAAATGCAGATGGTGCGGGGCCTTATCAATTGGCAACTGATTTGCTTGCCGGTCATTGATTCGCCGGATAAGGAACAAGACTTGCTAAAGTTTTATTTGTAAGGCGCTGCCTGGACATATGTGGACAAGGCTTGACCTGAAGGATTATAGATGACCATACGCGTTGCACTTAACCACCAGACCAGCTACAGCTTTGACCGGCTGGTTAAGCTGTGGCCTCACGAAATTCGCCTGCGCCCTGCAGCACACAGTCGCACGCCCATTCTGAGTTACTCCCTCTCCATTGAGCCGGCCGGGCACTTCCTCAACTGGCAACAGGATCCTTTCGGCAACTGGGTGGCGCGACTGGTTTTTCCCGAGAAGGCGACATCCCTGAAGATCACTGTCGATCTGGTGGCCGAGATGACGGTAATCAACCCCTTCGATTTTTTCATGGAGGAATACGCCGAGACCTTTCCTTTTGCCTATCCGGACGAACTGAAACGCGAACTGGCACCATACCTGGAGGCAGAGCCTGCTACCCCATTGCTGGCCGACTGGCTGGAGCGGGCCAGAGCAGAGCTGCTCGGTCAAGAGATGCGCACTATCGATATGCTGGTCGGCATCAACCAGCGCGTGAAGGACGATATCGGTTACGTTGTGCGCCTGGAGGCAGGGGTACAGACACCGGAGGAAACCCTGGGGCTCAAGCTCGGCTCGTGCCGGGACTCGGCCTGGCTGCTGGTGCAGGTGTTGCGCCATCTGGGGCTGGCCGCGCGTTTTGCCTCGGGTTATCTGATTCAGCTCAAGGCGGATGTGAAGGCGCTCGACGGCCCCTCCGGGACCGAGCACGACTTTACCGATCTGCATGCATGGACCGAGGTCTTTATTCCCGGTGCAGGCTGGGTCGGTCTTGACCCGACCTCCGGCCTGCTGGCCGGCGAAGGTCATATTCCATTGGCCTGTACGGCCATGCCGTCCTCGGCAGCACCGGTGATCGGCGGTGTCGAACGCTGCGAAACGCATTTTGATTTTTCCATGCAGATCACCCGTATCCATGAAGACCCGCGTGTTACGCAACCCTATACCGAGGCACAATGGCAAGCGGTGCTCGATCTCGGGCATCAGGTCGATGTCGAGCTTGAGAAGCATGATGTGCGCCTGACCATGGGCGGCGAGCCGACCTTTGTTTCCATCGATGATATGGAAGGGGCGGAGTGGAATTTCACCGCACTGTCCGAGAAAAAACGTGAACTTTCCGGTGACCTGCTCACCCGTTTGCAGGGCCATTTTGCCCCCGGTGCCATGCTGCATTTCGGGCAGGGCAAGTGGTATCCCGGCGAGCCGCTGCCGCGCTGGGCGCTGGGCTGCTACTGGCGCAGCGATGGCAAACCGCTGTGGCATAATCGCAAACTGCTGGTCACAACCGATGGCGGCGGCAGGCAGGAAACAGCGGATGCGCTGCTTTTTGCCCGGCACCTCGCGCAGCAACTCCGGCTCGACGAGGGTTATGTCATCCCGGCCTATGAGGATGTCGTGCAGATTATCGATCAGGAACAGCGCTGGCCGGAAAACTTCGACCCGCTCAAGTCCGATCTGAAGAAGGCCGATGCGCGGCGACGTATTGCCCTGATGCTGGAAAGCGGCATCGGCAAGGCGGTGGGTTATGTGCTGCCGCTCAAGGCCCTGCCGGCAAAGGCAGGGAAGGGCAAGGCCGTGGTGCCGACAGGCTTCCGCTCCAGCTCGTGGCCGCTGCGCCGGGAACACCTGTATCTGATTGCCGGCGATTCACCGCTGGGCTTGCGATTGCCGCTGGATTCGCTGCCCTGGCTTGCGCCCGGCGAGAAGGAAGAGGAGTTCGGCCGCGATCCGTTTGATGCCAGCGAGGATGCACCCGATGCCGGAACTGCATCGAAGGCAGGCAAAGTTACGGCAAAGCCCGATGATGAGGCTTACGATCCACGCGAGATCATCCATACCGCCCTGTGCGTTGAGGTGCGCGACGGCGTGTTGTGTGTCTTTCTGCCGCCTGTGCCTCTGCTGGAGGATTTTGTCGCACTGCTGCAGGCGATTGAAGCCACAGCCGAGGCACTTGCCATGCCGCTGCGTCTGGAAGGTTATACGCCGCCAGGCGATGCGCGTCTGCAGAAGTTCGCCATCACTCCGGATCCCGGCGTCATCGAGGTGAATATCCATCCGTCCGGCAGCTGGGAACAGTTGGTGGAAAACACCCAGATACTTTACGAAGAGGCGCGCCAGGCGAGGCTCGGCACGGAAAAGTTCATGCTGGACGGGCGACACACGGGCACCGGCGGCGGCAATCATGTCACACTGGGCGCGGCCACACCCGCTGATTCGCCCTGCATCCGGCGCCCGGATGTGTTGATGAGCCTGATCACCTACTGGCAGCATCATCCGGCCCTGTCCTACCTGTTTTCCGGCATGTTTATCGGCCCGACCAGTCAGGCGCCGCGCGTGGATGAGGCGCGCCACGAAAGCCTGTATGAGCTGGAGATCGCCTTCCAGCAGATGGTCGAGCATCTGAAGCCGGGCGAAGAAAGCCAGAAGCCGTGGCTGGTTGATCGACTGCTGCGCAATCTTCTGATCGACCTTTCCGGCAATACGCACCGCGCCGAATTCTGTATCGATAAACTGTATTCGCCCGATTCAGCAACCGGGCGACTGGGGCTGGTCGAGTTCCGTGGCTTCGAGATGCCGCCGCATGCGCAGATGTCGCTGTTGCAGATGCTGTTGCTGCGCGCGCTGGTGGCTCGCTTCTGGCAAACACCGTATCGCGGCCAGTTGACGCGCTGGGGCACGGAGCTGCATGATCGCTATATGCTGCCGCATTTCGTTGCGCAGGATATGCGCGACGTGGTGCTGGATTTGCAGCAGGCAGGTTATGCTTTCGAATTCGAGTGGTTCGCACCGTTTCTTGAATTCCGCTTTCCGCGCTACGGCACGGTGGTGTATCAGGGCATCGAGATCGAGCTGCGTCAGGCCATCGAGCCATGGCATGTGCTGGGCGAAGAGGTGGCGGCGGGGGCCACGGCACGCTATGTCGATTCATCGGTCGAGCGCATGCAGGTCAAGGTGAGCCGGATGGTTGATTCCCGGCACATTCTCACCTGCAACGGCCGGCCGGTGCCGCTCACGGCTACAGGTACGCGCGGCGAGTATGTCGCAGGGGTACGATATCGGGCATGGTGTCCGCCATCGGGCCTGCATCCGACCATCGATGTACAGGCGCCGCTGGTGTTCGATCTGGTGGACAGCTGGAACGGGCGCTCGATTGGCGGCTGCACTTACCATGTCGTGCATCCCGGTGGGCGCAATTACGACAGCTTCCCGGTCAATGCCAACGAGGCGGAGTCCCGGCGCGTGGCCCGCTTCTGGAATCATGGCCATACAGCAGGCCAGATGCATGTGCGGCGAGAGGGCCGCAACCCCGATTATCCGCTGACTCTGGATTTGCGCCGTGCTCCCGAGCCGATGATGGAGGGTACACACCAAGCAATGGCCCAAACGAGGGAAGAGAACTAAGCTATGAACCGCTATCAGATGTTGTTTCCGGGTTGTTCTGTTATGCTTCAGCGGGAGAAAATAGTGCTGTCATTTTTTATCGGGCCTGGCCATGCTCCTGTCCGGTATCACTTTAGTCTGACCATGTTTGGCAGCAGATATATTACAAACAATATTCAAGGGAACGAAATGACTTATTGCGTTGCTATCAATACAAACACCGGTTTTGTTGTCTGTTCCGACTCCCGGACAAATGCAGGATTTGACCATATTTCATCCTATCGCAAGACGCACACTTTTGTCTGGCCGAATAACAGAGTGTTTGCTCTACTTTCAGCAGGCAATCTGGCCACGACCCAATTGGTCATCAAGCGTCTGAATGCTGATCTGGACAATAGAGCTGTGCCTAACCTGCTCTCTGTAAAGACGATGCAGGAGGCAGCCGATTACGTTGCAGCAGTAAATATCAGTGTGCAAACCTTACACGTGGTGAGAGATACCGGAAACACAAGCTTTGAGGCCACCTTCATTCTGGCTGGACAGATCGGAACGGCTATTCACGAAACCCTGTTGATCTATCCGCAGGGCAATTACATCCATGAATCGGATGAACATCCCTATTTGCAGATCGGTGAAACCAAGTATGGCAAACCGATTCTTGACCGGGTTATCAGTCGCAATATGCTGCTTGAACGGGCCGGTCGCTGTGCTCTGGTTTCCATGAATTCCACTGTGCGCAGTAACCTGACGGTAGGGCCGCCGATTGATCTGCTGGTCTATGAAAAGGGCAGCCTGAATTTCACAAATCAGCTCTATCTGGCTGAAGATAATCCTTTTGCCAAACAACTGTCAGAGCAATGGAACGAAGGGTTGATTCTGGCGTTGCAAAATCTGCCCAAGTTTTACTGGGAAAATTCAACGGGCAACACTGCGGTTCCTGATACGAATGCTAACCAGCCCTCCAGTAAAATCCGCTGAAGGATTAATCACATGTGGTTGCGCACAAGTTGTGTTCTGACATTTGATATCGTTGTGCCGACGCCTTTTATTCTTATGCTGCGGCCGCGCAGCGGTGCTCAGCAATGGGTGGCGCGCGAGGAGTACAGGCTTGTGCCGAGTGTTCCTGTGTTCGAATTCACGGATATTTACGGGAATCTCTGTCAGCGTCTGATCGCGCAACCCGGACCTTTTTCGATCTGTACCAGTGCCGATGTGCGGACGGCCGAATATCTGGATCAGGCACCGGGAGCCCCGTTCGTCGATATCCAGAACCTGCCCGATGCCGTGCTCACCTACCTGCTGCCCAGCCGCTACTGCGAGTCGGATCGCTTCGGGCAGATGGCCAACGCCATTACGGAAGGTCAGTCGATGGGTTATGATCAGGTCGCGGCCATTGAGGCATGGCTGCGCAACAGCATTCGCTATGAGCCCGGAAGCAGTGATGTTCCTGTATCCGCAGTGGAGGTCAATGGCAGGCAGTCGGGCGTCTGCCGTGATCTTTCGCATCTGGGCATTGCCTTGTGCCGCAGTCTCAGTATTCCGGCCCGCCTGGTGGTGGGTTTTCTCTACGGGCTGGAGCCGATGGATATGCACGCATGGTTTGAGGCCTACGTTGGTGGGCGCTGGTATACCTTCGATGCCACGCAGGCCCGGCTCAGGGGCGGTTATGTGGCCATCGGTTACGGGCGTGATGCCGCCGATATTGCAGTTTATAACCAGTTCGGGCCGCCTGTATTTCCCACGACGCACCATGTTCAGGTGCAGACGATCGGGAATGATGAAGCCTGAGCAGTGATTATTCAGGCATCTGCTCATACATGATGCTGCGGGACTATAGATATTGAAGAGGTTGGCATGACAAATTCACTAACGTTCGCAAGACAGGGAGACAAGCTCAACTCCGACTTTTTCAACGAGTACCTGATCAAGCTGCTCGAAGAGCGTGACCGCTCGGGGCTGACCGACAATATTCACGAGATCGACGCGATCATGATTACGGTCGATCCGGGCCATTCGATCCGCTATGTCGCGGAACTTGCCCTGATGACACCTTATCACTATCTGGTGACACTGGAGAGCGAGACCCACTGGACGCATATCCTGCGCATCGACATGAATTCACCGGATTTCCTTGTCCGTGAAGTAAAGGACCCCAACACCAGAGGCATTTTCCGCAGCCTCAACGAGGTGTATCCGATCGGCGTGCACAAGCCAAACAGCCGTTACATGGGCGAGATTCTGCGCGTCAACGATCTGCACGCGGTTGTACAATGCCAGCAGGAGCGTGAGTTCCGTTTCTTTTCGCAGGACGAGGTGCGCAAGCTGGAGCTGCCGGGCAATCTGGCTATCAGCAAACCGTCGCCCTATACGCATAATATCGTCGCCTATATGGAGCGCCAGGTCGGTCAGATTCGTACCTACGCGCTGGGTATCAGCAGCATCCGCGATGATGTGCATGAGGCCTGTGTCATAGCCAAGGAGAAACAGGCTGAGTTGGGAATCGACAAGTTGATCCTGCCCATCGATCACCTCGCCACACGGGTGTACAGTCAGAATCGTGAAGTTGCCATTCTCGAATACCTGTCGCTCTCCAGCTATTATTATTGGGGTTCCTATGATATCGCTGATCAGAACTCATCGACCAATGTGGTAGAGTAAGGATGTGGCGCGGTGGTCTACGGTGCAAGCCTATCTGTTGCCGCCCCTTTCGTTTGGCGGTGCCTCAATAGCCGTACCATCACTTCCGTTTCCACACCCTCCTCATCGAACCGGACTTGCGGATCTCCCGCATCCGGCTCTCGGACAAAACATCACGCCTTCGCCCACGGCACGTTATGCCTCATTCAAGATAGACGAACGAGATTCAACTTCTCGTAGAGATACGAGGCCGGATAAGCCCCATATCTACTGCCTCTGACCTTGTGTTT
>MNWZ01000145.1 GCA_001871925.1 Zetaproteobacteria bacterium CG1_02_53_45
ATCAAACACAAGGTCAGAGGCAGTAGATATGGGGCTTATCCGGCCTCGTATCTCTACGAGAAGTTGAATCTCGTTCGTCTATCTTGAATGAGGCATAACGTGCCGTGGGCGAAGGCGTGATGTTTTGTCCGAGAGCCGGATGCGGGAGATCCGCAAGTCCGGTTCGATGAGGAGGGTGTGGAAACGGAAGTGATGGTACGGCTATTGAGGCACCGCCAAACGAAAGGGGCGGCAACAGATAGGCTTGCACCGTAGACCACCGCGCCACATCCTTACTCTACGGTTTCGATCATTAGACCTCCCCCGCGTAAGCAACAAGGGGGCTACTAATAATACTCTCGCCCACTGCCGCGCCGAACAGTATAGAGATGAGTCTGGTTATGGATAAGGGACTTTGCGTAACGCCTTCCAGCAGGTGATACAAACACCAAAAAAAGAGGCCGCTGGATAGCGGCCTCTTTCTCATGTTCTGCGTGCTCAGAATTACTTGATGAACAACATCTCACGATATTTAGGCAGTGGCCAGAGATCGTCAGCCACTTCGCCTTCCAGTGCATCAGCATGCGAACGAACTTCATCCATCAAACCACGGATATCCTTGGCCAGGTACTGCATATGCGCTTCAGTGGAGGTAAAATCATGCTTCTGCATGGCAGCACTGAGTTTCGCAACGGCAGCCATCATGGCATTGGTTTCTGCTGCGACTGTTTTTGCAGTGGAGTGATCCAGCTCGACATTGAATTCAGCCATACTTGCACTGGCTGCGGCAAGGTCAGAGATATAGGCAATGGCGGCAGGATAAATCATGGATTTAGCCATCTCCACAACAAGCTTGGCTTCCAGTTCGATAGCCAGAATATACTGCTCTGAATAGACCTCAAAACGACTTTCCAGCTCTACAGGCGAAAGTACGCCGGTAGTTGAAAACAGCTTTTTGACAGACTCTTCGCGCAATGCAGGCAAGGCGTCAGCAGTGGTAGGAATATTTTTCAGACCACGTTCTGCCACGGCCATCTCATGCCATTCGCTTGAGTAGCCATCGCCACCGAAAACTGCATTACCATGTTTGGTGATCAGTTCTTTAAGTACGGCAATCACGGCCTTCGCCTGCCCTTCACCTTTAGCCAGTTCGGTTTCAAGTTTTTCAGCAATCCACGAAAGCGAATCAGCCAGCATCGTGTTCATCACAACCAGCGGGCCGGAGACGGACTGTCCTGAACCTACAGCGCGAAATTCAAAGCGGTTGCCTGTAAAGGCAAAAGGAGAGGTCCTGTTGCGGTCGCCCGGATCACGTTTGAAATTGAGAATCTGTGAAAGTCCCAGATTCATCTCACCACCGGCTTTCGTCACGGTGAGATTACCTTCCTTGATATCCATGAACAGTTTTTCCAGCTGATCGCCCAGATAGACGGACATAATCGCCGGTGGTGCTTCGTTGGCACCCAGACGATGGTCATTGGAGGCCGTAGCGATAGCGGCACGCAACAGCGGTCCGAACAGATGAACGCCACGAATGACCGCACCACAAAAGAGCAGGAAGTTCAGGTTATCATGCGGTGTATCACCCGGATCAAGCAGATTACCCTGAGTTGCATTGCCTACAGACCAGTTGACATGTTTACCCGAACCATTGATGCCCGCGAATGGCTTTTCATGCAGCAGGCAAATGAAACCATGTTTCTTGGCTGTATTTTTCAGAAGCGTCATCAACAGCTGCTGCTGATCTGCAGCAACGTTTGCCGCCTCATAATAAGGCGCGATTTCAAACTGACCCGGTGCCACTTCATTGTGATGTGTTTTTGCCGGAATACCGAGCTTATACAGCTGATCTTCAAGATCCTGCATAAAGACCTGAACGCGCTGAGGGATAGCGGCGAAGTAATGGTCGTCAAACTGCTGGCCTTTTGCAGACGGTGCACCGAACAGGGTGCGTCCGGCCAGTAACAGGTCAGGACGGGCAGCGGCAAAGTTGGCATCAACCAGGAAATACTCCTGTTCGGCGCCGCAGCTCGAATTCAAAGGCGCAATGTCGGTTTCGCCCATCAGGGAAAGTACTTTATGAGCAGCCTTGTTCATTGCCGCATTGGAACGCAGCAGCGGGATTTTCTTGTCCAGCGCTTCACCGGTCCAGGACATGAACACACTCGGAATGGTCAGTGTGGCGCCATTGTCTGTCTGCATAATATAAGCAGGACTGGTCGGATCCCACGCAGTATAACCACGTGCTGCATTGGTCATGCGGATACTGCCATTGGGGAATGATGAGCCGTCCGGCTCGCCTTTGATCAGCAGGCTGCCGCTGAATTCAGTAATCGCATTGCCGTCGGAATTTGTAACGATAAAACCATCATGCTTTTCAGCAGAGGCATTGGTCATCGGGTAGAAAATATGTGAGAAAAACTTCGCCCCTTTTGCCATTGCCCACTCTTTCATGGCCACAGCCACAACCTCGGCAGTGGCCGCGTCCAGAGGTGCTCCGGTCTGTACGGTTTTCCTGATAGCCTTGAATGCGCTCTTGGAAAGGTACTGCTCCATCGTAGCCAGATTGAAAACATCGCTTGCCCAGATTTTACTCAGGGGTTCTGGTTGTTCTACAGACACAGGTTTACGATTTGTAATTTGATAAATTGCCTGCAGGCGTGACTCATTTCCACTCATTTAGTGATTTCCTCAGTTTTGGATTTAAAACAATAAAAAAATAAACAGCAATAGTAGTGCCAGAGATCGCATGACTATTTATCAACGTTTTCCCGACCTTCTGCACTCGTCCATGATTAATAGATACTCAGTTCATGCCTATATTTTAGCCATCATCTTCGAGGCCATGGTATAATGATTTCAGGGTGTCCATCACTGAACACCCTTAATATCCGCTATTTCGTCAGCGCAATAAACAGCTCAGGCAATCGTTCCGGCAGACGATCAATATGATCAATGATCGTGTACTGACGGCCGAAGATATCGGCTACATATTCATCAGCTTTCGGATCAAGGTTGATACAGTAGGTATAGATACCATCCCGATCCAGCTCATGCACCGCCTGCTTGGCATCCTGAATAAGCAGTTGCTCATCATCGACATCGATATCGGCAGGTTCACCATCGGTCAGAATCAACATCAGTTTTTTATCAGCCTTCTGTGCCTTCAGATAATGGGCGGCATGGCGCATCGCACCGCCCATGCGGGTTGAGTAACCGGCTTCCATAGCTGCCAGACGCGATTTGGGTTCATCGCCCCACTTTTCCGTGAAGCCTTTAATATGATGAAAGCGCACGTCGTGTCGGGTATTGGAGTGGAAACCTGCAATCGCAAATGGATCGCCTACCTGATCAATGGACCAGGCCAGCAAGGAGACTGCCTCCTGACTCAATTCGAGAATCGTCTGGTTACAGCCCTGCGCTTTTTCACTGAGCGACTGCGACAGATCCAGCAGAATGGTCACGGCAATATCACGTCCGTCAGTACGATGGCTCATGTTGATACGCGGGTCAGGAGATGCTCCACCCTTGTAATCAATCAGTGAGCGAATCGCCACATCCAGATCCAGTTCGGTGCCCTCTTCCTGATAGCGGATACGCACCTTGTCCTGAGGCTTGAGCATATCAAGCATGCGTTTCAGGCGTTTGGCCAACTGACTGTGTTTTGCCAGCAGATTATCGATAAGGGTGGCGTTACCACGCGGGTACAAGCCCTCATAAACACTCACCCAATCCGGACGGTAATGCTGCGAGCTGTAATCCCACTCATGGTAGCGCCTTGGCGGCAGCCCCTTGAGTTCTTCCTGCTGTTTCTTCTTCTTGTCGAGATGTTCAAAGGTCGTTTCTTCATCATCGCCTTGCTCGATATAGATCCACAGGTGACGATTATCATCACGATAGTCTACTTCAGTATTGTCGAAATAGGTATTTGTGGAGGCATCGGCCTGCCTGCGGGTGCGGGCAATAAACGAGAGTGCAATCGAAGCGATATCCCTGCTCGTGGACTCGCCCTTCTCCATCTCGGCGAAGAAGCGGCCGACAAACTCACGGATATCGGCATTTTCATACTGGAAATCGGGATCTAGAATCGCCCTTGAAACCATGGCCAGACGCAGGTTGATCAGCGATGTATTTTGCAACTCCAGGTCCGCTTCATTCGGAATCGGGTGCAAAGCCAGAAAAATCCGGCGCAATCCCGGATAACGCTGCAAAGCCAGATATTCGACACGGCTGTCTTCAAATGTCTCCACTGCTACACGCTGGAACGGACTCCAGTTGTCGACTATCATCTTCTGGCTCCAACGCTTGTGCGCAGCCATATGGGCAAGTGCAGCGCGATAGCGATCGATGCCGCTGACACCGCGGTCATCACCATAAACATCGGGCAGTCTTATGCCAAGATCATCAAAATAGGGCATAGGCTTGCGCAGCTCATCAAATGCCAGTGAATACGGCACCAGATAATCGGACTCCTGCCACAGACCGCGCAGATAGGCATCGAGCTTGCGCTCGTTATCCACCATCAGCGTGCCGTGACGCTCACGCTGCATCACCGCAACCGCATCTGCAGACTGCAGGGTGAAATAATCGACCTGACGTCCGGGATGATTGGTGTAGTATTTAATACCGTACTCGACCCAGTTGCGGAATCCGTCCAGCGACAGTTCAGTAAGCAGCCGCGGTGCCTGTTTGAGCAGGTCGGGAAGTCCGGGGCTCGGGAAGGTTGTGTGGTGCCCGTGCACGGAACCGGACGTGCGCTCCAGCATGTCCCGGATCACTTCGATATAAGCCTTGAACAGTTCATAGCTCTGCAGACGGCGCGTTACCGCTCCGATCGACTGTAAAAATGGCACCATCGCCTTGAAGTTGGTATGGGTGGACATGTAATGGGCGAACTCGCGCAGGTCCACCAGCGCCTCTTCACCTAACAGAGCAGCCACACCCGGCGCCTCTTCCAGATAAACCAGCAGTGGTTCCGGACCGCGCCCCATCTTGCCAAGAAAACGGGCATTTTCGATATAAGACATAATGCCCTGCTTGCTCAGCAGAACCTTGGCCTCTTTCATGCACTCATCGAAGATGCGGTCAGCCTGAGCAAAATTACAGCCCAGTTTCTGCCAGTACATCTCCATCTCACTTCTTCTTGCTGTTAACTCAGGCATGTTTAACCAACCTATCTCCAGCTTCGTTCAAACTATCTTACCCGAAAGTCGCATCAATGGCGTGATCCAGTGTGTCCCGGATATCGGCATCGTCTGTAATGGGGCGTACCAGCGCCATACGGCAGGCAGGCTTGGGCGCAACGCCACCCTTGATCAGGGTTGCTGCATACACCAGCAGACGGGTCGAAATACCTTCATCCAGACCGTGGCCCTTCAGGTTACGCGCAGTGGTACCGATAGAAACCAGCCGGGCTGCCAGCTCCATATCAATACCGGTCTCTTTGGAAAGGATACCTGCTTCAACACTCTCTTCCGGATAATCGAACTCGAAACCGGTAAAGCGCTGTTTGGTCGACTGTTTCAAATCTTTCATCAGGTTCTGGTAACCGGGGTTATAGGAGATCACCAGCTGGAAATCGGCATGCGCTTCGAGCAGTTCGCCCTTTTTATCCAGTGGCAGTGTTCGACGGTGGTCGGTCAGCGGGTGAATCACCACAGTGGTGTCCTGACGCGCTTCGACAACTTCATCAAGGTAGCAGATCGCACCGATGCGCGCCGCCGTAGTCAGCGGACCATCGAGCCAGCGTGTGCCGTTGGCATCGAGCAGGTAACGGCCGACAAGGTCGGATGCTGTCATATCTTCGTTACAGGCCACTGTAATAAGCGGACGCCCCAACTTCCATGCCATGTATTCAATAAAACGTGATTTTCCGCAACCGGTTGGTCCTTTGACCATCACCGGCAAACGTGCGGCATAAGCGGCTTCATAGAGTTCCACTTCATCGCCCTGCGCCTGATAAAACGGTTCCTTGTGAACCTTGTACTGATCCTTATTGGTCATAACTGCTCCCGCAAATAAATCTTGCGGAGATTGTAACGTATGTTTAAAAAATAACTAACTGATAATTGTTATGGATTTCATAAAACAATTTTATACATAAGCCAGCCTTGGCATTAAACCTGCTTTATATTAATACAGTCATTTAACTGTTAAACTCCTGTTGCCGAAGGATATATAGATGCATATAAATTTATATGGAACATCATGCCTCAACTAAAGAGAGGATCAGAGTTGCATCTGGTTGCACTGCTTTTGCTGCTGATAACACTGCTTTCTGCTGCCCCTGCAACAGCCAAAACTATCGTTGTGGCGACTGTCCCTGCACTTGCCCAGATCGCGCAGGCTGTAGGCGGCATCGACATTGAAGTAAAATCACTGACCCGGGTCGGACAGGATCCGAACGTGTTCGCTCCCCGCCCGGGACATGTCCGCCTGCTGACCCATGCCGACCTTCTGTTTTCCGTAGGATTCGGTCTGGAATCATCGTGGCTAGCATCCCTGATAGAACTCTCCGGCAACGAAAATATCAAGCCGGGCAGTGCCGGGTATCTCAGCGGCGGTGATGCCATTGAAGCGATCGGAGTACCGCGCGGCATGAGTTCCCAACAGATGAGTGAATGGTCTCCGGACAAAAATCCGTACTGGTGGCTCGATCCTGAATTGGGCATCAAGGTTGCCAGGGCCCTGAGCGTTCGTTTAAGCGAAATCGATGCGGTAAACTCTGCGCGGTATAACCACAGGCTGCACCTGTTCGAACAGGCCATCTACGAAGCGCTGCCACGCTGGCGCGATTATATGCAGATCAATACAGGCGCCGTTATCACCTACCACAACACCTATGTCTATTTCATGCAGGCGATGCATATCGAACTGGCGGGCTTTGTCGAACCCAGAGCCGGCATCGAGCCTTCAACCCGTCACATGGACAACCTGCTGGAAGTTATCAGGGAAAAACATGTGCAGCTGATCTGGGTTGAACCCTATAACAACAGAGCGATTGCCAAACGCCTTGCCGATGCGGCAGACATTAAAATGATGGTTTTGCCGGATGCGGTGGACGGCTATGGCACAGAGGGGTATGTCGGTATGTTTGATAAAATGATTGAGCGCATAGCGAGGTGGAGCCAATGATCCTGTTAACTGTTTTAGTCGCCACACTGGTCATTGCAGTTTGCCTGCCTGTACTCGGGCAACGGGTGCTGGAGCGCCGCATCGTATTCGTGGACCTGGCGCTGGCCCAGGTGGCGGCAACCGGTTATGCGCTCGGCATGGCCATTGATGTACCGGGAGTTTTTGCCGCAGCGGCCACCACTGCTACGGCTGTCATTTTCATGGCCATGATGGATGAGGAAACGCCGTTACCCAAAGAGGCAGTCATGGGTGGCGTTTACGTGTTTGCTGCCTCGGTCGGCATGGTTCTTCTTTCACTGCTGCCATACGGCGAGGGGCAGCTGATGGGGTTGTTGTTCGGCAGCGTGCTCGGCATCGACTGGCAGGGTATCGGCGAGTTGGCACTGTTTTCAGGTATCGGTCTGGCGCTGGCGCTACCCAATCATGCCAACAGCTTTAGCGGTCGCATACGTTTTTACACAGGTTTGAGCCTGATTATTGTGCCGGCTATTTATGCAATCGGTGTACTGCTGGTATTCGCCTATCTGGTCATGCCTGCGCTCTCCGTCTGGCGTCGCGGTCACAATGGCCCTGCATGGGAGGCGCTGACTCTGGCTGCGATCGCCAGTATCGTCGGCACATTTGCTGCCGACCTGCTCGACCTCCCCCCTTCTGCAACTGTTGTGCTGACCCTGGCTGTGATCGCCGTTATTACAGGAACCATTATTCACTTCAACAACCTCGGCCCGGAAGAAGCCGAAGCGCCTGACAATGAAAAGGAGGAGAAGGTTGAGGAGAAACCGGAAGGTATACTCGGCTCAGAGCAGACAAAGTAGAAACACTGTAACCGACAATATAACGATGATTGTCATGGCAGGGTAAATGCTGGATAGATGCCCGGCAATCGTCAGATTTATGACTACCGTTTGTTTTCTCCAGCGACGCGGCTGTTTGAGCGCACTGCTTTGACAGGTTGACCTGTTGCCAGGCAACGCTGAACCCGAATATCAGCGCAACAAACTGCTCTCAGGTGCATGAGCAGCACTCCTGACAACCTGATAACATTTAACAGCTGCGCCTCTGTTTTTAACCTTGACCTCACCTTTCGGCTGCATGGGAATCATACTCTGGCAGCGACTATAGGTCAGCTCACCGACAACAATGCACTGGCCTTCCGCCATCTGCTCAAGGCGAGCGGCCACATTCACTGTATCGCCGATCACAGTATAATCCATCCTGTTCCTTGACCCGACATTGCCCATCACAACCTCGCCGGTGTTCACACCAATCCCCACTTCAAACACCGGATAACCTTTCAATCTGAATTCAGACATCAGGCTTTTGGTGCGCTGCTGCATATCAACGGCTGCATGCAGTGCATTAATCGGCCCCTCATCCGACTCGCCGAGCAAACCGAAGGTTGCCATCAACTCGTCACCGACAAATTTATCCAGTACGCCGTTATGATGAAAAATAATCTTCACCATGGCATCGAAATAGTCATTGAGCATACCAATCACCTCTTCAGGCTGCATATGCTCGGAAATTGATGTGAATGAACGGATATCGGCAAACAGTATGGTGGCTTCCTGCCGCGTGTTTTGCAGCGGCGTATCCTCTTTGTTACTCATAATCCTGTCTGCCAGATTGCGATCGATATAACGGCTCAGTCGTTGACGCGAGGCCCCTTCCTCTCTCAAGCGTTGCTGATAATGCTCTATATCCCTGGCATAGAGCATCATTTTGGTGGTCAACTCCTGAAAATTTCTGGATGAGCGCTCGGATTCCACCAGCATGGCATTAAAATGCTGAACTATCCCGATCAATTCATCGGGCGTATTAGCATCCATTTCGATCGAGTATTTGTGCTCAGCCATCATGGCTTTGCCGGTTTCATCGCGCACAGATTTCAGCTGCTTACCAAACCTTCGTATGATCATAAATCCGGTCAGGTGGGCTACCAGTGCTATCAGTGCTATCAGCAGTACAGTGTTATTGATTTGAATATCCAGAGAAACAGCCAGATACCAAGCCAGCATGTATGGGATAAAGCCGATCAGGCTGTAACTTGCCTGCTCAATATAGGCGAAACGCAACGGTCTTTTCATTGCCATTACGCCGAATTACCCTGATCTTGCAGCTGCTGGCTTTCAAACGACATGAAGCCGTCCAGACAAACGCCGACCAGAGTATATTTATGCCCTTCATCATCAACCTGACCTGAAAAATGGATCCATACCACCTTTGCCTGGCACTCCATGGATGCATCCACCTCGTCTGTCCCCGGCAGTTGCACTTTCAATGTGACATGCTGACCCGCAAAATAGGATTCAGGCTGCAGGGTGCCAAAACAGACGCCGCCGCCTGAGATGTTTTCAAGTTTGGTTTGATCGCAAAAGGTATCGGGCTGATCTCCAGCAGGACAAACCTCCACTGAAAAATCAATGGGATGGCGTTCAAACTCTCTATGGTCCTCATAGTTCTTCTCAGTCATAAAACCCATACCTCGAACGTTGTCGATAATCTTGCCTTGCTGCATGATGCTGATGATTGCAGCCATTGTAATCTAATGCAGGTCACATGCCAAAAAATATGCACTAATGAACACATCAGGCAAACAGATCAACGCTGACCCCACCATTCAAAACCGGATCAGGCAGGCCGTGCAGATTATATGTCAAAAAGAATACGCTAAAATGATTGCTGACTTCGGCAGGCGCAGCTGCTTGCGAAACGATGGAGACATCAATCACCGGATCTGATTGTGCTACAGGATCAGGACTTCTCCTCTCCTTTGGCTTGGAGGAATAAGCAGCGGACTGACCATTATCAAACTGAAGCCCCAGTGCAAACGTCAGCCTCATGAACAGAGCCCGGCGACAGGCAATAAATACCCCCCGACAATGGAAAACATTGCCGGCCCGAATGCACCATTGGTCAGAAAAGAATTCATCAAATCATCTTAACTCCCTGATGTGAAAATACTTTTCAGTTCACCTGAATCATTTTATTAAAATTGTACATATAAACAGCGCAAGCCTGATGCCAGAGCAGACGACCGTATTCCAATGTTGACTTTAGTCCGCTCCGATTATGATCGGAACAGACCAAACAACAGCTGGGATTTTTCTTAGAAAAAACAGGAAACGTCTTGTGCATACATGCACTGGTATATAAAAAAAATCGGTAACTATTCAGCACCGATCATAAAGTCAGGGTTCTTGCCGTCAAACAACAGACTCAGAGCCTGGCTGGAAGAAAGCCCCTGCTTTCGGCATGTGGAAATGTAGCTTCTGCATCGACAAAATGCCTCAGCACCATCGATTGATCGAAAGCAGCCGGATATTTTCTGCTGCACCTTGGTCATGCGCAGATCGTTTTCGCCCTGATTGTTGGTAAAGGGGACATCTGGTCGATCCATGAAACGTAGCGCATCATTCTCATAATCTCTCAACCGCTCCA
>MNWZ01000100.1 GCA_001871925.1 Zetaproteobacteria bacterium CG1_02_53_45
TGCTCGCTACACCAGACGTTCCAGCCTTCCCCGCATTGGCGGACGGGTCGGCCTGTGCATCGTCCTTTTCGAGGATTGCTCAGCGTTTACTCACGTTACGGCCTGCACACTCGCCAAGTCACCTATGTGACCCTCTACACCAGAGGCTTCAGCCATTTCGTTACCTCCATGACTGCTCTGATTGCTTCCGGCTGGAGCAAAAGTTGCCGGGTGGGACTTTCACCCACTGGGATATCGCCGCCTTTCCACGGCGCACGCCAAAAAAGGCGGCCGCAATGCCTTGCGCTTTTTCGATCCTGAAATGCAGGAGACAGTCAACCAGCGTGCAGATCTTGAAAGCGAATTGCGCAACGCACTTGAAAAACAGCAACTCCAGCTGTATTACCAGATTCAGGTCGACAGTTCGCACCACACGCGGGGAGCCGAGGTACTGATCCGCTGGATACACCCTGAGCGCGGCATGATATCTCCCGTACAGTTTATTCCTCTGGCAGAAGAAACAGGGCTGATCCTGCCCATCGGGCAATGGGTGCTCGATACTGCCTGTGCCCGGATCAAGGCATGGGAGAAAGATACCCTGACCAGTAATCTCACGCTGGCGGTGAATGTGAGCGCCAAGCAGTTCCATCAGGCTGATTTTGTGAATCAGGTGCATGAAACCGTACAACGCCACGCCATTAACCCCATGCTGCTCAAACTGGAGCTGACCGAAAGCATGTTGCAGAGCGATATCGAAGATACTATTGCAAGCATGCATGCATTGAAAAAGATCGGTATCCAGTTTTCACTGGATGACTTCGGCACCGGTTATTCATCGTTGCAATATCTCAAACGTTTACCGCTCGATCAGCTCAAAATTGACCAGTCATTTGTACGCGATATAGCCACCGACAGCAGCGACAAAGCGATTGTAGGCACCATCATTGCCATGGCACATCATCTGGGCGTGGGTGTCATTGCTGAAGGGGTGGAGACGAAAGAACAGCTGCACTCTCTCAAGAGCAGCTGCTGTACGCACTATCAGGGATACCTGTTCGGCAAGCCTGTTCCGATTGATGAGTTCGAGGCGCAGCTGAAGCAGAGTTGATTTCCATGCAATATTTACGCAGCCCTGATTCTTCTGGAAGATCCATGACCGGGAAATGAGATCCCGTTTCAATGCTTCAGTCGTAACAACTGAATCCTTCAGTGAACCAGAAACAGCTTAAAGAGCAGCAACAGACAGCCTGCAATGGTTGAGCACATGCCAACAGCCAGTTTCCTGCCGTACGGATTGAGTTTGGACAGCGGCGGCATGGACTCCTTATAGCGCTCATACTCATCTTCAGACATGGCAACCAGTATCCGTTTTCTCGGGCTGAAACGGAGGTAGATGTAGAGACCGAAAGTGCCATTCATACACAGCAGCAGCGCCATGATCATAATCTGATCCGCCATCTTAAAAACCGTTATCCGCCAATGTTTCAGTCAATATCCACGCCCCTGCAGCCATTTTACTACCCCACTCTTAACCCAACATCGAAACCTGTATACCCCCAAACAAGCACAGAACAAATTGGACTTTTATATTGTGATGCATAGAGTGCGCGCCCGCGTCGGAGACCACCAAACCGATGCCCACCGTGACGGGACAACCTGACGGTGCAATTTTCCGGAGGATACACCATGAGTGATTATATTGTTGAAGCTGAGCTTCGCGAAGAAACTGGCAGAGCAGCTACCCGCCGCCTGCGCCGCGCAGGTAAACTGCCGGGTATTATTTACGGTGGCGGCAAGCCTGACATCGCCATCACTATGGATTACAACACTGTAAGCAAACTGCTCAACGAAGAACACTTCCACACCTCCATGTTCGATGTGAACGTGAAAGGCTCTCGCGTTAAAAACACCGTACTGCTGAAAGCAACCCAGTACGATCCGCTGATGGACACTGCGACCCACATCGACTTTCTGCGTGTATTAGCTTCAGACAGCATCACACTGGAAATTCCAGTTGTTGCGATCAATGCTGACAAGTGCCCGGGCGTTGCCAAGGGCGGTATGATCGACATGATCCGTCACGCACTGGAAGTTACCTGCCGTGCCGACTCCATTCCTGAACACATCGAAATCGACTGCTCCAAGCTTGAAATGGGCGATAGCGTCCATATCGAAGAGATCGCACTGCCTGCAGGCGTCGAAGTTCATCATGAAGTGAACTTTGCCGTACTGAACGTATCTGCGCCTAAGGGTGCCGGATCAAGCGCTGGCGAAGCAGAAGAAACAGAAGCTGAAAGCGAGTAAAATCACAGATGAAACTACTTGTCGGACTGGGCAATCCAGGCAACAAGTATGAGCAGACACGCCATAACATCGGCTTCCGTTTTCTCGATCTGTTAGCAAAATCAGAGGGGCTGCGCTTTGACGCGGCCCCTCGTTTTCATGCGGAAAGCGCCACATGGGAAACCGGTGCAGGTCGTGTGTTACTGGTCAAACCGCAAACATTCATGAATCACAGCGGTGACGCTGTGGCTGGCCTGGCGCGTTATTATCAGGTGGATGAGCAGGATATCGTGGTCGTTTACGATGACCTTGACCTGCCCAGCGGCAAACTGCGCATCAAAAAAGGTGGCGGCCACGGCGGCCACAACGGACTGCGTTCGATCAATGCACAACTGCCGACACCCGACTATATACGCATCAAAGTCGGTATCGGACGCCCGCTCCACGGGGATATTTCCGCCTGGGTCTTAGGCAAAGCCGATGAGGGTGACCGGGCCGATGAAAACCGCATCTTCGATGCCCTGCTCAAAGAGATCAACACAGTGATCAATGGTGAAACAGACAAAGCGGCCAACCGCATTCATCTGGCACTGCAAACTTAATAAACATTCACCGCAGAGGAGCAAGCGATGGCATTCCCATCGCGCGATAGAGGTTCTTGAATAATGGGAAAACAGAATGCGAGAATAAGGGTAACAGGTTTTAGCCAGCCACCAGGCCGAACAAACGCTGTACCGCTTCATCCCCTGCTTTCACCAACAATATTCAAGCATATTATTACTATCGCGCGGCGGGACATCACCGCTTGCTCTTTTGCGGTAAATCCGAGGTTATAAACATGGCACTGAGTATCGGAATTGTAGGACTGCCCAATGTAGGCAAATCCACCCTGTTTAACGCACTCAACGGTGGCGGTGCAGAAGCTGCCAACTACCCGTTCTGCACCATCGACCCCAACGTCGGTATTGTGCCGGTGCCCGATAAACGTATTGATGCACTCTCTCTCATCGTCAAACCGCAGGCTGTTCAGCACGCTGTTGTTGAGTTTGTAGATATTGCCGGCCTTGTAGCAGGCGCATCCAGCGGCGAAGGACTGGGCAACAAGTTCCTCGCCAATATCCGCGAATGCTCGGCTATCGCCCATGTGGTTCGCTGCTTTGATGATGAAAATGTCACACATGTGGCCGGCAAAGTGGACCCGCTCTCCGATATCGAGATTATCGATACGGAACTGATGCTCAAGGATATGGACGGCGTTCAGAAGGGTTTGATTCGCATAGAAAAACTGGCGCGCACCGGCGACAAAGATGCAAAAAACCAGGTTGAAGTGTTCAAAAAGGTGAATCAGGCACTCGAAGACGGCACACCTGTTCGCCGTCAGGGCTTAAATAAAGACGAGATGAACATGATCAAAGAGCTCTGTCTGCTCACTGCCAAACCGGTTCTCTATGTCACCAATGTCGATGATGCTTCGCTGCCCGATGGCAATGCCTATGTCGAACTGGTACGTAAATTTGCTGCAGAGGAAGGCGCCCGTGTAGCCGTTGTCTCCGCCCAGATTGAATCTGAACTGGTGGAGATGGATGAAGAATCACGCACGGAATTCCTCTCCGATCTCGGCCTCACCGAGCCGGGCCTGAATACCGTCATCCGCGAAGCCTATACGCTGCTGGATCTGATCTCCTACTTCACCGCCGGTGTCAAAGAGGTGCGTGCATGGACCATTCATCGCGGTGATACCGCACCCAAAGCTGCAGCCGTCATCCATAACGACTTTGAAAAGGGCTTTATCCGCGCCGAAACCATCGCCTATGAAGACTTTGTCTCCTTTGGCGGCGAAGCCAAAGCCAAGGAAGCGGGCAAAATGCGTCTGGAAGGCAAGGAGTACATTGTCAAAGACGGTGACGTGATGCACTTCCGCTTCAACGTTTAAAAGATTTGAACCGCAGAGGACGCAAAGGATCGCAAAGGAATTCTAATATTCATGTATGTTGACGGTCAGGCTGCAACTTCATCTTTGTCGATCGTCTGATTATCCTTCTCATAAATACTTTGCGTAACTTTGCGCCAAGGTGAATTGTGCTTGCGCAATAGAGAGTGCCCCGGGGTACCTTTGCGGTGAAAACCTTCATGTACTTCGCAGGCTTCGTAGTGAATAATTACGCCAACAACCAACAGGGGGAGTAAATCGTGGATATTACAAAAATTCCAGCGGGTGCAAATGTGCCTGACGAGATCAATGTCGTAATCGAAGTGCCGCAGCACGGCGATCCAATCAAATATGAACTGGATAAAGCATCCGGTGCAGTATTCGTGGATCGCTTTATGCACACCGCCATGCACTACCCGTGTAACTATGGCTTTGTGCCCAACACACTCTCCGATGACGGTGATCCGGTGGATGTACTGGTGGTATCCCAGTTTGCCCTGATTCCGGGCTGTGTGATTCCCTGCCGCCCGGTCGGCGTACTGATCATGGAAGATGAAGCCGGCATGGATGCCAAGATTCTGGCTGTACCTGCATCCAGACTCAAACCGTACTACTGCGACGTCAAAGGCCCTGAAGATCTGCCGGCATTCCTTATTGACCAGATCACACACTTCTTTGAACACTACAAGGATCTGGAAAAGAACAAGTGGGTGAAAGTCACCGGTTGGGCTGATGCGGCCGCTGCCAAGAAGGAAATCATCGATTCAATTGCCCGCTACGAGGCAAAAGATTAAGCCATTGCGCTTGACGCTTGCGGCTTGAAACATCATAAAGGTGGTTGAGCAATCAACCACCTTTTTTTATTGGAGTCCGTACAGGCTAAACAGGGAGTAACCATGGGAGAGCATATGATCCCCGCCATGTTCGGCGGCGCAGGTATGATCATCGCACTGTATCTGTATCAACTGGTGAAAAAATACCCGGCAGGTTCCGGATTGGTGGCTGAAATTGCTGAAGCCATCCATCTGGGTGCCATGGTATTCATGAAACGTGAATACACGATTCTGGCTCTGTTTGTCACTGTTGTTGCCCTTATTCTGGCATTCACGCTCGGGCAGAACAGCACCATTTCTTTCCTTGCCGGTGCGATCTGCTCGGCACTGGCCGGTTACATCGGCATGTTCGCAGCCACCCGGGCCAATGTGCGCACAGCTATGGCGGCCCAACATCACGGCGCCGCCAAAGCACTGATTATTGCCTTCTATGGCGGCTCCATCATGGGGCTGGTTGTCGCCTCGCTCGGCCTGCTTGGCCTGGGTACGTTATATCTCTTTTTCGGTGGCGATCCTGAAACGGCCCATGCCATCCACGGCTTCGGCATGGGTGCATCGTCAGTTGCCCTGTTCTCGCGCGTGGGTGGCGGTATCTATACCAAAAGTGCCGATGTCGGCGCCGACCTGGTGGGTAAAATCGAGGCCGGCATTCCCGAAGATGATCCGCGTAATCCCGGTGTGATTGCCGACAATGTCGGGGATAACGTCGGTGATGTCGCCGGCATGGGCTCGGATATCTTCGAGTCCTACTGCGGCGCCATCATTGCCACAATTGCCATGGCTTCAACCATGACTGCGGATATCCTGGACCCGCTGGGCCAGCAGCAGACGCTGATGTTTCTGCCGCTGGCACTGGCATCACTCGGTCTGATCTGCTCGGTACTGGGTATTTTTCTGGTTCGCATTTCAGCCAACAAAGATCCGCACCTGGCGTTGCGCATCGGCACCGTCGGTGCAACAGTGATTTTTATCATTGCCTCCTGCTTCCTTGTCGGCAATGCAGACGTTTCATTGTCTGTCTGGGGAGCCATTGTTGCAGGTGCTGCCGGCGGCATCGTGATTGGAATCGTTACCGAATATTATACCGGCGGCAAACCTGTACGCGATATCGCCAAAGCCGGTGAAACAGGCCCTGCCACCGTGTTGATTGCCGGACTTGCGACTGGCATGGAGTCTGTAGTCATGCCAACGCTGACTATTGGCGCCATCATTTATGCATCTACGCAACTCTGCGGGCTCTATGGCGTGGGCATCGCTGCTGTCGGCATGCTGGCCACAGTCGGCATCACCATGGCCATCGATGCCTATGGGCCGGTTGCCGACAATGCCGGTGGTATTGCCGAGATGGCCGGCATGGGTGATGAAACACGCAGGATTACCGACTCACTCGATGAACTGGGCAATACCACTGCCGCTATCGGCAAAGGTTTTGCTATCGGTGCTGCCGCACTTGCTGCGCTGGCCATTATCGCCGCCTTTGTCGAAACCGTAGCACTGCATAACCCCGGATTCAGCCTGAAGCTGAATAATCCACTGGTGCTGATCGGCATGTTTATTGGCGGCGTATCCCCGTTCCTCGTGACCGCCTTGACCATGACTGCCGTGGGCCATGCCGCGTTTGAAATGATCAGGGAAATCCGCCGCCAGTTCCGTGAAATTCCCGGACTGATGCAGGGTACAGGTAAGCCGGATCATGCCGCATGTATTGAGATCGCCACCAATGCCGCACTGAAGAAGATGGTGCTGCCCGGCGTACTGGCCGTGGCTTCGCCTGTGGTTGTCGGTTTCGGACTCGGTGCAGAGGCGCTCGGAGGCATGCTGGCCGGGGCACTCGTCTGCTGTGTGCTGATGGCATTGATGATGTCCAATGCCGGTGGCGCCTGGGATAATGCCAAAAAGTACGTTGAAAAAGGTAATCTCGGCGGCAAAGGCTCCAGCGTTCACAATGCGACCATCGTCGGAGACACAGTCGGCGATCCGTTCAAGGATACATCAGGCCCATCAATGAATATTCTCATTAATGTGATGGCTATCGTATCTTTGGTCATTGCTCCTCTGCTATAATCGCCGAAATAATTTGATCAACCCAGGAGAAAAGAACCATGCGTGACGATCTGAAAGAAAATGTGATGGATACCAACATCTGGCTGAGACTCGTGTTTATGCTCGTATTCGCTGTGGTCTTTGCCGCCACACGCGTGGTTCTGGTCGTGGTGATTGCCGCGCAGTTCCTCTGGGTACTGTTTACCGCCAAGCGTAATGACAAGCTGCTCAGCTTCGGCAGCCAGCTGGCAACATTTATCTATCAGATTTACCGCTATCTGAGCTTTAATACCGAAAAGCGGCCCTTCCCGTTTGATGACTTTCCATCCGCAACAGCCCTGATTGATGACAGCGTCGCTGAAGTTTCAGAAGCCGAACCTGTCATCAAAGAGAAGGCTGCTGAAGCGAAACAGAAAGCGGCGGAAAAAATAGAACCGGCAATCACAGAGACAGAAGAAGCCGTCGATGATGCTGTTGATGCGACTTCGGAAACCGGTGTGGAAGCAGAAGAAGAGAAGAAAGGCTGATTATTCACCGCAGAGGACGCGAAGGACGCAGAGGAAAAGCAAGGTAATGAAAGAGAGTGTTTGTTTAATAACTCCAACACACTATTGCGAATAAATATCCGAGGTCATTGGAGTCGTGCCAGAGACCATATTCTTATACTTCGTCTTTCCTCTGCGTCCTTCGCGTCCTTTGCGGTGAAAGTCTTTACCCGCCCAGTGCGCGCGTAGCCGCCTCGATGTCGGTTTTCAACCGCTCCAGCAGTTCATTGCGTTTCATCGCAACCACCTGTTCTGCCGGAATATAGGGCAGGAAACGGAAGGTGATGATGCCCGGTGTTTTGATAAAGCCGCGTTTGGGCCACAGGGCTCCGGCATTATGCGCCATGGGCAGAATGCCGGATTTCGCCTTCTGGGCCAGAATGATGCCACCGGGCTGGTAATTACCCGTAGTGCCGACAGCAGCGCGTGTGCCTTCCGGAAAAATTACCACCCAGCGCTGCTGTGCAAGCATGGCTGTGCCATCGGTGATCACCTGCCTGATCGCTTCGCGCGGAGAGCCACGGCGAATGCCGATCGTGCCCATCAATGCCAGCGCCCAACCGAAGAAGGGAATATTGAACAGCTCACGCTTGAGTATCCATGTGTAAGGGGGGACAAGAATCGGCATGGCCACGGTTTCGGCCGCTGACTGATGCTTGGCTACCACCACACAGGCGTGATCCGGCATATGCTCTCTGCCCTCGATAACAATGCGGATGCCGCAAAGCAGCCTGAGCAGCAGGAACACCGTATGCGACCACATTTTCGCCCATACCCATGAAGCGGAAAAACCGAACGGGCGAAACAGGATGATCAGCAGCGAAAACAGCGCTGTCAGCACCATAAAACAGACATTGAACAGCGCCGAACGGATCAGCAGCATCAGCTCTTCTCCGCGAGTATCATCACTACGGCTTCGGCCAGATCAGCATAAAACTCAATATCCGGCTGCAGGACTCGTGCTTTCTGCAGGATTTTATCCGCATCGCCGTAACCGCTCTGCACCAGCATGGCCGGCACATGGGCTGCATGCGCGGCCTGCACATCACGGATTGAATCACCGATAAACAGCACCTGTTCAGGTTGCTCGGACAAGGCCAGTGCGGCAAGCGAATCAAACACCATGCCGGGTTCAGGTTTACGACAATCACACTGATCATCGGGTCCATGCGGGCAATAGGCGATATGTGAAATAAAACCGCCGGCCTGCTCAATGGCCAGCATCATCTTGCCGTGAATATCATTGAATGCTTGCTGATCCATCATGCCGCGCCCGAGCCCTGACTGATTGCTGACGATACCCACGGCAATACCGGCAGCATGCAGACGCGCAATCGCCGCCAGCGAGCCGGGAATCGGCTGCCATTGATCGGGCGCCAGAATATAATCCGGAGAATCGAAATTGATAACCCCGTCGCGATCCAGCAGTACGGCTTTTGGTATCATTGCACTCTCCTCTCACCCATACCGGAACAATACGCCCTGAGCACAATGGAGAAAAGCTACGGATGTTCTGAAAAACTATGCGTTCAGTTTTTCAGCCCTTTCATGGGCTTCAGAGACAGGTAAATTTTTCCGTCTCTCCCTGAGACCATTTATGCAGCTTGAATCATCTCCCTGATCAGCAGGCTGAGATCGGCAATAGGTGCCGGTTTGTTGAGCAATGCACAATGATCGACATCGCCGATCTGTTCGGCACGACCGGAAGCGTCATAACCGGTCATCAGGATCACCGGCACATGACTATCCAGCTTGCGAATAGCCTGAACCAACTCAATGCCGCCCAACACCGGCATCAATACATCGGAGATGACGATGGCGATCTCTCGCCGGTGATCACGATAGTAATCAAAAGCTTCCTGGCCGTTTGTGCGCTCAACCACCCGATAGCCGAGCCGTCTTAGCACCGTACCGACTGTCTCCAGAATCATCACTTCATCATCCACCAACAGGATCATTTCGCCCTGACCTGTAATACTCTCCTGTTTTACCTCTCTGCCCTCCTGCCTGCGCTCATGCACTGCCGGCAGATAGACATGCACGGTGGTTCCCTCTCCCGATATACTGTCAATTTCCAGCACACCGTTATGGCGCTGTACAGCGCCATAGACCATGGCCAGACCAAGCCCCGTGCCTTTGCCTACACTTTTGGTTGTAAAAAACGGTTCAAATACCTTATCAATCAATTCGGTCGGAATGCCACTGCCATTATCCGCAACACTCAGGTGGGCCAGCTCACCCCCTGTGACTTCCGGGTGTTTGTGCAGGAAGGCAGCGTCAGGTTCGTACAATGACAGGGACACTTTAATGCGAGGGTCTGCACTATCCTCGACAGCATCGCGGGCATTATTGATCAGGTTCATGATCACCTGCTGCAGCTGCGTGGCATCGCCCTTCATCACCATCTTCTGCCCGCTGATATCACTGACAGCACTGATATTGTCCGGGATCGCACTGCGTGCCAGCTTCAAACTTTCATTGATAAAGGCATTGAGCGGGACGCTGTGCATCGTAACACTGTCCTTGCGTGCGAAGGTAAGCAGCTGGCGTACGATCTCGGCCGCACGGTGGCTGACACTCTCAATATTTTCCAGATTTTCTGTCACGGCCAGCGGATCATTCACTTTTCGCTTAACATGAAATGATCCCGATTCAGATCGCAAGCATCCCTCAGCCATTGCAGGCTGCATAGCAAGCTGGATTTATAACAGGCTCAGGCCCGTTGAGGCATGTAGCCGAACTTAATCAGCGCCTTGATCCAGCGAGGCGCATTGCGTTTAACTGCCATTGCTTCGTAATCGACGGTCGAATCCCGGTAATGCTCGCCGCGACTGATCATGAAGTAGCATGTCCGCAAGAGTTTGTGAGCAAGCGCAACGATGGCGCGTTTATGGCCGCGCCGGATGGCCAGAG
>MNWZ01000018.1 GCA_001871925.1 Zetaproteobacteria bacterium CG1_02_53_45
TTGGATTCTCTGCCATTATATTGCCTCCACATCAAATTTAATGCGAAGTCTGAGCCTTCAATTTATAAGCGGTAGATGAGGTTGCTTTGACGCTTACATCAACACCGTAAGCAGAGCTGCATGCTGGTTCTCTTTGAAATGCGTCAGTTCAGATTCGAGATAGATCACACCTACAGGTTCACCCTTATGCTCAACAACCCGGTAAAGATGCAGCCTGCCATTTTCATAAGAGCTGATCTGGCTGTTCCGGAACGCAACAGCCTGGCTTACCCCTGCAGTGTCGCCTTCTGCAGCATAGGTAAACAGCGCATTGCCATCATAGGTGAACAACTTGATCACAGAGATATCCTTATCAAACTGCATGGGCCGCAGCAGCTGACCTGCCATGCGCTGATCGTTAAACATCATGGCGGGTCTCGCGGCAGCACCTATGATGTCACCCTCAACAATCAGCACCCGTTCAGCTTCCTTTTCGAGCATCACCTGATTGTAACTGATCCACACGCCACCCATGACAAGCACGGTAAATCCAAGTGTTAAAACGAAGAAGAGCTGGAGCTGACGCTGGATAGAAGTAGAAGTCGTTCTATTCATTGCCCCTCCCAACGATCTCACCCAATTGCAATAGCTGCGCACTGATATAGAGCCCGGCATCTTTCACTGCCTGTAAATTGACGACAAAAGTGAGTTTTTCGTTGTGATATTTAATTTCGACCATGCCGCCCTGCGCGGCAAAACCCGGAATGTCGGAAATAGTCAGTATGGGTTTCCCCTCAACGAGTTCCAATAACTGGCTGAAGTGGCCCCGATCTGATTCTCCTATAAAGAGAACCGAACTGTTTTGAATACAGTCACTCTGCATGCAGGACTGCAACTCCAGGTCGAGCTGCTGACCGGCAGGTCTGGCTATGATGGTCTGCAATATGTCATAAACGTCCTGATTATGAAGAACATTGATCATCAGACCGGCCTTGCCCTGCCTGAAAACAGACTCCGGCCAGTCGGTAAAACGGATAAAGTTATAGATATATACGGAGGTCAGGTCGCTTACGCCTGCCCTGACCCGTTCAGCCGCATGAAGCGGCATAGAAGCAGCAGTCGATATGAATACCAGTGCCAGACAAGCACAGAGAAAACGATAAACAGGTCGCTTAAATCGTTGCTTCAAACTGCAGAACCAGTCGAATAGAGCGTTAAGGATAGCGCCGGCGAGCTTCCAGCAAGCAACGGCTGAGCGCGATTGTAGCCACGCAGGATCCGGGCATGCGCAATCACTGCCAAGACCTGCCAAGACCTGCCAAGACCTGCCCTGTTTGCGCATTTTATTCGATCCCGGTTGCTTCAACGACGCCTCTCCATGCTCGCCAGTATGCCGACAGTTCAGCACCCGGTAAGTTCTTCATGTGAGTATAGTTGAAAACAGCCAAAACCCAACATAGGAAGCTAAGGATGCTCTGAAAAAGTCAGAGCATCCTGCGGGATATGGATGTCCCGCCTGAATAACTTCAGGATGCAGTTATTCAGAGTATCCCTTAATCTGTCGGACCGGAATCCCTTGCGCAGCCAGAAACTGTTTAGCCTCATCGATGGTGTAAGTGCCGAAATGAAAGATGGAAGCAGCCAGCACTGCATCGGCACCACCGGCTTTTAAACCTTCCGCCATATGCTCGAGCGTACCCACGCCGCCGGATGCCACCACATTGGCACTGATCGCATCGGCGACCGCACGCGTAAGCGGAATGTCATAGCCGTTTTTGGTGCCGTCGGCATCCATACTGGTCAGTAAAATCTCGCCGGCCCCGTAATCGGACATGCGACGCGCCCACTCCACAGCATTTATGCCGGTCGGTTTGCGGCCACCATGCGTAAAACACTCCCAATGATCATCAACAGACTTGGCATCTATTGCCACAACGATGGTTGAGGAGCCGAAGCGCTCAGCCGCCTGTTTGACCAGCTCAGGGGTAAAGATAGCAGCCGTATTGATCGACACCTTGTCGGCACCGGCATGCAGCAGCCCTTCGATATCAGCCAGAGCCTTGACGCCGCCACCCACGGTCAGCGGCATAAACACATGCTCGGCAACCTCGGTCACCATGTGATAGAGCGTGCCACGGCTCTCATGGCTGGCGCGGATATCGAGGAAGGTCAGTTCATCAGCGCCCTGCTGATCATATTTGATCGCAGCCTCAACCGGGTCGCCGGCATCAATGATATCGACAAACTGGACGCCCTTGACCACACGCCCGTGCGCCACATCCAGACAGGGTATAATTCGTTTACTCAGCATTTTATTTTTACCACAGAGGACGCAGAGGACGCAGAGGAAACAGAAAGGTATACCCTCTGTGCCCCCTGTGGTGAATAGCTTTTCATTTCAGGGCCTTCATCGCGGCAGCGAAGTCGATGGCACCTTCGTAGATGGCGCGACCCGTGATGGCCCCACAGATACCTTCGGCCACATGTACAGCACAGGCGGTCACATCATCCATCTTCGCCACACCACCGGAGACAATCACCGGAATGGAGATCGACCGGGCCAGAGTCACGGTCTCCTCGATATTCGGGCCGGTCAGCATGCCGTCGCGGGCAATATCCGTGTAGATAATTGCCGACACACCGGCATCTTCAAATTTGCGCGCCAGATCAACGGCTCGCACATCAGTCACATCATCCCAGCCGTGTACAGCCACCATGCCGCCCCTGGCATCAATACCGACACAGATCTGGCCGGGGAAAGCCTTGCACGCCTCCTCCACCAGCGCCGGATTGGAAACGGCAATAGAACCGAGAATCACGCGATTAATGCCGAGATTCAGCGTCGCCTCGATCATCGAGAGGTCACGCAAACCACCACCAAGTTGTACCGGAATATGCATCCCGGAACAGATGGCACGGATAGCTTCACGATTGGCCGGTTTGCCGGCAAAAGCGCCGTCAAGGTCCACTACATGCAGGCGTTTGGCACCGAGCGCCTGCCAGTGGGCTGCCATAGCGGCCGGATCATCACCGTAATCGGTCGCATCATCCATACGTCCCTGCTTCAGACGTACGCAGTGGCCGCCCTTCAGATCAATGGCGGGAATCAGCTCAAATGTGTTGACGGTATTTATGGATTCCATTGGTGGAATGCCTCCAATAGCGCGAGGCCTGCCCGCTGGGATTTTTCCGGGTGAAACTGTACGGCCACGATATTGTCGCGACCGATCGCAGCAGCGAATGGATAATCGCCATAGGAGCAGGCGGCCAGCAGGTGTTCAGGGTTCGCAGGCATGCAGCAGTAAGAGTGTACATAATAGACCTGGGAACCGGCCAGCGGCGCCAGCACGGGATGCGTCTCTTTCGCAGCGGAAATCACCACATCATTCCAGCCCATATGCGGAATTTTGAAGCCGCGCTGCGGGTGGTCAGCAGGAAAAGGTTTTACAGCACCGGGAATCAGCCCGAGCCCGGGGTAACGGCCGAATTCGTAGGAGACATCCATCAACACCTGCATACCCAGACATATGCCAAGGAAGGGTTTGCCTGCGGCAAGCTGCTCTTTCAGTGCCGCATCCATACCACTTTCTTTCAGGGCAGCGACACAGTCACGAAATGCTCCCACGCCAGGCAGTACAATGCGGTCATAATTTTTCAGCGCATCGGCATCGGATACCAGCTCAACCTGTCCACCGACTTTTTCCAGCGCCTTGGCCACCGAATGCAGGTTGCCCATGCCATAGTTAATTAAACCTATCAAAGCTCACCACCAAGAGCACAGAGCACGCGAAGGAACAAAGTTATACTCTGCGTCCTCTGCGGTGAAAAATAAAAATTTGTGATCAAAGTGCGCCTTTGGTGCTGGGGATGCCTGTCTGGCGCGGGTCGGCTTCTACAGCCATGCGCAGGGCGCGGCCAAACGCCTTGAATACTGTTTCGATAATGTGGTGGTTGTTATTACCGCGCAGGTTATCGATATGGATCGTAATGCGGCCGTGATTACTCACCGCCTGAAAAAATTCCTTGAACAGGTCGATATCAAAACCGCCAACCGTCTCTTTGGGAAAATCGATATGGTATTCCAGGCCCGGACGGCCGGAGAAGTCGAGCACAACGCGTGAGAGCGCCTCATCCAACGGCACATAAGCATGGCCGTAACGCACGATACCGGACTTGTTCCCGATCGCATCACGCAGCGCCTCGCCCAGACAGATGCCGATATCTTCAACCGTATGATGATCATCAATCTCGCGGTCACCTTTGGCCGTCACCATCAAATCGATCAGGCCATGGCGGGCAATCTGCTCGAGCATATGATCCAGAAACGGAATCGAAGAGTTCAGTTCCGCCTTGCCGGTGCCATCCAGATCGAGACTCAGGCTGATCGAGGTCTCTTTGGTCGCACGATCAATCGATGCATTTCTGCTCATATCAGAATCTCCCGTAGTGCGGCCAGTACCGCATTATTTTCATCTTCAGTGCCGATGGTGATACGCAGGCAATTGACCAGCAAACGGTCGGCACCATGCATATTCTTGATCAGGATTCCGGCCTGCTTCAAAGCCTCGAACACGGCATTGGCATCTTCCACCCGGACCAGAAGGAAATTGGCCTGTGACGGAAACACCTGAATACCGTCGATTTCAGCCAGCGCTTCGGCCATACGCTCACGCTCATCACGAATCACTGCGGCCTGCTTCTCAAACAGATCAAAGTGATCAATCAGGAAATCCGCTGAGGCCTGAGTCAGGGCGTTGATATTATACGGCATGCGTACCTTGTTCACCTGAGCAATCACTTCCGCATCACCAAGCAGATAACCCAAACGCAAGCCCGCCCAGCCCACCTTGGAGAAGGTTTTCAGCACCATTACATTGGATGTGATCAGGTAGTTATGGGTACGCTCGGAGAACGGGCCATAGGCCTCATCAATCACCAGCAGGCCGCCAAAACCTCTGGCGATTTTCTCAACCCTCTCCTGACTCCACAAGTTGCCAGTCGGATTGTTCGGACAGGCGAGAAAAGCGATTTCCGCCTTTTCACGCGCACACACCTGCAGGAAATGCTCATCCTTAAGGGTAAAATCTTCTGCCAGCGGCACGGTCGCCACAGGACGTTTGAGCCACTGCGAAACCAGATTGTACATGACAAACGTAGGGCCGGGGATCACACAGGTTCCCGGCACATTGGCAATCAGCAACATCTGGATGATTTCATCCGAGCCATTACCGAGCAGCACCTGTTCCGGTTCCACACCCTCATGTTTGGCAATCTTCTGGCGCAGGGCATACATCTCCGCATCCGGATAGCGGTTGATATCCACCGTTTCCAGACGACTCATCCATTTCTTGCGCAGGTCAGCCGGCATGGTGAACGGATTTTCCATGGCATCAAGTTTGATCAAACCGGAGGAGTCCGGCACGTGATAGGCTGCAAGAGCCTTGATATCGCCCCGTATCATGCTTTGTCTTTCAAGCGCAGTTCGAGGGTCAGGGCATGGGCCTGCAAACCTTCACGATGGGCAAGGTGTGCGGCCGCGGGACCGATCTTTTCAACAGCGGCACGCGTTGCGCGAATCACACTGCTGCGCTTCTGGAAATCGTAAACGCCCAGCGGACTGGAGAAGCGGGCAGTACGGTTGGTCGGCAATACATGGTTGGGACCGGCAATATAGTCACCGAGCGCTTCAGGTACGAAGTGACCGATAAAAATCGCACCGGCATGTCTGATCAATGGCAGAATCTCGTCCGGATTCTCCAGTGCCAGCTCCAGATGTTCAGGCGCAATCACATTGACCACATCGGCCGCTTCCTGCCAGTTCTGCACAACAATCAGTGCGCCATGTGTCTCTACGGATGCGCGCGCAATAGCCGCACGCGGCAGTACTGCCAGGTGCGCCTCAATAGCCTCTGCAACCTGATCGAGCAGGTGTTTACTGGTGGAAACCAGAATACTCTGGGCCGCTTCATCATGTTCGGCCTGGGAGAGGAAATCAGCTGCAATCCAGGCAGGATGACCGCCATCAGCCACCACCACGATTTCAGAAGGACCGGCAATCATATCAATGCCGCAGGTGCCGAACACCTGACGCTTGGCCGCGGCCACGAACTTGTTACCCGGGCCAACTACCTTGTCTACGGCAGGAATGGTTTCAGTGCCATAAGCAAGGGCGGCCACAGCCTGTGCACCACCCACGGCAAAACCGCGCTGCACTCCGGACACGTAGGCTGCCGCAAGCACCAGCTCATTCATCTCACCATGCGGCGCTGGCACCACCATGACAATCTCTTTCACACCTGCCACCTGAGCCGGTACGGCATTCATCAACACCGATGACGGATAAGCAGCCTTGCCGCCGGGCACATACAGACCGACCCTGTCCAGCGGCGTAATGCGCTGGCCCAGCGTCATGCCGACACCGTCGGTATATTCCCAGTCTTCCTGTACCTGATGTTCATGGTAAGCGCGGATTCGATCCGTCGCCAACTGCAGCGATTCACGATCCATATCGGAGACCGCGTGCCATGCCGCTTCCATACGCTCGCGGGAAATTTCAATAGAATCACCATCACAGGCCCAGCCATCGAAACGTTCGGTGTATTCACACAGCGCCGCATTACCGCGTTTTTTCACATCGGCGAGAATATCCGCCACCAGCCCCTGCACATCGTCACCGGTATCGGCTTCGCGCGCCAGCAGTGCATCCAGTTTATCGGTAAAACCGGCCTGTGTTGAATCAAGTCTTAGAATCTTGCTCATATCTTCTGTCCTTAACCGTTATCCGACTGATCAACAGCCTGACGTAACTGTTCAATAATGGGTTGGATCTGGCTCTTGCGTGTGGCAAAGCTGGCCGGATTGACAATCAGGCGGCTGGAGATATCACACAGGGTGGTCTCCTCAATCAATCCGTTAGCCTTTAACGTGCCACCGGTTTCCACCAGATCGACAATGCGTTCAGCCATGCCGACCAATGGTGCCAGCTCCATAGAACCGTACAGGTGGATGATTTCAGCATGGACGCCCTGAGCCAGATAATATTCGCTGGCCAGATGATCATATTTGGTTGCCACACGAATACGGCTGCCGCGCTCAGGTGCACCGGCTTCAACCAGCGCTTTCGGCCCGCACACGCACAAACGACAGCGGCCGATTTTCAGATCCAGCGGTTCATACACATGCGGACGATATTCCAGCAGCGAATCGCGGCCGGCAATGCCCATGTCCGCAGCACCCTGCTCAACATAAGTGCAGACATCGGCCGGACGGATAATCAGGAAACGTACCTGTTGACCGGCAAAGCTGCCGCCCACCATCAGTTTGCGGGTAGTCTGCACATCTTCAGCAGGTGTTAAGCCAGCCGCGGCCAGCAACGGCAGTGTCTGTTCCAGAATGCGGCCTTTGGAGAGCGCAATCGTCAACGGTCTTGTATCAGCCATCTAAACGGGCTCCCTGCATCCAGTTTTCACTTACACTGTGGCGCTTGATGCGCGCGCCGAGTTTACTCAGTTTTTCTTCAATACGCTCGTAACCGCGGTCAATATGATAGACACGCGATACGGTGGTTTTGCCTTCAGCGGCAAGCGCTGCCAGCACCAGTGAGGCGGAAGCACGCAGGTCGGTGGCCATGACAGGCGCGCCCTGCAGTCGTTCGCAACCGGTGACAATCGCCGTGTTGCCGTCGAGCCGGATACGGGCCCCCATACGCGCCAGTTCCTGCACATGCATAAAGCGGTTTTCAAAAATGGTTTCGCGCACCACACTGGTGCCTTCGGCCAGTGTCATCAGCGCCATAAACTGAGCCTGCAAGTCGGTCGGAAAACCCGGGTGCGGCAGGGTATGAATATCCACCGCTTTCAGACGACCGTTGGCCTTGCAGCGGATAAAATCCTTGCCGGTCTCAACCGTGCAACCGGTCTCTCTCACGCGTGCCAGAAAGGCTTCCAGCATAGAGGGATCGACATCCGTCACCGTCACATCGCCACCGGTAATCAGTCCGGCGGCCAGATAGGTCGCCGCTTCAATGCGATCGGCAATGGTGATTATCTCACCGCCGTGCAGACGCGACACACCCTCGATCACAATGCGATTGCTGCCGTCGCCCTCGATTTTTGCACCAAGTGTGCGCAATGATTCAGCCAGATTAACAATCTCGGGCTCACGCGCCGCGTTATCGAGCACAGTCACGCCATTGGCCAGCACTGCAGCCATCATCAGATTTTCAGTGCCGGTTACAGTCACCTGATCAAATACAATATGCGCGCCGGACAATCCCTTCGGGGCGCGGGCGACAATATCACCCTGCTCGACATCAATCTCGGCACCCATCGCTTCCAGACCTTTCAGATGCATATCAATCGGGCGCGCACCGATTGCACAACCGCCGGGCAGACTGACTCTGGCCTGACCGAAACGGGCCAACAGCGGGCCGAGTACCAGTGAAGATGCGCGCATGGTTTTCACCAGTTCATAAGGCGCTTCGGATTTGGTGGCAGGACGCGTATCCACATGCAGACAGTGCTGGTCGTCATAGGAGACATCAGCCCCCTGCCAGGCCAGCAGCGTCATCATCGTGGAGATATCTTTCAAATGCGGGATGCGGTGGTAAGTCACCGGACCATCGACAAGAATAGCTGCCGCAAGCAGTGGCAGCGCAGCATTTTTCGCCCCGCTGGCCTCAACTGTACCGGACAGAACTTCCCCGCCCTGAATTATAATTTTATCCATAGAATACCTGCACCATAAAGGTCGCGAACGCTAGCCGCTCAAGCCATTGCAAACAATGGCTGTTCTCCCGCAGTCACAGACAATGGCTGACAGCCAAAACACAATGGCTATGATTGCGCCATGTCCGTTTATACTGAACTCTCCGATTCCGATATTTCCGCCATCCTTACCGACTATGACATCGGCACGCTGACCTGTTTTGAAGGCATTGCTGCCGGCATTGAAAACAGCAATTTCTTTATCAATACCGAAGGTCATGCGGATGCAGGTCGTTTCGTCCTGACGATCTTTGAACGTATGGATGCCACAGAGCTGCCCTGGTTCATGCGACTGATGCGCCATCTTGCCCATAACGGGCTCTCATGCCCGGATGTAATGCAGCGCCGGGACGATTCGCTGCTCTTCGAAGTTCACGGCAAACAGGGATGCATCGTCTCCTGCCTGTCAGGCCGCACGCTGGATCAGCTCAATGAAAGGCAGTTGCGCTCTTCCGGTGAGTCTCTGGCCCAACTGCATCTGGCCGGCGCTGATTTCAGAGAGCCTCGAGAGAGCCCTACCGGACCGAACTGGCTGACCGAAAAGGTTGCCCAGGTGCTGGATAAAACCATAGAGCGCTATGGTGAAGCAGCAGGAGCCTTGTTGAGCAGTGAGCTGGCATTCCAGCGCTCCTGTGTCTGGGACTCACTGCCCTGCGGCGTGATTCACGGCGACCTGTTCGTGGACAATATCCTCTTCGAAGAGGACAAAGCTTCCGGTATTATCGACTTCTACTATGCCCACACTGCACCCTACGCCATGGATATCGCCATCACCCTGAATGCCCAGGCCGTACAGCTCGGGAATAGTGATCAGCAGCGTATCGACGCCTTTATGGCCGGATACGAAGCCCTGCGCCCGTTGCAGCCGGAAGAGCGCGATGCACTGCCCCTGCTGCTCAGGCTCGGCGCCCTGCGCTTCTGGGTATCACGCCTGTTTGACGCACTCTTCCCGCGCGGCGGTGCCATGACCCAAACCAAAGATCCGGAAGAGTATCACCACAAACTGCTCTTTCATCGCCATGCCGAGTAAAAACCTGAAAACCAGACGGGCAACAGGCCAGTTTGGAAAACGTATTTTCTGAACAGAACAAGCCTAAGGTAGCCACTCACCCCGGACCTTGAACCTGCTTTGAGCGGGCTTCACATCCGGGAAAAATCCTGATGATGCCGTTGCAATCCGGACATATTGGTATATAACATATTATGAGCCACTTGCAAAAGTCTGAGTGATATTGATCGGCAATGACTCGTTCGTGGAATTGATCGTTTTAATTTTTGTTTTGCCCGTGTGTTTTTCCAGATGAGTACCGTTCTCCGGTGTTTTTCGATTTTCAGGGCAGGCAGTTCCACGACATTCATATCATGAAGCCTTTTGCCTTCAGCTATGGAATAAAGCCAGCTCATTGAATCATGCGCATGAGCTGATCAGCCGTAAGTGCAAGAATACCGAACATCAAATGGCACATCACTTTGGCATGACCCCGTACGCGC